>PLYZ01000060.1 GCA_003151935.1 Candidatus Dormiibacterota bacterium | reverse complement strand
GTGATCTCGACACGAAGTTGCCACCATGGCTCACTCGCCCAACGCATTGGCCGCCTTCGGTCACGCCCCAGTCACGCCGCCGGCCACCACCTCGACCTCGGGCCTGACCACGTTTGAGGCACGTACATGCGCGCCGCGCCCCAGGTTGCTGTCCAGCTTCGCGGCGTCTTCGAAGCAGCGGACGATGACCAGTTGCTGGGCGGCAACAGTCCCTCCGCCCGGACCAGATCAACTCTTGCCCTCCTACACCCTGCCCTGGCACCGGCTATGGGATCGGGTGTTCGAATGGGACCCGCACAAGCCCGATGAGCGCGGGCGCTACTTCCGATGGTTTGTGGGCGGGCAGACCAACCTCGCCTGGAATTGCTTGGACCGCCAGGATCGATCGGGACGCTCGCCGTCGCACCGGCTTCGGGATCTTGAGCGTAAGGCTCCGGCGCCAGGCTAGCGCACAGCCGCGAGCCCTGCCTGGGCCACCTCCATGTCTTGCTTGTAGTGGCCCCCGCTGACGCCGATCGCGCCAATGATCACGTCGCCGGCCTTGATCGGGTATCCCCCTCCAAAGACGACGAGCCGGTCAATCCCTCCGACGGCGCCGGCCGCCAGCGGCGGGTCGTTCTTGATGAACTCGTGCCAGCCGTCGGTAGATAGGCCGAAGCCGACCGCGGTGTAGGCCTTGTCCTGGGCGATTTGAACGCTGAGGAGGGCGGCACCATCCATCCGGCTGAAGGCCTTCAGCACGCCGCTCTCGTCGCAGACGGCGATCACGAATGGATGAGCCATCGCTTTCGCCTTTGCTTCCGCTGCGGCGACGATCCGATGCGCCGACTCGGTGCTGATGCTGGGCTTGTTAAACGTCTCGCTCATTGGTCCCCCTCCATGTCTACAACTTTGTACCGCTGCTCAAGCTCAAGAATCTCAGGTAATCCGATGAAGTCAACGAAGTCGCCGAACCGGGGAAGGTCGGAGAGGACGCCGATCGGAGAGCCGTCCTCTTTGATCCTTTTGAGCACGCCGCGCATAGCCTTGGTCGCCGCGAGCATCGTGCTGATCGGAAAGATGATGATAGCGAAGCCCAGCTCTATGAGCAGGCTGTGTGCAACCGCTGGTGTCTTGCCCCCCTCCGCGTAGTTGAAAAGAAGCGGGACCTGCGGGAAAGCGGCTGCGACGGCGCGTATCTCCGCCTCCGATTGAGGCGCCTCGACGAAAAGAATGTCGGCGCCGGCCTCCCGGTAGAGCCGTGCCCGTTCGATTGCGGCGTCCAGGCCCTCGACTGCGCGGGCGTCGGTTCGAGCGATGAGCAGGAAGTCTGGGGAGTTGCGCGCGTCAGCCGCAGCGCGGATCTTGGCTGCCATTTCCTCGGGCGAAATCACCTGTTTGCCTTCCATGTGCCCGCACTTCTTCGGCGCCACCTGGTCCTCTATGTGGATCGCCGCGACCCCCGCCCTCTCGTACGCCTGAACGGTCCGGATGACGTTGATCGGGTTGCCGTACCCAGTGTCGGCGTCGGCGATCACCGGGATGTCGACCGCATCGACGATGCGGCGAGCGTTGTCGACCATCTCCGCCATCGTCATCAGCCCAACGTCGGGCCTCCCCAAGTAACTGGCCGCGGAACCGAAGCCAGTCATGTAAGCGGCCGGGAAGCCCGCCTCCTCGACGAGCCGAGCACTGAGAGCGTCGTAGCATCCCGGAGCCAGCACCGGGGAAGGGCCGCCGATCAACTGGCGCATTTGCAAGCGTGGTCTTCCCCGGACGCCCAGCAGCCTCGCCACAGATAGATGATGGCGCGTTGGCGCCATGCCTGCTCCGTGGTCGGTGTGCTTCCGCACCGCCCTCATGACCAGCGCCGCGCGGAATGATGTCGAAAGGTCTTTGATGTCCACCATCTCTGACAGCCAAGAAGACAGCCAAGCCGGCGGATGACTGCGGGCGAAGGCGGACGACCACGGATTGCCGCCTCACTCGAATGAACCTAACGCGGTCTCTAACGGACACTCACGGACGTTAGCCCCGCGGTCTTCAAAACCGTGGGAGGTCGTCCACGGACGTCCGCCCAAGATCGCTTTTGTCCACCAACGTCCATTGCATCGACCGAATGACAGCCAATGACAGCCGAGTTGGCCGTAGTGGCCTCTCCTACAAGAAGGCCTGGTCGGAACCAGCGAAAACAGTTGGAACCCTCCCGCGGTTTTCTAAAACGCGTGAGCACTTTACCTGCGCTAGGTGCACGGGTACGCCAAGACACCGCCCTCCACCTACCCCGGGTCTGAGCCCGGCCCCTGGCGCTCGCGAATCTCTGTCTTAGCTCGATGTGGGGATCCAGGCCGGGTTGCGATCCCCCACGCCGCGTGGCTATCGGTCGGGGCGTGGTGAATTGTGATGCGAGATCGTTCCGATACGTTCAAGCAGTTCATTTGGGTGACAACACGCTAGGCTGAGCCTTCCCACGAACGTGACCGACGATACGTACGAGAGCTTTTTCAATCTGTCCGTCGACATGCTTTGCCTGGCAGGTTTTGACGGCTACTTCAAGCGCATCAATAGTGCATGGACTCGGACGCTTGGATTCACACAAGACGAGTTGATGGCGCGACCTTATCTGGATTTCGTCCACCCCGAGGACCGATCCGCAACTGTAGCTGAAGCCGGAAAGCTCACCCAAGGATCAACCACCGTCCATTTCAGAAATCGTTATGAGTGCCGAGACGGCACCTACCGTTGGCTGGAGTGGGCAGCGATGCCCGCAGCGTCCCCCCAAATGATCTACGCGGTGGCGCGCGACATCACGCAAGAGGTCGAAGCAGAGGGCGAGCTAAGAAAGGCAAACCTCGCTGCTGCTACTCGACTGGCATTACTCACGGCCCTTGTGGACGCCATCGGCGTAGGAGTGGTCCTGGTCGATCGCGAACTCGTGGTGGCACATTGGAACAAAGAAGCCAGCCGCTTGACAGGCATTCAAGCGGAGAAGGCATTGGGTCTTCCAGCACGACAGCTCGGTGAAGCGCTGGCTGCGCGAGTGGACGATTACCCGAGTGTTCGTTCCCACCTCCAGCAAGCATTCGACCCCGGGGGGACCACCAACTTTCCAATGGTGATTCTCGAGCCCCGACGCGAGATAGATGTCACGGTCTCACCGGCGGTATTGCCGTCAGACGGCGGGCAGGTCGGGTCAGTGATAGTGCTGCACGACATCACTGCCGCGAAAGAGTTGGACCGAGCCAAGGATGAACTGATCGGGATGGTCAGCCACGAGCTGCGAACACCACTCGCAAGTCTTGTCGGATTTACAGAACTGCTCCTAGAGCGCGTGGTCTCCGAGGCACAACGAAAGCAGTACCTGGGGACGATGCTCAAGGAGGGCCGGCGGCTGACCGATCTTATCAATGACTTCCTTGACCTCCAAGGTTTAGAGGGCGGCTATAAGAAGCTGGATCTCGGTCCGGCCGATCTGCGAACAGTGATCGCCCGCGCAATCGCGACTGCTGGCGATGATCCAGGAACGCCAATCGACGTCGACCTGCCAAGCGATCTCCCGCTGGTGATTGCAGATACCAATGCAATCCTCCAAGTCCTGATAAATATGCTGTCTAACGCTCGCAAATACTCGCCTGGCGGAGGGCCAATTAATGTGCGGGCGGGGGTCATTGCCGATGTCGTTGAAGTTTCGATTCAGGACCACGGTCTTGGCATCCCAGCTGAGGCACTACCAAAACTCTTCAACAAGTTCTACCGTGTCGCGAACCAAGACCGCCGACAAATATCGGGCACCGGCTTGGGCCTTGCCATAAGCCGACGAATCATCGAGGCGCACAGCGGCCGAGTCGGGGCCGAGTCGGCAGGACTTGGGCAGGGTTCGCGCTTTTACTTCACATTGCGGATCATCACCGCAGAGGCCAAATCGGGAGATGTTCTACTGGTCGAGGACGATGTCGGTTTTGCTCGGCTGCTTGAAGCCGAGCTCGCGGTCTACGGACTGAGCTCGGTGTGGGCTCCGGATGCTGAGACAGCCGATCGTCTGATGGGTCAGATGACCCCGCGTGCCGTCGTACTTGACCTCATGCTACCGGGGGCTAGTGGCGAGGACTTCCTGGCCCGATTGCGCTCCTCTCAAGGCATGGAACTGCCTGTGGTTGTGGTCTCCATCAAGGAGCTCGAGGCAAGAGAAACGCTTGCTTTGCGGACCTCAGGTGTCGTGGCAGTGCTCAAGAAGCATTCCGGCGCTGCCAAGGAGGCTGCTCTGTTTGTCGCACAGGCTCTCAATCTGCGCGAGTCGCGCTAGTGGCAAGCAAGCCTCCCAGCTCCACGCGCAGCCGCCGCACCGTGATCATCGCCGACGACGAACCGAGCGTTCGACTACTAGTACAGGCAACCATCGGAGCTGACGACTACAACGTCGTGGAAGCATGCGATGGTGATGAAGCTTGGTCTCTGATTCAAGAGCACCGGCCCTCGCTCGTGCTTCTGGATGTCCGAATGCCCGGACGCACAGGCCTGGACATCTTGCGTGCTATCAGATCGGACCCCAATCTCGCCGGCACCAAAGTGATCCTTCTCACGGCGTCGGCCTTGGCTTCGGACATGACGGCCGGGGTGGCCGCCGGTGCTGACTTTTACCTGACCAAACCGTTCTCGCCCCGCGAACTCTTATCGCGGCTGGATGAGGCGCTGGAGCTTTGAGCCCGCTCTAGCCCTCAACCGACGCGGATGTCGCCTATACGCTGCGTCACGGCCTTGCAGTACCGATCGCACGCGATTCTGTGGTGTATGCAGCGATCAAATCGCCATTTGCGAGACTGTCGTCCGAAGTCGACGAATGAAGTCTTCAGCGAGTCGTATAGAACGTGCGCGAACGGTCGGCTCTACCCAGCCCGCAAAGCGGATCTTCTGGCCTCCTGTCGGCCTGAGCGCAACCCTTATGCGTATCGACTCAGGTCGTCCGAAGTCGTAGGCCGGGTATCTAAAGAAACCGGGCACCCTGGGTTTGTTGGCTCGCTTCACAGTGATTCAGATGGCTCGAATGCGATAGAAGAGCGCCGGGTGGGATTTCGAGTTCCCCGTGGTGTATATCCAGTCGGGTGCACATCAACACGTGCGCAGGCACGGCTCACTGACCGACGAGATCGCTGCGTGGAAAGGGAAGTTGCTCCAAGTCAGGGCCAATTGGACAACTCGCCAGGTCGGCCTGGCTCCTCTAGCTGGAATGGTCTCATTCGAGCTTGATGTCCGACTAACAGCAGAACATCCCGAAGTCAGGCGACCAGCGCAAGACGAGGGGGGACGGCGAGCTGATTCTGAAGCAGATGGTCTCGGGTGCGAATTGGGCCCCATTGTTGAACTCATGCCGGTTCCACGTCTTGCAGCCGGCCGCGTCGGTCATAGGTCCCGAGGCGCCTTCGCAACCTTTCATGAGCCCTGGTGGCGGGCCGGCTGCCGCTTCAGCCAGGTCAAGAGTTCGGATGCTCCGGCCTGACCCTTTTGCATGACTCTGTTCACATTTCCGTTCAGCTGTGCCTTGTCGTCAACGGTCAGATTTTTGGCGGTGAGAATCAGGATTGGAATGTCTCGCGTATTCGGATCTGACTTGAGGGCCGCGGCTACCTCAAAGCCGCTCATCATCGGCATCAGGAGATCAAGGATGACCGCGTCTGGGCGCTCAGATCGCGCCATATCGATGCCAGTAACCCCATCCTCAGCAGTTAGCAAGGTGAACTGTGGAGCCAAGCTATCCCTCAAGAGTTGGAGCGCAACCGCGTCGTCATCGACAGCGAGGATTCTGACCGCGCGCTCGCCGTGCTTTCTAACTAAGGTGTGGCGGGTTACGAACTCCAAGAGCTTCTCTCTCGGGGCCGGCTTCACCAGGTAGTCGTCTGCGCCCAGAGCGAAGCCCAACGAGCGGTCATCGAGCACAAACACAACGACGACCGGAATGTTTCTTGTCTCCGGCGACTCTTTCAGGGAGCGGAGGATCTCCCAACCGTCGACACCTGGTAACAGGATGTCGAGCGTGATGGCGTCTGGGCGGAGCCGAACCGCGCTCTCCAAGACATCGGCGCCGCTCCGCACAACCTTCACCTGGTAGCCGGCCCGCCGCAAAGTGATCGACAGCAGGGCTGCCGCGCTGTTCTGGTCCTCCACGACCATTACGAGTGGGCCGTCTGACTCTCGTGTAGCCACGGCATCCGCTTCGAGAAGCGCATCAGACTGACTCTTCAGAGGCAACGCGATGTAAAAGCGGCTCCCCGCGCCTGGCTCACTCTCAACCCATACCCTCCCTCCGTGGAGTTCGGCCAATCGCCTGGTCAGAGCCAGGCCAAGTCCAGTGCCCTGCTGCTCGCCGGAAGGCCGTTCACCAACCTGCTGGAACTCGACAAACAATTTCTCCTGGTCAGCGGCGGTAATGCCTATCCCGGTGTCTGCAACTGAAAGGCGGACTTCGTTGTCGAGTTCTGCGACCGCGACAGTGATCCGGCCGCCTTCGGGCGTGAATTTGATGGCATTGGAGAGCAGGTTCAGGAGCATCTGGCTCACCTTGCCCTGATCAGCGAACAGGGCCGTGTCGGCGGTCTGCTCAACAATCAAGCTGAGCTTCTTTGCCGCGGCCAACGGCTGCACCGTATCGATAGCAGAGCGAACCACGCCCCGGAGACTGAAAGCCAATCGTCTCAGGTCCATCTGACCGGCTTCCACCTTCGCCAGGTCGAGGATGTCGTTGATGAGATCGAGCAGGTGCTTGCCGCTCTTATAGATTTGTTCGAGGAACTGCTTTCGGCGGTCAGCCTCATAATCGCCTTGAGGCTCGTCGATGAGCAACTCTGCGAACCCAAGAATTGCATTTAGCGGGGTTCGCAATTCGTGACTCATGTTGGCGAGGAACTTGCTCTTGGCTGCGCTTGCCTCCCGCAGCTCGGAGCTGATTTGCAGCACCGCATCGTGGAGCCTGGCTGCCTCGAGCGCGGGCGCGACTTGAGCCGCCAGAAGTGACAGGAGTCTTAGATCCTCGGCCTCGAATCGGCGCGGTGTTGTGAACGACAACGTGAGGGCGCCAACAGGCCTCGCCTGGACCAGGAGAGGCATCGCTATCACGCTTTTCATTCCGCGCGCCAAGGCGTCGGGGACGGCGTACTTCCAGCCCGGGTAATCCTCGACAAGCACCTGTTCGCCACGCTCGAAGGCGATTCCGGCAGTGCCCTCTCCGACTGCCACAATCCTTGGGAACGGCCGCAGAAAGGTATCGGCCAACACGCGCAGCCCATTCACTGCTGGGTCCCACCACAGCAGCGTGGCGTCATCGCCCCCTAGCAAAATACGAGCTCGATCGACTACAAGGCGGCCGAGCGTCGAGGGGTCTAGGAGACCGCTCGAGGAAACCGCCACTTCGTGAAGTGCCTCGAGATGCTCACGCTCTCGCTCTCGCCGAGCCGCGGTCCGTTGTCGGCCCCTGCGTATAGGTGTCGTCAAAGGCGGAGGCCTCCTGTCATTGGTTCGGACCGCATATTAGGCGTGGGGCCCATCATGGCTAGGGCCGATGAATCTCTTGATCCCTGTCGCCCTAACCCGGGAGCGCCACAACACACGATCAGGCTACGAAGCCGGTTGGAGAAATTCCTGGATTTGTGCACCTAAGGTCCGTGTATTAAATGGCTTGGCGATGTAGCCTGCACAGCCGGCATCCAAACAGTCCTGGCGATCACTCGCCATCGCGTGCGCCGTAATCGCTACCACGGGAATCGGGGCAAATTCTGGATCCGCCTTGAGTCGCCGTGTCAGTGCGAGGCCATCCTGACCTGGAAGCTGGATGTCCATCAGGATGAGATCCGGACGCCGGTGTTCAATTCTGGAAATCGCTTCGCTGGCCGAGCCAGCCAGCAACACCACGTGTCCAAGTCTCTCAAGAACAGCCTGAATCAGAATCCGGTTTGCTTCATTGTCTTCAACCGCGAGTATCACCCGCGTTTGGATTGATTCGATTCTCATGATTGGCGCCTCTTAGCAACGAGTTCTCGAATCCAGGCCACCAGCTCGGCACCCGCAACCGACTGGCGTTGAAAGATCGCCGCAACCTGGCCATTGAGCGCCCGCTTGTCAGCCACAGTGAGTTCTTTGGCAGTCAGCACCATCACCGGTATGGGGCGGGTGGTTTCATCCGCCCGAAGAGCTTCGACGACATCAAATCCTGTGACTCGCGGCATCATGAGGTCGAGGAGTATCAGATTAGGAATCTGGGATTTCGCCATATCGATTCCCTCCTCACCGCCCGCGGCCCTCAGGACAGTGAAGCCGGCTGGTTCCAACAAGGCCCCAAGCAGATCCAGGTTCGCGGGTTCGTCATCCACTACAAGCACCCGGATGTTCTCTGTTTGGACCTTGGTGGTAAATGTGTACTCACCCAAGCGTGAGAGCAAGGCGCCACTATCCACCGGTTTGACGAAGTAGTCCAGAGCGCCCAATGCGCGACCCAGCGTGGGATTGTCGATGACGGTCACTACAACCACCGGGATATTGCGAGTCAATTCGTCGGCCTTCAGCCGGGTGAGGACTTCCCAACCGTCAATCTCCGGAAGGAGGATGTCAAGGGTTATGGCGACCGGCTTGAGTTCACGCGCCATTGCCACGGCCTCGATTCCGGTTCGAGCGACCTCTATCCGGAATCCACCCCCATCAAGATGCCGAGCCAGAATCTCGGCGGCTTCCGGGTTGTCTTCGACTAGGAGAATCAATGGCCGGGTGGGGTCGGTGGATCGGATCGCGAGTGGGGGGTGGGCGGGCTCCACGGTCGATAGTTCAGTTTCCGCCGGCAATCGCAGGACAAAGGTGCTGCCTTTTCCCTGCTCGCTTTGCACGCTTATCTGTCCACCATGCAACTCGGCGAAACGTTTGGTAAGTGCGAGCCCGAGGCCGGTTCCTTCCTGTTCGCGTCCCGGGCCGGCATCCAGCTGCTGGAACTCGCTGAAGAGACGGCCGAAGTCCGCCTTAGCGATCCCAATGCCTGTATCGGTGACCGAAATATCGATCCAAGGTCCGGCTGCTTGTGCCCGGATGGACACGCGACCGCCCGCTGGCGTGAACTTGATTGCATTGGAAAGGAGGTTCAAGAGCATCTGCCTCAGCTTGGCCGCATCCGCAACGAGGTCGAGTTCATCCGATTCGCTCTCAACACGAATGCCTTTAGTCCGCGCCAAGGGCTCGATGGTGGCCAGCACAGCCTCAAGAATCTCTCTGACGTGATTGCGCTCTTTGTGCAGCTCCATCTGGCCGGCTTCCACCTTGGACAGGTCGAGAATGTCGTTGATTAGCCCAAGCAGATGCTCGCCGCTACTGTGGATCTGGTTTAGGAAGCGGCGTTTTGTGTCCGAGTCAAAGCGCCCGGTCGTGTCATCGCTGAGCAGCTCCGAGAACCCCAGGATTGCATTGAGCGGCGTCCTGAGTTCGTGGCTCATGTTGGCCAGGAACAAGCTCTTATGGCGGTTGGCCTCGATCAACTGGACATTGGTTGCCTCTAACCGGTCAATCACGTTCAAACGATCCATCGCGGTTGCCATTGCCGTTACGACTTGATTCGCCCGGCTCGACTCATCTGGTCCGAAGGTTGGCGTGAAGGCCCCCGCAATCAACACCAAGCGAGTAGCTCGACCGCCAATCAATGAAAGCGGGAACGTCATGGTCGCACGCTGGGACCCGTTGACCAAAATAAAACCCTGGCCAGATTCGGTGGCTGCTAAGCGGTCCCCAAGTGCCGTAAGGGCCGCAGGATCGAGGCCATGAGAGACGACTGGTGTACCGATGGGATCGATTGCTACTGCCGCACTCGCGCCCACAAGCCTGGCGGCGGAATCCAAAACTCGGTCAATAACGGTATCCCGATCGCCCTCGAGCCCCAGTAAGTCTTGCATGACCTGGCGTAGCGCTTCCTCCTCTGTCGCGCGCCATTGGCGCCGAAGCCAAGATGGCGGCGAAAAGCTCACATAGAGAAGCGGAACGATTGCCAAAACGACCAACCCAAGCAAGATCTGCACCAATGGGTTGGTCGCGAACGCGCCTGTGACGACAGCTAACAGCACCACTGCCACCAGTCCGCCAAACCCAAAACTCAGAGACCGCAGTCGCCACGCCTGTATTGCTGGCAAGTGGCGAGACACAAGCCAGAAACGGACGATTGGCTCAACGATGGAGATTGCCCACACCAAGACGAATGCGATCCCTGCCCCAATCACCAGACTGTTCCGGGTCGCACCTGAACGAACCAGGAAGTCGGTTATGAGCAGCGAACCCACGGCTGCCACCATGAACACTATGGCCACCATGTGCCAGCGCTGATGGAGCGGGATCAGCGCGTCTCGGTAGCGGAGAAGGGCATACGCGCTGCCCATGAAAGCCGTGACCGCCAGCGCGGGCGCGCTTCCCAGCAGAATGGCGAGCGATAACAAGACGATCGCAAGCGCAACCCAGCCGATTGAGCGATCGCGATGTCTAAGCCAAGTCACCGCCGTTGCAAGGCCGAGTAGAACGAACGCGAGCGCGTCCGCGGCCTGCAAGTCCTGAACAAGCTGCTTCACGAGTCCTTGGCCGCCTTCGACTCTGCCAATTCCTGATACAACCTCCGTGTCCGCAACAGGTTGCGCACTCGCAGCACGACCTCGGATCTGTCGAGCGGCTTGGTCAGGAAGTCATCCGCGCCCAGAAGGAGGGCGCTGTTACGTGCGACGCGTCCCGTGTCGGCAGTAAGCATGACAACCGGGAGGAAACCTAAACTCGCCCGAGCGCTACGCAGGCGCCGCAGAATTTCCAGACCATCAGGCTCTGGCATATGCAGGTCCAAGAGGACGATGTCCGGGTCGAACTCTGCAAAAGCTTGCTCCACCTGGTGCGAGTCAGTGAGGCTGCGGATTTCGTGGGCGGAGTCAGTCAGAAACGTCTCTAGAAGAAGGACATTGCTTGGCTCGTCGTCAACGATCAGGATGCGGGCGGTCAATTTGAGCCCACCTAACTTGAAGACACCGTTAAGACAATGCCTCTAGACCGGGCCGGGACTCGTGCCCGTTAGCGATCTCTTTTGTAAACAGGCCAACCACCTCGGGATCCCATTGCTTGCCGGCACCCTCCTTCAAGGTCGCGATTGCTTCGGCCACCGTGCGGCGCTCTCGATACGGTCGGTCGTTAACCAAGGCGTCATATGCATCGCAGACAGCCACAATTCGGGCGAGCCGTGGGATCGCGGCCCCACGCAGACCATCGGGATACCCATTGCCGTCGAAGTGTTCGTGGTGATGCCTGATGATCGGGAGGAGATTGAAGCCAGACCGTAAAGGGCTGACGATACCTTCGCCGATGACAGTGTGCGCGCGCATTTGTGCCGACTCCTCGGGATCAAGAGGACCCGGCTTGAGCAGAACTGCGTCCGGCACGCCAATCTTGCCGATGTCATGGATGATGCCTCCGCGATACAGGGCCTCCAATGCCGGCTCCGGGAGTCCCATTCGCATTCCTAGTTGGCGGGCGGATTCGGCAACCCGCTGGGTGTGTTTGCCCGTGTACGGGTCCTTTGCCTCGACTGCTGCTGCCAAGGCGAAGATCACGTGCTCGGCACTGTCGAGGGTGTTGTAAACCGCCTTCAGTCTGAGTGCCGACCTGACCCGGGCCACGAGCTCGACTCTCTGCACTGGCTTGGTCATGAAATCGTCGGCTCCGGATTCCAGAGCCCTCACCCGGTCTTCTGTTCGATCAAGCGAGGTGATCATTACCACCGGCAAGAGCCGGCCTCGCGGCCGCGCCTTGATTTGCCGGCAGACTTCATATCCGTCGATCCCTGGCATTTGGACATCGAGCAGCACTAGGCTCGGCTGCGAACACTCAATGATCGTGAGAGCACTTGGTCCGTCCCCCGCCAACTTGACCTGGCAGTCCAGGTCCGCCAGGTAAGCCTCGATTAGCTGTCGGTTGGCGAGGCCATCGTCGACAACCAGAACCAAGGGAAGGCTCCCGACGGCTGCGCCCTGTCCTTGCGGAGCCAATCCGCTGTCTTGAGCCGACAGGTCGGTTCGGCTCGGCCATGCTGCCGGCGTGAGGGCCGCGACGAACTGACTCGCGTTTGCATAGCGGTCGCCAGGCGCCTTGGCAAGCCCTTTCCGCAGGGCATCTTCGACATGCGCGGAAAGCTCTCCGACTAGCTCACGAGTCGGCGGCATGTCCTTATTTATGTGCGATAGCAGCACGGCTGCTGGTGTATCGGCTTGAAACGGAACCCGCCCGGTCAACATCTCGTAGGCCACCACCGCAAACGAGTACAGGTCGGAAGTTGAGCCGATCGCCTCACCGACGACCTGCTCAGGTGACATGTATTCCGGAGTGCCCATCACGGTGCCACTGGCGGTGAGTCTCCGGACGGAACTTGTCATTCTGGCTAGACCGAAGTCGGCAAGCACCGGGGCCCCATCTTTCTGGATGAGGATGTTGGAGGGCTTGATGTCGCGGTGAAGAATTCCCTGAGAGTGAGCGTGATCAAGGGCACTTGCAAGAGGCCGCAAGATTCGTACAACGTCTTCGAGTTCCATCGGGCTGCCGAGAATCTGAGCCAGAGTTCCGCCTTCGACCAACTCCAAAACGAGGTATGTGATTTCGTCGGTCTGACCATAGTCGAAGACATTGAGAATGTTGGGATGTTTGAGTCGAGCAACCGATCTTGCCTCTTGTTGAAACCGATCGCGATAGGCGTCATCTTCAGCGAAGAACTCGGGCAGCACCTTGATTGCGACGTAGCGATCGAGCGCCGGGTGATGAGCCTTGTAGACGGTAGCCATACCGCCCCGGCCAAGACGCTCAAGAATTCTGTAGGGGCCGAGCGCGACACCTGGGGACAGGCTCATTGACTCCAGCCCGGATTTGTCATTGCTCCCTGGGGCCCTTCCAGACCATCAAAGCGAGTGCAATGGCGACCAGCAAGCCCGCGCAGCTCACCCCCAAGCTGAGATCCGAGGCTTGCTTTGACCATCCGTAACTCAGGTCGAAAGAACTGTTGAGCATGGTGATTCCAGCGATGAGGCTCGGCGCGGTCATCAATAGTGCCGTCACGATCAAGACCGAAATCGCGAACCGAGGTTGTCCTAATCCCCTCGCATCCTCCGATACGTGCGAATCGAGAGGCGTACTGCAACTCTCCAATTCGGGCTGAACGATTGATTCGCGAAACTCGAAGGCACGGCTGAGTTGAACTGCATAAACGGCAAGCTCTCGGCCTGCAGTACCGGTTCGAGTCTCCGAATACCCACTGCCCGATCTGTGATCTGGGGTTAGGGTCTCGCAATTGTCCCCAGAGCGCGGCGTTCCAGCTCTGACACCATCCCCGACCGCCGAGTGCTGGGGTAACCCCCAAATTGAAACGTCTCTACCCGACCCTGACCTCAAAGACCGCACCGTCAATTGATTCAGAGCCCGTGCAAGCGAGCTCACGCTAGCCATCCTATTCGAACCGTCTGGGATAATTAACAAATTAGTGAATAATTTGAATGCTGAATTAACGGACTCCAAGCCAGGAGCGTCCGTTTCCCAGGAGAAAGGGCTAACAAAGGGGACGCCGGCACAGCTCAACGGATCCGAGTCTCGACGGATGAGCAGGGACGATGCGGTCTCGACTTGGAAGCACAGCGGTCTGCGATTGAGGCAGAGGCTCAGCGCCGCGGGTGGCAGCTCATGACCGTGTATACGGGTGTGGCCGGCGGTAATAGGACCAACGGCCGTCCGCAGCTCGAAGAGGTGCTGAAGGATCTGGCAGATCGACGGGCCGATGCGCTGATCGTGACGAAGCTGGATCGCGTGAGCCGCAGCGTCGTTGACTTCGGGAGCGTCTTGACCAGCGTCCGCTCATGCCTGCCCTGGTCGAGGATGATCCTCAGTGATGGCGCGGGCAAGCAGTGGGGACCCGGCGGTTGTTGAAGTCTTAACGCACGAGCTACGGACGAACCGAGACTAAGGTCATGCTGTTCGGTTCACTCGATCTCCAAGTCGGGGTCGTGAGTAAGACTCTCGGCCATCACTAAGCGCGTATTTCGGTCTCCGAACTTGACCGAGTGCGACGTTATGAGAACCTGGATGATCATCCCGCCCTTCAGCAGGTGGCGCCACGGTCCGCTTCGATCGAAGTTCGGGGTCTCAGCGAGTAGCTCCATGAACTTTGGCACGTCTTCCGCTGGTCGCAAGGACTTGATGGTCAGGGCGAGAAATTCGGCGCGTGAGTACCCGTATCTATGGGTTGCCGCCTCGTTGACATCGAGGATTTCAAGGGTATCGACGTCGTAGACCCACATGGGCTCGGGGTTAAGAGTGAATAACGAGAGATACCGCCCGTACGTCGGCCGCGCCCGTGATTCAGTCCAGAGCTGCTGTTTCAGCTCTACCTTGATGGCCTTCATGAGCGAATCGCGCTCTGCCGCCGGTTGATCCATAGCGCTGGATTCTATCCATATGCAGCGGAAATCTGACCGCCTGGGCGACGACCTGAACTGCAATCGCCCCTGATCCGCGGGAAAGACTCATCATCGGCTCCCGACAATCCGAACTATCGTCAACTTCACTGCACCTGACAGCCAAGATGACAGCCAAGCTGGCGGACGGCTATGGACGAAAGCGGACGCTGATGGAACGCCGACTCTTGTGATCGACTTTGTCCGGACCCTAATGGACGGTGGCGGACTCGCGCCCTCCGGTCTTCAAAACCGTTTGCGGGGCGCTGCTGAGGCGTCCTGGGTGGGTTCGATTCCCATCCATCCCCGCCAACTCGAGTAGTTGTGACAGCCAAGTTGACAGCCACAGCGGCGGACGTAAGCGCCCTTTCGTGGACGAGAGTGGATGCAAGTCCAAATCCAGTCCGACACAAGACTCACCGTTGGTACGCGGCGGCGGGACCACGCTCTATTGGCGGGGGCCGCCCTTGGCGGCCGGAACCGCCGCGCCTTAACAGGCTAGATTCCCAGCCATTAGGAGGCAGCCTGGGAGAGCCGGACGGACGGCTAGGGGCCCTAGACTCCATGCATGCGGCTCCGGACCGGGGCGGTCATTGTCTCGATCGTGGCTCTGGTGGTCGCAGTCGTGGTTGCAGGCGTCACCGACGCCTTCGGGACGGGAACCCAATTACAGGCGAACGTACCCGGCTCGTTGCCGGATGGAGCGGCAGCTGACACGTTTTGGGATAGCCCGCTGGTTGACGTTCCCGGGGTTTCTGTCACCGCGGTTCATTGCCACGGTAGCGTCAAGTTCGAACTACAGGTTGGCGCTACTGGTCCGTCCCAAGGCAACCCGTGCTACGCAGCTTTGGGTATGTACAGCAACGGCGAGTTGCAGTGGGGTGTCTACATCACTCTCCCCGGGGACACGGCCGTGTACCGAATTAGTCAGGACTACCAGCCGTGGCGATACTGCGCCGCTGGCCTGATATTCGCCGGAGCGGAGCCCGGCATCGGCTCACCAAGCCTCCCTTGCTAGGACCGCTGGCGCCGATGCTGAGGCGAGAAGCGGAGCGTGCAATCGCTTCCGTGGTCGAGGCAGTACAAGCGGTTTCGAACCAGCAAGTTACGTGCCTGGAGGTTTCTGGCCGCCGCCGCGCGGCGGGAGCCGAACCTCTTCGCTCACTGGGCGGTCGGGGTAAACCAACCGGTTTGGGTAGTGGGAGCCGGGTAAGCCGAGAGGTTTACGCCCGGTTCTGAGAGAGCCCGGGGGCCCGTCCTCTATCGCTCGGGTCGGGCGTAAGGGGATTGCTAAGGGATACTTAGTACGAAAGCTGCAGACGGCGGCCGCGAATCGCTAGCACCCAGTCTTGCCAGCAGACTGAATCGTGGATGGGGTCGTAGGCCCGTGAGCTCCTGAAGTCGCTCCCGCGTAAACCGACCGACGAACAGGGGGACAAACTGCGGAACTTTCGAACCGGCAAGCTTTTGGAGGGATTCGCCTGCGACAAGATCGATGGACTCATCGGACACGACGCCACCGTACTCGGCCTTGATGTTTTCAATCTCGATTGCGACCTGCTTGAGAACGTTGGTATCGAAAGCAGCCTTCATGAGGTCTCCCTTCTCGTCGCCCGCTGCAAAGTCAACAATTCGGTTCAGCGACCCAGGGCGCCAGATGACCTTGCGAGGCTACCATTCGGCGGGCGCTTAGCCATCTCTAGCGTGCCGAGCGACCGCGAACGAAACCGAACAGCCAGAGTACGACTAGCACGATAATCGCCAGCCAGATCAGGTTGACCAGACCTCCGGTGGCGTGGAACACCAGCCAGAGCACGAAGAGGATGACTGCAACAACCAATAAGGCGTGGATCATCTCAGCACCTCCTGGAGCTTAAGTTGGTTTTCTCCAAACCAGCGGGCTCTGTTCGACTCGAGGATCGTGCACATGCCATAACAGGTTCAGCAAAATTCGCTCCTATCGCTTTTTCTTGGAGTGCTCCACGTCGTAAGCGATGGACTTGGCAGCCTCTTTGACCCTGCCCACCTTCTGCCGGGATTTGCCCTTGACTTGAAGACCCTTATCGCCGGTGACCTTGCCCTTGATCTCCTCGGCTTTGCCTTTCATCCTGTCTTGCATTCCAATCTCCTTGGGTTCACGTCGGCAATCAGAATCGGGCCCCAGCCCGACAGAAGTGAGCGTCCGCTAGAGGACATAAGAATTTCAGCAAAATATCAAGGAAAGCGATCTCGATGCCGCCGAAAACTAACGCTGGCCGACCTCAGAGCATGTCTGGTTCACGAATGGGTACGCGGTGGCTGATCGTGCGGCATTGATCTGTCAGCCGCAAGGTTCGCTGGCTCCTGACAGCCAAGATAACAGCCAAGCCGGCGAACGACTGGGGACGATAGCGGACGTATGCGGAATTGCGACTTCCGTGGTTGAACTTCAGCGAACGCCAACAGACGTCTGCGGATGCCAGCCCGGCGGTCTTCAAAACCGTGGGAGGCTGTCCACTGACGTCCGCCCAAGATCGCTTTTGTCCACAAACGTCCATGGCATCGACCGAATGACAGCCAATGACAGCCAAGTCGCCGTGGCAGCCTCTCCCAACAACGAAGGCCTGGTCGGAACCCTCGAAGACTCTTGGAGACCCTCCCGCGGTTTTCTAATCGTTCGTGGAGTTCGCATCGTCCGTGCGCGTCATCTAATAGAAGACTCAGGTGAGTAAAGGGCCGGACTGTCGTGCTGCCGATAGTGCGGCCGTATCGCGAGCCCGGCGTGAGGACTCTCGCTCAGTCCCCGGACTTCTGCTTCTATCAGGTTGGCCCGGCCGCGATCGCGATCACGCCGATTTGTCCGCCCAGGCCTGGCACTCGTCGTTCTGTGACCACCTTCAACCCACCGGTGTCGATACTTTCAGATTATCGGCAGCAATCGCGACGCGGCGTTGACCGAATCAGACCCGCTCAGCGACCTAGGATGACTGAGGTGGCTGACTGGGAGGGCTGGTTCCAACGCTGGGAGGCACAGCAAGGCCTTTACCTACCCGAGCGCGAGTCCCGGTTCGGCGTGATGATCGACATCCTCCGCGCGATGGTAGGGGCCGCGCCGACCGTGATCGACTTGGGTTGCGGACCAGGGTCGCTGGCGCAACGTGTCGCCGACCGACTCCCAGGCGCGCACGTAGTTGCGTTGGACGCTGACCCACTTCTGCTTGAGGTGGGTCGGCGGGCGGTCGGCGACCGCGGGGGGCGCATCCGGTGGGTGGACGCTGACTTGCGCGATTCCGAACTCGTCAAACGCATCGGCCTGAACGGGGCGGCGGACGCCGCCATATCTACAACGGCGCTGCACTGGCTCTCACCGGACGAACTGTTTGGGCTGTTTGTGCGGCTAACGCACGTACTCCGTCCGGGCGGAGTGTTCATCAACGGCGATCATTTGACCTTCGACCACGACCAATCCCGGATCGCAAGCGCGGTGAACCGCATTCGTGAGAGCGCCGCGGACGATCCGCGAGGACCCGGCGTGGAGACCTGGACGGAGTGGTGGGCGTCCATCGAGGCCGAGCCCGCGCTCGCAGAATTGGTAGCCGAGCGCCGGTCTCGGTGGGGCGGTCATCCCGTAGCTACCGATCTGCAGGTGTGACGCACGCGTTTGATCCTTAGGGCCACACGTGTCCGAGGTCACCAATGCGGCTGGCGGGCGGGGCACAGGGTTACTGGAGTCGAGGCTTAGTGAATGGGTGGAGGGCGCCTCCAGGCCGCGATGCCACGGGTGTCGGGTGCCTTGGCGATCGATGTACCGCTTTTCTAATACTCCAAAGGGCAGTCCAAGCTCAAGACGGCCGCGTCGCCCAGACCAGCGAGGTCAGTGAGCTCTGCTTGGTCTGTGAAGAAAGCATCCTTCGAAAGGATTGGAAGGCGGAGCTGATTCCGTCATACCGGCGAAGCAAGAGTGTGCGGAGAAGTGCTGGCGGCCGGCTCGATCCGGTTTGATTCGACGAAGGCCGGGAGCACGAACCAGAAGGTGCTGCCTCGCCCCAACGTCGAGTCCTGGTGTATCTCGCCTCCATGCAGCGCCACCAGGCTCTGGGCAATCGCCAACCCGAGACCGGTCCCGCCAAATCGGCGGGTCATGCTGGAGTCGGCCTGCTTGAACTTCTGGAATAGACGCGCCCTGGTTTGTTCGCTCATCCCGATCCCGGTGTCAGTCACGCTGACTCGCCAGGACTCCCCCACAGCGGTGCAGGCGATCGTGACGCCGCCCGTCGCGGTGAACTTGATCGCGTTGCCCAGCAGGTTGGTCATGACCTGCTTCAATCGAAACGGGTCGCCGAGCGCCTGGGCGGCTTCGGGCACTGAAGCGACCAGGTAGAGCGACTTGCGATCGGCGAGCTCGCGCATGGCCAACAGGACAGAGTCGACCAGGTCTTTGAGGTCGACGCATCCAACTTCCAACGACATCTGCCCTGCCTCGATCTTCGATTCGTCGAGGATGTCGTTCAGCAGGGTAAGCAGCACGTGCCCGCTGGTCTCGATCTCCAGGACGGCCTGACGCTGCTCGTCGCTGAGCGGGCTGCCCGCGTCCGCGAGCAGGAGCTCGGTGAAGCCGAGGATCCCGGTCAGTGGGGTCCGCAGCTCGTGGCTCATGTTGGCGATGAAGCTCGACTGTTGCCGGCTTGCTTCGATGAGCTGGGCGTTCTTGTCGGATATGTCGACCACCGCCGCCTTCAGCTGGGTCTCACTGTCGCGAAGCGCCTTACCGGCGGCGAGCGCGCGGAACTTGTCTGATTGCATACGCGCGTCGTATGCCCGAGCCATTCGCACAATGGCCGAGTCATTGGTGGCGCGAACGACGGATCGGGCTTCGGTAACGACCGCGGCCGGGGTGCCCAGACGAGCGATTTCTTGATCCAGCACGCGGAGGGTCGCGTCACGAAAGAAGAGATAGGAGCGCGTCAGCTCGCCGACCGAGAGACCATCGACAGCCGCCATGACTCCCAGGCGACTGATGAAGTCCCGCTGCTTCGCGGTCATGACCGATCCATTAGTCAACCACTCCGCGTAAAGGCGGGTCGAGAGGTTGCGGATGTGCCGGAGTGGCTTGGTGAAGCGGCGCGAGGTCAGCTCGATGAGATTTGCCTTCGCCGCCATGGCCTCGGTCAGATGAGTGACATCGCTGACGCGAGCGGTGAGCGCCTGGCCCAGCCTGAACCGAGCCTCGACATCCAGATCCCTGGACGTGATACCCGAAGCTGACGGGCTCGATTGGGAGGCCTTGTCCCCGGCTGCGTCTGTACTTCGCTGTACGAACGGATCGCGGTGGCCTGGCCGCTGGTCGACGTGCTCTCTCATGGCGCCCATGGGTGGTTACATTGCTACGCGGGGCGGCTCGTCTTGTCCACCTTGAAAAGCACGGTCTCGACCCCACTGAAGGCAGGGGCCCTGGGTGCAGCGATCAGCCGGCCCCCCTTCTTCGCTAGGCCCACAGGAGCCTCCCGTAGTGGCATCGGTTCAGCTTCCTGGTGGGCGAAGTGGCCGCCTCTGAGCGCTGAAGCTGCGGCGGCGACCAGGCTCGAGGCGATCGAGAAGCTGAGAACCAGAACCAGGCCGTGTTGAAACGGTCCAGATATGAGTGACGGGAAGAAAGAGTCCTCTCTCGATGCAATCGCTGACAGCCAAGAAGACAGCCAACGCGGCGGACGCCGGTGGACTAAGGCAGGCGATCCTGGAATCTGAAGGGCACGCGATCGAACTGCAGCGGACGTCGATGGACGCCTGTGGATGTCAGGTCCGCGGTCTTCAAAACCGTTTGCGGGGCGCTGCTGAGCGTCCTGGGTGGATTCGATTCCCATCCATCCCCGCCAGATTTGGCGATCGCGCGCGTTGACACTCTTGCCGCAGGTTTGGTAGGGTGATTTGGGTCTTCAGCGTCTGGGGCACGCGAGAAGGAAACCGGGGGGTAGTCGTTGCGCATCGATCGCTACATGACCCACGCCGTGGTGCTCGCGATAGCGTTAGCCATATCCAGCTACACCGTCATGGACCGAAACGTCTTTCCGAATTTCCACCCGGCTGCAGTCACTGCGGCTGCTGCTGACGAAGGTGTGGTCGGCGACATCTCGCTGGGCCGTGACAGCGTCATCATCAAACCGGTTTCCATTCCGACATCGCCGCTCGTAAGCCACGCTCCAATCGTGCACATGGTCGTGCAGGGAGACACCCTGGAAAGCATCGGCCGGCAGTACAACCTTCCCTGGAGGTACATCGTCTGGTCGAACCCAGGCCTGCGCATGCCTCTCGTGGTGGGACGATCCGTCAATGTGGCACCGGTGCCGGGCGTCGTGGTCGTCGTGAGGAGGGGGGACACGCCGGCGGGCCTCGCCGCCGCCTACGGCGTGGATGTCAGCACCGTGCTCGGCTTCAATGGAATTCGGGGTCCGCACCTGACGCCCGGCTCGGTGCTTGTGATTCCCGTCGATCCCGCCCAGGGTCCGAACCTGAGCACAGGTGTGCCGGCCGACCCGGTCGACCCCGGCCAGTTCCTATGTCCGATTGCCGGTGCTCCGATCATCCAGCAGTTCGGACCGACGTCGTTCGCTATAGAACCGCCCTTCGGCGGTTATCTGCATTTCCACACCGGGATCGATTTACTGGCCGGCTACGGCACGCCCATGGTCGCGGCGGCCGGTGGAAAAGTGACTGCAGCAGGTCCCGCCGACTACTTCGGGATCCGGGTTGAGGTCACCGACAGTTTCGGCCTGGTCGAGATCTATGCTCACATGTCGCAGGTGGCGATAGCTGTTGGGCAGGAAGTTCAGCAGGGCGAGAAGGTCGGCTATGTCGGTAGTACAGGTCTCTCGATCGGCGCACATCTTCACTTTCAACTCGAAGTCGGCGGCATGCCGACCGCACCAGGTCCGTTGATCGGCTGTTAACGGTCACAGCATCGTCGAACGGGTGCGCGCCTCAACTACCGTACCTTCAGTGGAGCCGGTCGGGTTACCCATCAGGGGTGCAACCAACTCGGCGCTGAGTCATCTTGAACGCGCGCTGTCTCGGCGCACTTACGATGCCGACCAGCTCATCGGCCTTGATCCCGAAGACGGCAAGCCCCTACTCGCCAGGTACGACTTATCTAACGCAGCGAGCACGCTAACGCGGCCTCCTTGGCCGGACGCGCGGCGGGCGGGTTGTGGAGGTGGCACGAGCTGCTTCAAAGTGCTTGGGCAAACTCAAGGCAACCGGTGCGGGTCGATCAGGAGGGTCAGTCGGTGCGCCGTTGGACCAGTTCAAGGATTACGCCGTCGGGGTCTCGCACATAGAAACAAATCGCACCGTCAAATGCCCCGCCTGGCTCGTTGATCGTGATCGGCTGACGCGACACCATGGTGGCGCCCGCACTCGTGAGGCGGTCGCGCAGGGCGGCGAGATCGTCGACGGTGAACGCGATATGCGCAGTCGCAGAATCGGAGCTCTCATACGCGATGCGCCGGCCCTTGGGCTGGACGTACTGGATCAACTCGACGATCCGCCCATCGCCGGAATCAAGGTCGGCGATGCGTAGCTGGACCGAATCCAGTCCGAGCAGCTCAGCGACCTCCGGTTCGGTGACGGTTGCGTCTGCGATCACACGTAAGCCAAGGACGTCCCGGTAAAAGCCAAGCGCCCGGTCCAAATCGGACACTGTGATGCCGACATGATCGATCCGGGAAACGGTCATTCCCCGAAGCCGATATGAGTGTCGTTTACCGCCCCTGCAAGCCGCCGCGGAATGACATCGCGAGCGAATACATCACCAATAGTCTCTGCACGCTTGACGATCTCGGACTGATCGCCGGTGACCAGCACCGTCGCCGGCCTCGGCAACGCGTTGAAGTTCGTCGCGTTGGCGTCCTGATAGGCGCCGGTGTCGATGAATGCCAGGGTGTCTCCAACGCGGACTTCAGGCAGGTTCGCAGCCGGCACGATGACGTCGAAGTTGCAGGAGATCCCGACGACGTCGGCGACCATGGCAGGGCGATCCGACGCGCGACCCGCGACACACACGGTCCATCGGTTGCGCTCCAGGTTGACGTCCGGCAGAAACGAATCCGACGTGTCGGTCTCAACCCACGTGTAGTCCACCGGCGCGGTCTGGCGCTTGATGTTCGTCACCGAGGCCAGGTGGATTCCAGCGTTGCCGTAGATGCTGCGTCCAGGTTCGACCTCAAGCCTGATCGCCGTCGATATGCCGATTCGTGTCAGCTCCTCACGCAGTGTTCTGGTTATGGCTTGCGCGTACTGCGCGATCGACGGAGCGTGCGGCGCGGAGAGTCGACGCCGGTCGCTTCGCCCGAACGGATCACGCGGGACGGCGAAACCACCGCCAATATCGATCTCACTCGGTTGCCAGCCGCCAGTTGCATCGCGCAACGAACCAATAACTTCGACAAAGCGCTGCATGATGCGGCTCCACACGCGAAGGTTGGTCGTTTGGCGGCCGGCGTGCATCATCACCCCCGTCAGCTCGATCCCCGTTGCGGCGAGCAAACGGCGAGCAGCACCGGCCAGGCTCTCGGTCGGGATGCCCGGCTTGTACATCTGGGACGCCGTACGCACGGAGACGGGGCCAGAAAAGAAGTCCGAACGGGCGTCGATATCAAAGTCAGGCCTCACCCGCAGCCGCACCCGCGCCGTCCGGCCTGCGCTCTCGGCTGCGGCGATCACCAGCTCGACCTCACGGACCGAGTCGAGAGTGATTCGCACTCCCGCAGCTACGGCGCGGACGAGGATTTGCTCGGTCTTCGAACTCCCATTGAACGAGATGAGGTCCGGAGGTACGCCGGTCGAGAGGGCGGCCTGGAGCTCACCCGTCCCGAAGGTGTCGCATCCAGCTCCCTCCTCGGTGAGAATCCGGCGAAGAGCGAGCCCGTAGTTCGCTTTGATCGAGGGCATGATGACGACCGGCCCGTCAGGCCAGCCTCGCCGGAATTCAGCCTGGAAGGCTCTCACGTTTCGCCTGAGCTGGTCCTCTGACATCACGTAGAGCGGGGTGCCGAAGCGCTCTGCGAGCTCGCTTGCGTCGCAGCCTTCGACGAATAGAATGCCCTTACGGATCGAGAGGCAATCGTCGATGGGCCCGTCGCCAGGGTTGTCGAACGGGGCGGGTGCAGTTTTACGAGCTGATATTTCCAGGACCTCCTAACGGACCCTACCCCACTGTCGAGATGCAGATCGGCGATTTGCCTGCTCATGGACAGAAACCTCAGGCGTAGCATCGCCACGATGGCCACCGAGCCCCCGAACAGCGTTACGCCTCCGCCTGCCGAGCCACCCAGGCCGCCAGGTCCGGGCGCGTCGCGCGATGAATGGCGCGCATGGCGTCGCCAGCAGCGGGACCTTTTGCACGATCACTCGGCGGGCGGTTGGTACGGCCCATGGGCTTGGGGTGGTGGTGGAGTGAGGCCATGGTTCTGGGGGGCAGCCCTGGTCCTGATCGGCGCCTACTACCTGCTCCAGAACCTGGGCCTGCTCAGCTGGTTGAGGGGTGACGTGCTGTGGCCCAGTCTTGTGATTGTGCTTGGCGTTCTGCTGTTGATCCGCCGCGGCCGCGATTCGTGGCACTAGCCTGGGCGCCAAAACGTGGGTACACGGCTATCACCCGCGGGAGAGCGAACGCCTGCAGGATCAAGCCGGAACCTGGTCACCCTGCTGCACTCCGACACCGAATATCGTGGCGGGAGCCTGGTGCTCGAGGTTGGGTGTGGCATCGGCGCCCAGACGGTCACGCTGGCCAAGCGGGGCCCGGACGCGCAATTCATGTCGGTCGATGTCTCCGATGAGTCGATCGCCAAGGCCAGGCAAGGTTGCCCGCTCGGCTGGACTGACGAATGTGGCTTTCCGGCATGCGGGCGTCTTCGCTCTGCCTTTCGAGTGCCTGGTCCAGTTGCAGCGAGAGGCCGGCGGCAACGCGCTGATCGGCCGCCGCACCCATCGAGCGCGGTGTTGGTTTAGGTCTTGGCCGTCCTTTGACTGTGGACTGGCCAGGCTTGGCGGCGCTCCTTGCGGCGCCGTTCGGCGGACCTCCTGTCGAAGGGAAAGAGGACTCGGCGCCCTGCCCCCGCGCGAACCGGATCCCTTCTCTCACCGAGCCGGCGCGTGATTTCCGAGCGCCGGCTTTCGCCTCGCCGCTCAGGTCCCCGAGGCGTCTCGAGGGGAAGTTCGACCAGGTACCGCTGCACGGCCAGATTCACCAGCTGCGGGTGAGTGAGATTGCAAGCGTGGCCGCCTCCCTCGATCGTGACCAGCTGCTGGCAGTTGGCCAGCCCGGAGCACAGCCGCTGAGCCAGCTCGATGTCGATCGCGGCATCGGCCGTTCCGTGAATCACCAGGGCAGGGGCCTTGATCTCGCCGAGCCGATCGTGGATGTCCTCCCGGCCGGTCAGCGCATTGAACGCTGGGCGCAGGAGTGAGCGCGGCAGCTGCCGCCACTTCGTGATCCACGCTTCGCGGCCCGACCACTCGTGGCCGAGGATGATCGCGGCGATCATCTCTGCCAGCTGGTCGTTCAAACCCTCGGCCTCCCACACGTCGAGCATCGAACCGTAGATCGCGATTTGCTCGGGAGCTTCGGCGCCGGCCTGCGTGCTGAGCAAGATCAGCCCTGCCACCCGCTCGGGGTGTGCGAGCGCGAAACGGAGAGCCACAAAACCGCCTTGGCTCATTCCGCCGATCACCGCCCGCGCGATGCCCAGATGGTCGAGCAACCCTCTCAGATCATCGGCCAGGTCCCAGTACGTGAATGGGTCATCCGTCGTTTCGGTCTCGCCGTGGCAGCGGGCGTCCCACGTGATGATCCGGTACAGAGAGGCGAGAGCGTCGAGTTGCGGGGCGAACATCTCGTGATCCATCAGCAACCCGTGTGCCAGGACGACAGGCGGCAGGTTCCCACCGGTGTCCTCGTAGTTGATCCACTGGCCGTTGATCTTGTGAAGTGGCATCTCGGGTCAGCTCCGCGCGTCAAACGTGAGCTGGACGAGCTTGGTGTGCTGGGCTCGACCGACGTGGTGGACGGTATTGGCGTACACGAGATATTCCCCTCTGTCAAAGCAGCGCCGGTTCCCTCGGAACAAGCACGCCCAACCGATCACCCCGCCATGAAGGACCAGGGGAGGCCACCGATCACCCCGTCTTCGTCGGGTGAGCCTACCAGCTTTGCGCGCAGTCCGGGCCCGTCCCACCCCGAGGCAGCCGGCTCCGTCCCGACCGGGCACGAGGTTGCTGCTTTTGTTATGGGCGATCGGCAACCGTGATCCAGTCAGGCAGAGGGGGTGCCGTCGCAAGACCGCCCCTTCGGCTTGGCCCAAAGATCTTTTCGCGAAGGGGGCAATCATGGAGTGCGACATCTGCGGCCAGGACGTCGAGAACTCAGAAGATCTACAAAAGCACATGGAGCGGGCGCACCCGACGGGCGTGGATGACAACCTCGAGACGCCGGACCTGGTTGGCGACACGCCCGAAGAGTCCGCCGCCAGCGAAGTCCCAAAGGCGACGTACTAGCCGGCTCTCATACCCTCTCGTCGGGGGCGCCTACCTGGTCGCCGTCACGGCTCGGATGATCGTGGCGTATAGGTCGTGCCATTCGGGAGAGTGGAGCCCTACCCTCGTGATGAGGCGCGTGTGAGCTCGTACAACTTCATCCCGAGGAGGACATGCCCAATCCGGATCGCCGCGAGCTGTACCAGAGATACCACTCGGTTTACGCCGACTTCTACGCTGCGATCGCACCGGTCATGCATCGTCTGACCGGGCTCACAAACCTAGACCGGGGATAATCCACATCGCCATCCAACACACGAGGCTTGGCCGCACCGGTCTGAAGGTCTCACGGCTCTGCCTCGGGACTATGACCTTTGGCCTGCAGATCGACGAGCTGGCGGCCAGAACCGTTCTCGATCGAGCAGCGGGCGGAGGGATCACCTTCATCGACACCGCGGACGTCTACCCGCTGGGCGGTGGTGTCGACCTGGCCGGCACGACCGAAGAAATTGTTGGGCGCTGGCTCAAGGGCAGGCGTCACGAGTTCGTGCTGGCCACGAAGTGCTTCGGGCGCACCGGCTCGCGAGCGTGGGATGTCGGCAACAACCGGCGCCACGTCATCGACGCCATCGACGCTTCGCTGCGCCGCCTTGGCACTGACTACATCGACCTCTACCAGTTGCATCAGGACGACCCCGAGACCCCAATCGATGAAACGCTCGGAGCTCTGGACGACCTGGTCCAGTCGGGCAAGGTGCGGTACATCGGCTGCTCCAACTTCCTCGCCTACCGGCTCGCCCGCGCGCTTGGTCGCAGCGAAACACTCGGGCTCGCGCGCTTCGATTCGGTGCAGCCGCGCTACAACCTGCTGTTTCGCGAGTTCGAGCGTGACCTGTTTCCGCTTTGCCTCGAAGAGGGACTCGGGGTGATCCCGTACAACCCGCTGGCGGGCGGGATGCTCTCTGGCAAGCACGGCCGCGGACAGACACCTGCACAGGGCACCCGGTTCACCATCCCCAACGCGGGCCCGATGTACCAGGATCGGTACTGGCACGAGCGCGAGTTCGATGCGGTGGAAGCATTCCAAAAGCTCGCCAAAGAGGCCGGAATCAAGCCGGCGACGCTGGCCGTGGCCTGGGTCCTCGCCCAGCCTGCCGTCACCGCGCCCATCCTCGGCGCGAGCCGTCCGGACCAGCTGGACGACACGCTGGCTGCCGCCGACGTCAAGCTCGAGGACGACCTGCTCCACAAGCTCGAGGAATTGACGCGCGAGTTTCGGCGAGGAGACGCCGCCCGCTAATGGCACGGGGAGTACGTGGGCCCCGCAAGGCATTGATTCATCGGAGGATGGGATGGAGAAGCGGTTCGTAGGCAAGGTCGCGTTCGTCACGGGTGCCACCACGGAGATCGGTCAGGCGACCGCCGTCAGGTTGGCGACTGAAGGAGCCGTAGTTGGAGTCAACCAGCGTCCGTTGGATGATCTGACCGAGACGCTCCGCCGCTCAAGCATGCCTGACCAGCTTCGGCTACAAGGAGTACTGGGCCAGGAACGACGTGAGGTGTGAGTACAGGCCCGTCGCCAGCGCGATCCCGAGCGCGGCGATCACGAGGCCCGCAACTCGCGAGCTGGCGGCGCCAAAGCGCCCGAGGCCGCGCGCGACACCGGGGAACGATGCCCACGCGAGAGCGACCACCACGAAGGGAAGTCCGAGACCCAGCGCGTAGGCGGCGAGCAGGATCGCTCCCTGAACCGCCACTCCAGAGATGGCGGCGAGCGACAGCGCCGTACCGAGCAGCGGCCCCACGCACGGCGTCCAACCGATTCCGAACACGACCCCGAATGGCAGGGCCGCCGGTATGCCCAGTGAGCGAAAACGCTGCGGCATTTCGAACCGGAAGGTGCTGTCAGCTCCTGGCAGGCGGAGCACGCCGGCCATCAGGAGGCCGAAGACCGTCAGCAGGAGTCCGCCGACGACCTGGACGGCGGTGGCCCATGAGTGGACGGCGTGTCCAATGCCGCCCGCGGCGATGCCGAGCAGAACGAAGACGATGCCGAAGCCAAGGACGAACAGAAGTGTCCCTGCCAGGAGGCGGCCTCGGGCCCGCTCCCGCGTGGCTGTGTCGGTCAGGTCCATTCCGACCATGCCGCCCGCGTATGCCAGATAGGCAGGGACGAGCGGCAGCGTGCACGGCGCAATGAAGGAGGCGAGACCGGCAGAGAAGGTCGTCACCAGGGCCAAAAGGCCAGGCATTACTGTCGCTAACCGAATGTGAAGGTGTAGAGGCGGAATCCGGCGGTGACGCTGAGCACGATGGTTCCGTCTCGCCCGGTCGTGCCGGTGAGGACGTGGAAGAGGTCGCTCCGGCCGATGGTCAAGGTGCTGCTCGAGCTGAGATCGGGGCCACGGTCCGCGGCGGGGACCGGTTTGCCGTCGAGCGTGACCAGCACAGTCAGCGGCTGGGTGCCCGCCGCCTCCGCGACGATGTACACCTCCTGGGCGTGGAACTGAAGCTGGGCGGTGGCTGCTCCGGTCGACTCGACGTACTGACCATGGTCCTGCCACGAACCTTGCAGCTGAATCTGGCCCGGCGTCGCGCGTTCGCTGCCCGCGTACAGCTCAGGGGTCTGCTGGCTGTCTTGCGCGGGAGGCGTCTCCACGGCGACCGTCCCGCCGGTGCCAAGGAGGGAGACGATGGCTCGCTCGGTGGTGTCGTTGTCGCCCTCGCCTGGGTGGTAGTAGGCGATGCGTCCCTGCTGGTCGATCAGGTACTCGGCGGGCCAGTACTGATTCGAGTACGCGTTCCAGGTGGCCATGTTGGAGTCGAGCGCCACCGGCCAGGTGACGTCCAGCCGCTTGACGGCGGCGGTTACGTTCGACAGAGACTTCTCGAAGTCGAACTCGGGCGAGTGCATCCCGATGATGGTCAACCCTTTTCCGCCGTACTTGGCCTGCAGCGACTGGAGGTGTGGAAGGGTCCGAACGCAGTTGACGCAGGAGTAGGTCCAGAAGTCGATGAGGACGACCCTGCCCTGCAGGCCGGAGACCGTCAGCGGCGGGCTGTTGAGCCATCCGGCGAGGCCGGTGAAGGCAGGGGCGTTCGGGCGCTGGGCAACAGCGATGAGGTCAGGATCAATCGCGCCGGCGGTGGGTTGTGAGATCGAATTGTTGGTCGACTGGGCAGTCGTGTCGCCGCTCGACTGGACGGCCGCGATGACGGCCGCCGCGATGATCACCCCGACCACGACGAAAAGCCCGATCTGGTAGCGGTTCAAGGGCTCATTATTCCTGTCTCCCGATACCCGTTTTCGTTACAACGAGGTAGGTGTAGGCTCGCGCAAGCGGATCGAGCGCCTTCTAGAAGACGCGGGGCGCAAGAGCGAAGGGCCTACACCTCCTTCTGTTTTCCGCGACGTGAACCGCGAGCCGGATCCCATGTCATCCAGAAGCGGTCGTCGCCGAACAGGACGTAGGCTGCCGAGCTGATTTCAATCGCGAACACGTGGAAGGGCTCGGGCGGCGTCCACTTGATGCGCACTTGAATGGCAGCCTTATACGCATCGCGAAGAGGCGCCTCCTCAATGTGCCGCGCCGTGCCGTAGAGCTTGAAGTCGCCTTCCGATCCGGCCCGATCAGACGTGCAGCTGTGTAAAACGCAGCGCGTATCGCGGAGAAGGTCGAGCGCTTTGGGCGATTGCCACATCATGCCCAGCAGCAATTCGCCCGCGGTGAAATCCATCTCACATGGACTGATGCGGGGCGACCCATCCCGCCGCAGAGTGCCGAGCATGCACAGCTGTTGTTCATCGAACCTCAGACGACCGAGATGCGCCAGCTCAGGTGCTGCGGTGACGAACTCATCCCATTGCATCGGCTATCGGCAGTCTGAAAATGTACATACTCCAGGTCGTGCCGAGGTTGGTTTCCATCCAGGTGGGCCGCCCCATGATCCACCGCCGTGGTGATGAGATGGTTCGCACCGCGTTCTGGAAGGCGCCCGTCCTGGGCCCGGTTTCTCTGCGTAAGTCCAACCTCGACGGAGACAGACAAGCCGACCCGCGCGTGCACGGCGGCCCGCACCTCGCTGTGCTCTGTTATTCGGCCGATCACTACCCCGCGTGGAGGAATGAGTTGGGTTTTGAGATGCCCTATGGGGATTCGGCGAGAACTTCACGATCGAAGGCAAGACCGAGCTGGACGTGTGCATCGGGGACGTCTATCGAATTGGTGGCGCTTCGATCCAGGCCTCGACTCCACGCGGTCCCTGCTTCAAGATCGGATTCCATTGGAACCGCCCCGACCTCGTGAAAAGGGTCGAGGCCACCGGTAGGCACGGCTGGTATGTGCTCGTGCTCGCCGAGGGACCGGTCGAGGCGGGGCAAGAGTTCACGCTGCAAGAGCGTCCAAACCCGGCGTGGACGGTGGCCCACACGGCCAATGTCTATCGCAACCGTTCAAAGGATCGGACCGCGGCCCTTGAGCTGGCTGCGGTCGGTGAGCTAATGCCACGGGTTCGGCAGGAATTGCGGGCGGCCTACCTGAAAGAGCGGGCGCCGCACCGCGTGCGCATGCCACTGGTTTCGCGCTCAGGCTTCGTGAACTTGACACGAAGAACTTCTTGCGCTAGGGTGCTGTAAGCGCTTACCGGTAAGCGCTTACAGAGCCAGCCAAACGGAGCCGAAGGATGGGGATCAAGGCGAATTGGCGGAGCCGAAGAAGGCCAGAGCGACGCTGACGATCTACGACGTCGCCAGCCGCGCGGGCGTCTCCATCGCCTCCGTATCCCGAGTCCTCAACGGGCTGGGCAGCCCCCGTGCCGAGACCCGCGAGCGCGTGATGCAGGCGGTGCGCGAGCTGAGCTTCGTGCCTGACGGCGCCGCGCGAGCCCTCTCCAACGGGCTGAAAGAGGTGGTCGGCGTCGTCTTCCGGCGTGGCGGTGAAGAACTCTTCGAGGGCGAAGACGAGAGCTTTCTCTACATCGATGTCATCAACCGCGGCATCGAGGTGGGGGCCCAACGTCGCGGATTCGATCTATTGATAAGTTCCGTCGGATTCAACGACGACAACGTGGCGGCACGCATCGCCGCGCTTGCGGGAAAGGCGGACGGACTCATCCTCCACGACCGGATGCTCTCGGCGGTCGGAATCGCACGACTGGCTGACATGGTCCCGGTCGTGACCCTGGCCGGGAGCCCCACCCCCACGTCCTTGAACGTTCGCTGCGACAACGAGTTCGGGATCCGGGCGCTGGTCCGTCACATGGTCATAGACCACGGGTATCGGAGCCTCGGCTATGTCACCGGCCGTGCCGACAGCCCCGACAACCGGACACGCTTGCGCGCATTCGAAGCGGAGGCCGTCGCGGCGGGCGCCGAGATCGAGACGGGGCCGGCCTGGCAAGGCAACTACAGCGCCGCGGGAGGGGCTAACGTGGTCGCGTCTCTGCTGAACGCCGGCCGAAAGCTGCCGCGGGCCATCCTGTGCGCCAACGACCAGACCGCCCTGGGGGTGATGCATGCACTCGCTCAGCGCGGCATCCGGGTACCGCAGGACGTCGCGATCACCGGCTTCGACGACGTGCCGGTGGCTCGCCACCTGCATCCGCCCTTGACCACGATTCGCCAGCCCATGCAGGAGCTCGGCGCGAAGGCGTTCGAAATTCTCTACTCGCGGATCAGCGCAGGCGGCGGTAAGCCAGACACCGTCCTCCCTGTCGAGCTCGTCGTCCGCGAGAGCTGCGGTTGCGCCTCCGGATCGTCGCCGGCGTCGAGCGCGGCGCTTGCCGCCAGGGACGGTCAGAAGGGATGAGTGCCGTCCTGCGCAGGTTGGCCGTCTACTTTCTGGCCGCCTGGGTGGCGATCACCGTGAGCTTTCTCCTCCCTCGTGTGGTGCCTGGCAACCCGGTCGCCGGCGCGGTCGCGAGAGCCTCGCAATCGGGCAACTGCAACTCGCAGTGCGTGCTCGCGGTCGAGGAGCAGCTCGGTTTCGACGTCCACAAGAGCCTGTGGGACCAATACGTCGAGTACATCGGCAACCTTTCCCACGGCAACCTCGGGCATTCGTGGTCGGAAAACGCACCGGTCGGCAGCCTGATCCTCTCCTACCTTCCGTGGACCCTGGCTGTGCTGGGGCTGGCGACAACCATCAGCTTTGTCGCCGGCACGACCATCGGCACGTTTGTCGCCTGGCGCCGCGGCTCGTGGATCGATTGGATCATGCCTGGCGCCACGTTCTTCCAGGCGATTCCCTACTTCTTCCTCGCCCTTGTGCTGGTTCTGATCTTCGGCCAGACGGGGACGATGCTCCGCTGGCTGCCGAGCCTGTTCGGGTACGACATCTACACAGTTACGCCCGGGTTCAACGGTCCCTACATCTCCAGCGTCATCGCCCACGCGATCCTTCCGGTCGCGACGGTAGTCCTGGCGTCGATCGCCGGCTTCCTCGTGGCGATGCGGAACCAGGTGATCACGACCATGGACGAGGACTTCGTCCTGATGGCCGCGGCCAAAGGCCTGCACACCCGAACGGTGATCTGGTACGCGGCGCGCAACGCGCTCCTGCCGGTGGTCTCCAACTTCACGATCGCCATCAGCCTGGTCGTCTCCGGACAGATCCTGGTCGAGATCGTCTTCAACTATCCGGGCATCGGCTATCACCTGAACGACGCGCTCGGAAAGCTGGACTACTCGCTGGTCCAGGGAATCTTCGTGGTGATCACCTTGATCGTGCTCGCCGCCAACCTGCTGGCTGACGTCGTCTATGTGCTCATCGACCCGAGGGCGCGGCAGATCGCGTGAAGAGATGACGATCGCTCCCACGTCTCTCACCGAAGTCGCGCCCGCCGGCGGCCCGGGCAGCGTGGCGTTTCACCGGACGAGGATTCTCCGCCTGCCGCGCTCGCCGAAGGTCATTGCGGGCCTGGTCATCATGGGACTTTTCGGGGTCGTCGCCGTCATCGGCAGATGGGCGGCGCCCTACTCGCCCAACGCGACCGACGAGAAGAACTGGGTCCAGCATGTGTTGGTCGCCGGGACCGGACCGGGCACCCCGTTCCCGGCGAACTACTACCCGCTCCCGCTGCCGCCATCGGCCGCGCACTGGCTCGGCACCACGGTCTTCGCCCAGGATGCGCTGTCCCAGGTGCTCGCCTCCACGCAGGCGACTCTCTTCGTCGGCCTGCTTGCCGCCGCGATCGCCACGGTCCTGTCGGTCCTGTTTGGGGTGACCGCGGGTTACGTCGGAGGAGGCACCGACGAAGGCCTGTCGCTGGTGGCGAACGTTTTTCTCGCGATCCCTGGCCTTCCGCTGCTCATCGTGCTCGCGGATTACGTGCCGTCTGCCGGCTCGAGCATCCTCCTGGTCGGCGCGATCATCGCCGTCACGACCTGGGCCTACAGCGCGCGCACGCTGCGAGCGCAGACCCTGTCGCTGCGCAACCGCGACTTCGTCGAAGCGGCGAGGGTGTCAGGTGAGGGGCGCCTGCGCATCATCATGGTCGAGGTCCTGCCCAACCTCGTTCCGATCGTCGCCGCGTCGTTCTTGTTCACGACCCTGGCCGCCATCGGCGCCTACGTGGCGATCGCGTTCCTGGGCCTCGCCGGGTCGCCGACCTCTTATCCCCCCGGCCTCTGGAACTGGGGCGAGATGCTGCGCGAGGGTTTCGCCAACAACGCCGTGCGCGGCGGCTGGTGGTGGTGGTGGGCTCCGCCCGGCATCGCGGTAGCGCTGCTCGGCACAGGCCTGGCGCTTCTGAACTTTGGTATCGACGAGTTCATCAACCCGAGGCTGCGGAGCGCGGGCCTTTCCCGGAAAGCGGCACGTAAGGCTGGAATCAGCGCCAGCTCCAGGCTCGGCCTGACTCCTGTCGCGCGCTCAGTATGGGATGCGCCCAGCCCGGCGAGCAAGGTCGCCCACGCGAGCGCAGCAGACCCGGTCCTAGAGATCCGCGGCCTCTGCGTCGACTACGGCGTCGGTGACGACGCCGTTCACGCGGTCATGGACTGCGACCTCGTGCTTCGCCGCGGCCAGGTCCTCGGCCTTGCCGGCGAGAGCGGCAGCGGCAAGACAACCCTTGCGCTTTCCGCCATCCGCCTGCTTCGACCTCCGGGCGTGATCACGGCCGGCCAGGTCCTCTTCCATTCCAAGCCGATCAGCGGGGATGGGCCCACCGGCACGATCGACCTGCTTGCGGCCGGCCAGCGGCAGCTGCGCGAAGTGCGGTGGTCCGAGATCGCGGTAGTTCTACAGAGCGCACTGGACTCGCTCAATCCAGTGATCACGATCGGCGCGCAGTTCGACGACCTTCTTCGCGTCCATCGCCCGCACCTTTCTCATGACGAGCGGTGGAACAGGGCCGGGGAGCTGCTCGAAATGGTGGGGATGAACGCGGACCGCCTGCGCAGCTACGCCCACGAGCTTTCAGGTGGTATGCGCCAGCGCGCAATGATCGCCATGGCGATCGCCCTCGAGCCGCAGGTGATCATCCTCGACGAGCCGACCACCGCGCTGGACGTGGTCACCCAGCGAGAGATCCTCGAAGAGCTGATCGGCCTGCGCGACCGGATCGGTTTCGCGACCCTGTTCATCACTCACGACCTGTCGCTCCTGGTCGAGCTCGCCGACGAGATCGCGGTGATGTACGCGGGCCGGCTGATGGAGCGTGCGCCGGCGGCCTCGCTGTTCCATGCGCCGCGACTGCCGTACACCCACGGTCTGCTCCACTGCTTTCCGCCGCTGCATGGGGCTCGCGTTGCGATGGAAGGGATTCCGGGCTCACCGCCCGACCTGCGGGACCTCCCCTCGGGCTGTGCCTTTCATCCGCGCTGCCGCTGGGCGATGCAGCGCTGCAGCGAAGAACGGCCGCAGCTTGCGCAGCTGAACGGATCGGATCGGGAGGTGGCCTGCTGGCTGCACGCGGGTGACGCGGTCGTTCCCGCGGAGCTCGCCCAACCCGACCCGGCCTCGAGGAGGCCCGAGCGCATGGACGCCGCCACGCGGGTGAGCGAGCTGTGAACGGAACAGCGCCGGTGGAATCCACGACGCACACAGCCGCGGTACTCGAGGGTCGCGAGCTCACAAAGTCTTTCTGGGTCAAGCGCGGTCGTGGGCCGCTGGCCCGAAAAGCTCGGGTGCACGCGGTAGAGTCGGTCACGGTCCGGCTCGACGCGGGGAAGGTCACCGCGCTGGTCGGTGAAAGCGGCGCCGGCAAAACGACCATCGCCCGAATGCTGGCCAATATCATCAAGCCAGACACGGGAGAGGTGCTGCTGGACGGCGTCCCGGCTCCCAAGGGCAGGCCGAAGTCCTACGCGGCAAAGGTGCAGATGGTCTTCCAGGACCCGTTCGCGTCGCTGAACCCGGTGCATCGCGTGCGTCACCAGCTGGTCCGGCCCCTGGAGATTCATCACATCGCCGACGGCCACGTCGAGCAGGCGGCCGAAGAGCTGTTGCGCCGCGTGGCCCTGGAGCCGGCCGCGCACTACCTCCGCAAGTTTCCGTACGAGCTTTCCGGCGGGCAGCGGCAGCGGGTCTCGATTGCCCGCGCCCTGGCAGTTCGGCCGCGCGTGCTGCTTGCCGACGAGCCCGTCTCGATGCTCGACGTCTCCATCCGTCTGGGCGTGCTCAACCTGCTCGCCGACCTGCGCGACCGCGAGCACCTGGCGATCCTGTACGTCACCCACGACATCGCCTCGGCCCGCTACCTGGCCGACACGATCATCGTGATGTACGCAGGACAGCTTGTCGAGGCGGCGCCCAGCGTCAGCCTCACCGACCACGCGGCACATCCGTACACGCAGCTCCTGCTCTCGGCCGCCCCGGACCCGGATCGAGGCGAAGCGCCGAAGCTCGCCGGACGCGGAGGGCCGCCAAGCCTACTCGCCCCCCCAAGCGGCTGCCGGTTCCACCCGCGGTGCCCTTACGCGATGGACATCTGCAAGCGCCAGGTCCCGCCGAGCTTTGCCGTCTCGTCGGGCCACATCGCGGCGTGTTGGCTTCACGCCGATTCCGCCCAACGAGGCGCCGACGAAAACGGCCTGTTTCGCCCCGTGGCAGATCACTCGGCAAAGACTCAATAAAGAGGTGAGGAAGGATGGATGTAACTGCGGCGTTTCGGTCCCCGCCGGCGCTGGGAGCCGATGGAGCCATCAGCAGGGCGGTCCCTGCTCGGGCCTGTGTACAAGGTTGTGGTCATGTGCAGGCAGCCGTCAGCATTGCGCGACCCTCAGGACGCGCGTCACGGAGGTGACAGATCTATGAATCGACGACTCTTCAAAAGCATGCTCGGGGCGGCGACCCTCGCCCTGATCGTGAGCAGCTGCCAATCGAACAACAACGCGACTACGGCGGGAGGCAAAGCGCTCATCGCTGAGCCGACCACCGGGGTCACCTTCTCGGAAGACTTCAACCCCTACGACAACAACTCGGTCACGTCCCAAATGGGCACGAGGAGCCTGGTCAACGAGCCACTGATCGAGTTCAACCAGCTCGATGCCACCGCGGCCGGCACCCACCCATGGCTGGCGACCGCGTACGCCTTCCAGAACAGCGGTAAGGACCTGCAGATCACGATCCGTCAGAACGTGAAGTTCAGCGACGGCTCGGCATTCGGTCCGGCCGACGTCACAGCCACCTTCAAGATGATGGAGAACCCGAAGGCCAACACCCGCGGCGTCCCGACCCAGGCGTCGGACCCGACGGTCAACGGCAACACCGTGACCCTCCACTTCGCGTCAGCGCAGTACACAGGACTGTTCAACATCCTCAGCAACACGTTCATGCTCAAGGCGTCGGTCGCGAACCAGATCGCTGCCAACCCGACGATGACGATCAAGGTCCCGGTGGGCACAGGGCCCTTCGTGCTGGCGAGCTATTCGAGCTCGCTGATCAAGTGGAAGCCCAACCCGAACTACTGGGGTGGGACTCCGCCGGAATCCGAGATCGACACCCCTTCCATCGCGACCAATGCTGCCGCGAGTGATGCGCTCGTAAGCGGCCAGCTGGACTGGGCGGGAAACGACATCCCGAACGTGTACGCCAACTACGTCAACCTCAACCCTCTGACCAACCACGCCTGGTTTGCCGCGGGCAGCACCGTCACGCTCTGGTTCAACCTGAACCCCGGCTACGGGGGCGCCACAGGCATCGGTGACGTGGCGGTCCGCAAGGCCGTCAGCTACGGCGTCGACCGCAACGCTCTGGCCCTGCTGGGCGAGTCGGGCTACGAGAACCCCGCGAGCTCATCGAGCGGACTAATCCTCCCCAACCAGAATGCCTTCCTTCCGTCTGACGGCACGCTCAAGGGCGACCTGTCGCTCGGCGGCAACGTGCCGGACGCGGCCACGGCCAAGGCCGACAGCTTGCCGGCAGGGATGGACGTTTACGACATCCTCAAGGCAGGCGGCTGGAACGCTCCTGCCACGTCTCGCTACGACAGCAGCACCGGGACCTTCAAGTCGGGCGGGAACTGTGACGGCAGCAACACCGCCAACTGCTGGACCAAGGGCGGCCAGATCATCAAGTTCTCGGTGTACGACCCCGTTCCCTTCTCCGACTACTGGGAAAACGCAGCCCTGATGTCGCAGGAGCTCCAGCCACTGGGCATGGACGTCACCACCAAGCCGGCCCAGGGCTACTCGGACTGGAACACCAACATCACCTCACAGCCCTCTCAGTGGCAGACGGCAATCCATTGGGGCAACGGCGGCAGCATCCCCTACATCCAGTTCCAGAACTGGTTCGACAGCACAGACGTGAACTCGGTCGCGCACTTCCAGGGCTTCTCCAGCCCGGCGGCCGACGCCGCTCTTCGGAAGTACGAGAGCACCGATCCCAGCGACACCGCAACTCTCTACCCAATCGTCCAGTCGCTCGAGAAGATCATGTCTGACCAAGTTCCTGAGGCTCCACTTCTCTACGGTGCCGACTGGAACGTCTTCAGCAGCGCCAAGTACACCGGCTGGCCCAACCAATCGCACCCCTACATGAACCCGTCGCCAAGCGACCCGCAGATGCCGTACATCCTCATGCAGCTGAAGCCAGTTTCCTAACCGTTCAGACCGTAGATGCATCGCGGCCGGCATCGTGCCGGCCGCGACTCACCCGCACCCAAGGAGATCGTCCATGACCGTTGTCCCCACAGGCGTCCGCAGCGACGAGTCGGGCCTGGTTGCCCGTCTCACCCTGGAGCAGAAGGTCCGTTTGTTGACTGGCGCTGACTCCTGGGCGCTGCACGGCGAGAGCCTGGTCGGATTGCGTCCGCTGATTACTTCCGACGGCCCGGCCGGGGTTAGAGGCGCGCGCTTCGATCCTTCCAATCCATCAACATCGTTGCCTTGCCCCGTCGCCCTCGCCGCGACCTGGGACGTGGATCTCATCGAGGAGATCGCGACGGCTCTTGGTCACGAAGCCCGCAGCAAAGGGGTGGACGTTCTCCTCGCTCCCACCATGAACATCATCCGTACCCCGCTCAGCGGCCGCGGTTTCGAATGCTTCTCGGAAGACCCGTTGCTGACCTCGCGCATTGCTGTGGCCTACGTGCGTGGCGTACAGCGGGCCGGCGTTGGCGCCACTGCGAAGCACTATGTGGCCAACGACTCGGAGACCGAGCGGCGGTCGTACGTCGCCCGAATTTCCGAGGGCGTGCTGAGGGAGCTATACCTTCCGCCGTTCGAAGCTTGCGTCGGGGAAGCCGGCGTCTTTCTCGTGATGGCCGCTTACAACGCCGTCAACGGGCCGACCATGACGGCCAACGCGATCCTGCTGCACGACGTTCTCAAGTCGGACTGGGGGTTCACTGGGGTGGTGATCTCCGACTGGTCCGCCACGACGACGACTGTGCCCAGCGCGCTGGCCGGACTCGACCTTGTGATGCCCGGACCGGACGGCCCATGGGGAGACAAGCTGGTCGCTGCTGTTCGCAACGGCGCAGTGCCCGAGGCCGAGATCGACGACAAGGTCTCGCGCATCTTCTCGCTCGCGCGCCGGCTCGGCGGCTTCAACGGAAGCGGGGCCGCAGCAGCTCCAGAGTTGATTGATCCCAGCCTGCTCTCGAGGGTCACGTCGCGGTCGTTTGTGCTGCTGAGCAACCGGCTCGGTCTGCTGCCGCTGAAGAAAGCCAACGTGAGAAGCCTTGCCCTTATCGGACCCAACGCGATCGAGCCGCAGACGCAAGGTGGCGGCAGCGTCCGCGTGCTGCCCTCGGTCCGCGTCAACCTGGCTGAATCGCTCCGGCGGGCCCTCGGAGACGCGACCACGGTCACGTTGCACCAGGGCTGTCTCACGAGTGCGACTGTTCCCACCCCACTGGACGGAACGCTGCGCGACCCGGTCAGCGGAAAGCCGGGCGCCCGCCTCGAGATTCGGAAACCCGATGGCGAAGTCGTCTATGACGCTCCCATCCCGAGCGGCGTCGCCACGTGGTGGGACGGCCTGCCCGCGGCTGTGCACGTCCCCGGCTCTGAGGTCGTCATGCGAGCTGTGTTTCGTCCAGAGGCCGATGGGCCACACGTCCTCGGCGCAGCCGGAGCCGGGCGCATGCGCGTGACCGTTAACGGTTCCCTGCTCGCCGAAGCAACAAGCCTCTTTCCCGGCGAAACGGTCGAGGCTCTCGGACGTCCACCTGAGCTGCGAGTGCCGATCAGCCTCGAAGCTGGACGCGAGGTGGATGTGCGCCTCGACTACCAGCCCGAGAAACGATTCGTGACCATGCGGCTGGGCATCGCGCCGCAGCTGGACGACGAGGAATTGATTGAAGAGGCGGTCCAGGCCGCGGACGATGCTGACGTTGCCGTGGTCGTGATCGGTTCGGCCGAAGGTACCGAGAGCGAGGGTTACGACAAGGACACGATGGTGCTTCCGGGCCGGCAGGACGAGTTGGTGAGGAGAGTCGCCGCCGCCAATCCAAACACGGTCGTCGTGGTCAACTCCGGCCTGCCCGTGCTGATGCCGTGGGCAGATCAGGTCGCGGCCGTCATCCAGGTTTGGTTTCCCGGCCAGGCGTTTGGGGAGGCGCTGGCGGACACACTGCTCGGTGTCGCCGAGCCGGCTGGACGGCTTCCCGTCACGGTGCCTCGCAAGGAGGTGGATTCGCCGGTCCTCCGCGCTCACCCGGAGGCAGGCGACCTCGTTTACCGCGAGGGCTTGCTCGTCGGCTACCGGGGGTACGACCGGACCGGTACCGACCCGCACTTCGCCTTCGGCCACGGACTGGGCTACACCGACTGGACCTACGAGTCGCTCGTTCCCGACGCCGAGTCGATCACCGCGGGCGAGGACTTCGCTTGCGCAGTGACGGTCCGCAACTCGGGCAAGCGCCGCGGTCGCGAGGTTGTGCAGGTCTACCTAGAGGCGCCGGACGACGACCCGCGCCGGCCGCTCCGTGTCCTGGCGGCGTTTGGCACGGTCGACGCTGAGGCGGGAGCGGTGGCCGAGGTGCGGCTGACACTGCCCGGCCGTTCTTTCGCGCGCTTCGACGAGACGAGCCGCACCTGGGCCTGGCGCCCTGGCACGTACACCCTGCGGGCCGGCCGCTCCTCGCGAGACCTCAGGTTGAGCAGCGAGGTGGTGATGCGATGAGGTAGACGGGAGCGAGGTTGGGCAGTTGGGCCCGAGCTGCGGTGGGTTCAGTTTGATCCGGAGTTGAGGAGATGACCATGCGCGCGTTCCTTTCCCGATTGCATTCGATTCTTGTGACCGGCGCCGTCGTGGCCGGCGCCTCGATGGTGGGGAGGTATGTAAGCGCTTACAGGGAGGCACTCGACGATGACTAATATCCAGTTACGATTGCGGGCTCTCGGGGAGGCCCGGCGCGGCGGCGGCCGGTTGCGCCGCTCGTCGGTCCTCGTCGCAGCGGCGTTCGCCATAGGCGGCTTCACGGTCTTCTCGGCGCCTGCCAGCAGGGTCCTTGCCGCTCCAGTGTCCCTGTGCGGCGTGTACGCCAGCCCGCTGTTCGGCCCCAACGTGTGCGTCTTCACGCCTCCCAGCGGGGCGAGCGCCGCCGCGGAGCTGCAAGCCATCCAGACGGTCGTCAACAACATCGCGATCCAACAGGTCCCTCTCTCAGCCCAGTTCAACGAACCGGGCTACGCCCTGCTCTTCGAGCCGGGGACCTACGGCTCGACCACGACGCCGCTGGTGTTCCAGGTGGGCTACTACACCGAGGTAGCAGGACTGGGAGCCGTGCCCCAAGACACGGTCATCAACGGCCAGATCGACGTCTTTCCCAACGCCCCGGCCTCTGCGCCTGGGTGCGGCGGAACGTGCTACTGGGCCAACTCGACCGTGAACTTCTGGAGGTCGATGTCCAACCTCGACCTCAACGTCATGGCCCCTTCGAACTACAAGTACGTGCCAGCGCTTCTTACAACGCAGCCGCCCATCGGCAACGGTGACTGCTTCAACGGCTCCAATGACTTCTGGTCGGTGTCGCAGGCCACGCCGGTCCGCAGTGTCATCATCAACGGCAACCTCATCTTCCAGTCGTACTGCTCCGAAACGGGCTATCAAAGCAACAACTACGCCAGCGGCAGCTACGTAGCCAACAGCGAGATCAACGGCCAGCTCGACTGGTCGGGCAACCAGCAGGGGATAGCTCGCAACACCGACATGGAGAGCGCGGCCGGCTACGTCTGGAACTACGTCTACTCCGGTGACGCGTGCCCTCCCGGCTACACGCCCACCACGATTAACGGCGCCCCGGGACCCGCGGCGTGCTCGCCCACGAAAGACGCTTTCAACGGCACCTCTAACATCACGAACGGCACGGACGGGATCTTCGGCGTCGACCAGGTCACGGAACTGCCGCGGAGCCCGGTCACACAGGAGGAGCCGTTCCTCTACCAGGACTCGAGGGGAAACTGGAAGGTCTTCCTACCCGCTGTCCAGCACAACACGACAGGGCCGAACTTCCTGAGGGGCACCGAAGCCGGGACCTCCGTCGAGATCCGGGACTTCTTCGTGGCCAACCCGAGCACCTCGGTGGACCAGATCAACCATGCCCTGGCGAGGGGCCAGAACCTGATCCTCACCCCTGGGGTCTACAACTTGGACCAGCCGATCGTGGTCAGCCGCTCCGACACCGTAGTGCTCGGCCTCGGCTTCGCGACGTTGATCCCAGAGCACGGCAACGCCTCGATGATCGTCGATAGTTCGCAGGGTGTGGAGCTCTCGGGCATGATCTTTGACGCCGGCCTTGTCAAGTCGCAGGTGCTGCTGCAAGTGGGTCTCTCTCCCAATAACCACGGCAACGGCAACGGCAACGGCAACGGCAACGGCAACGGCAACGACGGCAACCGCAACGTGCCTGACCTGATCCAGGACATCTACTTCCGGATCGGCGGCGCCGAGACCACCCCGGTCAGCGCGACCGTCAGCCTCCTCGACAACGCCGACAACTCGATCATCGACGACGTCTGGGCGTGGCGTGCCGACCACGGGGCCGGCCCCATTGGCTGGACGAAGAACACAGGTGACACGGGTGTCACCGTGACCGGTGACAATGTCACTGCCTACGGCCTTGCCGTGGAGCACTACCAGAAGTACGAGGTGATCTGGAGCGGCCAGAACGGAACGGACATCTTCTACCAGAACGAGCTACCGTACGACCCGCCCAACCAGGCCGCGTGGATGGCCACGCCGACCCAGGACGGCTACCCCGCCTTCTACGTCACCCCCAACGTGAAGACCTTCACTGGCTACGGGATGGGCAGCTACATCGTCTTCATCGACACGACAGCCACCCTCTATGACGCAGAAGCCTACGAGGCTCCGACCACGCGGAGGCCAGGCTCGGATTCACGATCCCGGCCGCCCGGCGTGCAGTTCCACGACGTCTGCACGGTGTGGATTGCCGGTTCCGGAGGCGACCAGTCGATCATCGACGGGGTCGGTGGCCCGGACACCTCGACCAACCCGGGGAAGGTCATACCAGTGGACGTCGTCAGTTACCCGTGACGCGAGCCTAAGACTGGCAGCGGTGCCTGCCCACGACACGGGGCAGGCCCACTGACAAGACCCAGGAGCGAGAGCCGGGGGCCCCAGGCCCCCGGCTCTCTTCTTGGTTATCCGGGTGGACGTGGTCAGCTTCCCGTGACCGTCCGACCGGTAGCCTGACGGGCGTGCCCCGAGGGCGCCGGGACGATGCGTGTCAGGGAGACCTCGTTTGCGGCACGGACGTTTTTCGGGCGGGAACACGAACGGGCCCTCGGCTTCTTGGTCGCGCCCTCCTTTCGGCTTGGAAGGCACGTCGAGCGCATGTATGCGGCACACGCTTTCGAGGTGCCGGCAACTCTCCCAACAGGAAGCCTGCACGACCTGCTGACAGTCTTCCTCGACGCCACGCATGGGATGGGCGGCATCTTGAATGTCGTCAACGACGCAGGCGGACCGTCGATCATCACCAACGTGAGTACGCCGGTCACAGTGGTCAGCTACCCCTAACGAGACTCCGCGCGAGCCGTCAAGCTCCGTCTGAGAAGGCGGGGCTTGATGCGCTTGCCGGCGCCGCAGATCCGCGTTCCACGTCGACCTTCGTGACCCACAGGTAGCCGACCCACGCGATGATCGCGATCGTCAGGCCGACGGCTACCGTTCCGCGCCCGTAGTTGAGACCGCCCAGGCTCTGCGGCACCCCGAGCCAGTCCGCGTAAGACGCGCCAAGCGGCCGGGTGATGATGTACGCGAACCAGAAGGCGAAAACCTCGTTGAGTCCGAAAAGGCGGCGAGCAAGCATCGGAACCGCAAAGATGACCGTGAACACCAGGCCCGACGTCAGCCAGCCGAGGTGCAGGGTGTACGCGCTCATGTCTCCGACTGCCGTGCCCATCGCAAACGTGGCGAGCACTGCCGCCCAGTAGAACATCTCCCGTCGCCACGTATTGATGCTGTGGATGGATAGCGTTCTCTCGGTCAGGTACCAGACGATGAAGATGCCCGCGAGCCCGGCCGCGCACAGCGCCGCGGAGATCGCATACGGAATCTTCAGCTCGATGTGGGCGGCATCCGCGCACATGGTGCCGAAGACCGCCACCATCGCGACCGCAAACCAGTAAGCGGGCGCGACGTACCTGCGGACGAAGAACTGCAGTGAGAGGCCTGCGAGCAGTCCGGCCCCGCCGATGCCGACCGCAACGTAGGGGTCGATCGTGTGGACGAGGTAGTCGGACAGCGCCTCGCCCATGGCCGTCGTGAGGATCTTGACCGCCCAGAAGTGAGCGCTGATGGCCGGTACCTTTCTGACGGCTCGCGAGCTTCGGTTCACTGCGCGCAATTCTCCCGATTCCGGCTGTCGCCGTCCCGCGTGCATGTCATGTCGGCCGGAATACAGGGCGCTCGCGCGGTCTTTGAATCCGCGATGCCTGGAACTCCCCCGATCGCTGGCACCCTCTCAGCTTCTGAGCTCAAAGACCGAGAGGGCACCTGGCGCAAGCTGGACCACCCTATCTAGACCCGGTTCGTTCAGCCGTGCCGATTGCCATGCTTGTGGCCGATGAGTCGTAAGCAATATGCGTTGATGTGGTCGGGTGGCAAGGACAGCGCGCTTGCCCTGGACCGCGCGAGGCGGTCGGGAATCGACGTCGCCCGACTGATCTCGTTCTACGACTCGGCGACCGGGCGCGTTCGCTTTCACGCCACACGGGTCGAGATGCTGGAAGCCCAGGGGGCGGCGATTGGAATCGACCTCCAAGCGATACCCACCAGCTGGCCGGGGATGGAGGCGAACCTGAGTCGTGAGCTCTCCTCGCTCAGGGCCGAGGGGTTCACCGGCCTGGTGTTCGGCGACATCCACCTGGTCGACGTCAGGGCCTGGTATGAGGAGCGGGTCACTGCTGCCGGCCTGGAGCACGTCGAACCCATCTGGGGCGAGCCGCCGGAGGCATTGCTGCGTGACTTCATATCCTCCGGCGGGCGTGCCGTACTCACCTGTGTCGAGGTGGCGAAGCTGGATGAGTCCTGGCTGGGCCGCGTGACCGATAAGCTCTTCGCTTCCGACATCGCGAAGACCGGCGTCGATGCCTGTGGCGAGAACGGCGAATACCACTCCTTCGCCTACGCCGGTCCCGTCTTCACGCGACCGGTGAGGTGGATGGCGGGTGAGCGCCGTGTCGAAGCCGGTTTTGCCCAGCTCGATCTGACCGGCGGAGTCCCCTAGCGGCTCAGTGCCAGTCCGTCGACTCGAGGCCTGCCTCGAGCCAGTCGATGATCGATCCGACTTTCACCCAGTCCTCCGCTTTGCGGGCGGCGATCAGCTCGCGCAGCGCATGTGGATCCCACGCCAGCAGGGCTTCTGCGCCTGAAGCCGCATACCGGACGAGGGCGTGATGGACGACCTCCTCGTAGGGGAGGCCGGTGTTGCGGGCGAGGTTCTCCAGGGTCGGCCGAGGATCGGCCAGCATCGAGAGCGCGACCGAGTCCCGGAAGTTTTGATTCGAGTCCTGCCCACTCATCTGGCCCCTCTATGTCGTAGCTCGCATGGCTTCTCTTGCCCACGACGAGCGGGGGCTCGGCCATATGGTTGTTTGGGTTCGGGCAGTGGCAGGATCCTCGGAATCGGGAGCCCGACCGGGCTCCGCGCCGTCAGCCGCAGCTTCTTTCCGTAGTGCTCGAATGCAATCGGCTTACCGCCCAGGAGCGTGTAGGTCGCGCGCCCGCGACCGACCGTGACCCTGATCAAGCGGTCGAGGAAGGTCACGCGGAAGCTCAAGCCCTGGATTCCAGGCGGCAGGCGGGGAGCGAAACCAAGCGCATCCCCGTGGTGGCGCATGCCGCCGAGGCCAGCGACCACCGCCAGCCACGCTCCCGCAAGCGAGCCCATGTGCACCCCATCGCGTACGTTGTGCTCGAGGTCGTTGAGATCCATCAGCGCCGCTTCGCCGAGGTAGTCATGAGCCAGCTGGAGGTGACCGACCTCGGCCGCGATGATCGATTGCGTGGAGGAGGAGAGCGAGGAGTCGCGGACGGTCAGCGCCTCGTAATAGGCGAAGTTCCTGGCCTTCTGAGCCTGGGTGAAAGCGTCGCCCCGGAGGTGCATCGCAAGCACGAGGTCCGCCTGCTTGACGACCTGCTTTCGATACAGGTCGAAATAGGGGAAATGCAGGAACAGCGGGTACTGGTCGGGCCTGGTCTTTCTGAAGTTCCACCGTTCGTGCTCGGTGAAGTCGCTCGCCTGCGGGTGGACCTCGAGCTCGTCGTCGTACGGGATGAACATGCGCTCAGCCGCCCGGCGCCACGCTTTCGCCTCGGCGGCGCTCACCTTGAGCCGTTTCGCCACGCTGCCATGGCGAGCGACGGCATCGGCCGCCGCGACCAGGTTTCGCTGCGCCATCAGGTTCGTATAGAGGTTGTTGTCGGCCAGGGCGCTGTATTCGTCCGGGCCGGTGACGCCGTCGATCCGGAAATGGCCGTCCCGGTCGTGGTGCCCCAGCGAGATCCAGAGTCTTGCCGTTTCGACCAAGAGCTCGACTCCGACCGTTTCCTCGAACGGCATGTCGTTGGTGGCGCTGACATACCTCAGCACGCCGTCGGCGATGTCGGCATTGATGTGAAAGGCCGCGGTTGAGGCGGGCCAGTAGCCAGAGCACTCCTCGCCGTGAATCGTCCGCCACGGGAACGCCGCCCCCTTGAAGCCGAGATCCTTCGCGCGCTTGCGCGCCATGTCCAGGATCTGGAATCGCCATCGCAGCATGTCGGCCGCCGCGCCTGGCACCGTGTAGGTCAGCATAGGAAGGACGAACGTTTCGGTGTCCCAGAATGTGTGTCCGTCATATCCGGGGCCGGTCAGGCCCTTGGCCGGAATCGCGCGCTGCTCCGCCCTCGCCGCGGACTGCAGCACATGGAACAGGGCAAACCGAATGGCCTGCTGGACCTCGGGGTCGCCCTTCAACTCGACGTCGGCGCGAGCCCAGAACTCCGTCAGGTACTTCTTTTGCGCAGCCGCCAGGCCCTTCCAGCCATGGTCGAGGGCGGTCGCGAGCGCGCCGTCGATCTGCGAGCGCAGTGCCGGCACCGACCTCTGGCTCGACCACCCGTAGGCGACGAACTTGACCACGCTCAGGCGCTGTCCGCGAGCCAGGCGCGCCGTCACGGTGACCCGCGCGGCATCGTCCGTACTTTCAGAGGTGACCTGGCTTCCACGGGGACCGCCGACTACGTGGTCCATCCCGGCAGCCACCGTGAGCCCGCTTTTGTTGGTCGAGTGCACGAGGATGGCGCGCAGGCCTTCATGCCCGGCGAACTGCGGAGAGAGCGGCGTTGCGGACGCAGCGGCGGCGCGTGGATCTCTGCCGGTGAGGTCGCCCACCGGCTCGTTGGCGACCAGCTCGGACTGAATCACGAGGTCCGCCGGTCCGTCGACCGGTTCCACCTCATAAAGGATCGCGGCCAGCGCGCGGTGCACGAGTGAGACCAGGCGTGTCGAACGGATCCTGATCAGGCGATGGGCCGGCGACTCCCATTCCAGCGTCCGTCGCAACACGCCGGCTCTCAGGTCGAGTACCCGTTCGTGCGAGTGCAGATTTCCGTAGCGGATGTCAAATGGTTCGTCATCGACGAGCAGGCGGATGATTTTGCCGTCGGTGACGTTCACGATCGCCTGGCCGGCCTCCGGATACCCAAAAGCCGTCTCGGCGTAGGGCAAGGGGATCTCCTCGTAGAAAGCGTTGAGGTAGGAACCCAACAGCACGTGAGGCTCGCCCTCATCCAGGTTTGCCCGCCACCCGATGTGGCCGTTGGACAGCGCGAAGATCGACTCGGTCTGGCCGAGCAGCTCGAGGTTCAAGCCAACCTCGCGCACGGTCCATGGCTCGCAGGTGAAGCCTTTGTTGTGGATCAAGACGGTTTCATCAGGTCCGAGAGATCCTTGACGACCACGCCGGCTCCGTGCTCGCGAAGGGCGGACGCCTGGCCCACGCGGTCCACGCCCACGACCAGGCCGAACCCACCGGCCCGCCCGGCCTCGACCCCGGCAAGGGCATCCTCGTAGACGGCACACTGGGACGGAATCGCGCCCAACATGCGTGCGGCCTCCTGGTACGTGTCCGGCGCCGGCTTGCCGGCCAATCTCTTGGCCTGGGCCACGTTGCCGTCGACCTGGGCATCGAACATTCCCTCCAGACGAGCGGCCCGAAGGACCTCGCTGCAGTTCTTGCTCGACGTCACGACAGCCAGCTTCAGCGCTGCGTCGCGAGCGGCGTTCAGGTACCGGAGGGATCCTTCATAGGCCTCTACGCCCTGCGTCCGTATCAGGTGCAGGAACAGCTGGTCCTTGCGATTGCCGAGTCCGTGGACGGTGTCGGACTCAGGCGGGTCGTCCTCCGAGCCTTCGGGCAGGGCGATGTGGCGCGCTGCGAGAAAAGAACGAACGCCGTCCCCTCTCGGTTTGCCGTCGACGTACTCGTCGTAGTCGGCGACCTCATCGAACGGACGGAAGGTTTCTCCGGTTTGCTCCGCCCGCTGCTTCAGGTACGCGTCGAACATTGCCTTCCAGGCCCTCGCGTGCACCTTGGCGGTCTGGGTCAGGACTCCGTCGAGATCGAAGAGGCAGGCGGAGATGGTCGGGGGAAGTCCAAGCGAGCTGCGATCCATCTCTGAGAGGTGATCGTAAAGGGGCCGGACGGCCGCTACTTGAATGCAGTTCGGGTCGGGTCGTCCTCTTGCATAACCCCTTCCTTCCTCTCGCGAGGCGGGCGGTGACGCCCGGCCTCTCCTGTTTGGTCGCTAATCTTCATTCGTGAGCACTGAAACCTCGGCTCTTCACTTCACCGTCACCGCCGCTGCGCGGAGGGTGGCGCCCGAGCAAAGGAAGCGGCTACTCGCCGATCCGGGGTTCGGGCGGATCTTCACCGAACATATGGTTCGCATCGATTGGAACCGAGATCGCGGGTGGCACGACGCCGAGCTTCGTGGCTACGCGCCACTGCAGCTCGACCCCGCCGTCACGGTCCTGCACTACGCCCAGGCCGTCTTCGAAGGCCTGAAGGCTTTTCGCCAGAAAGACGGAGGGATATCAGTCTTTCGTCCTCAGGCCCACGCCGCGCGATTCCGGCGGTCGGCTCGCCGCATGGCCCTGCCTGAGCTGCCTGAGAGTGTGTTCATCGAAGCGATCGACCGGCTGATGACCATCGACGGCGAGTGGGTGCCGTCCGCGCCTGAACAGAGCATGTATCTGCGGCCCTTCATGTTCGGCAGCGAGGTTGGCCTTGGCGTGCGTCCCTCCGCCGAGGTGACTTTCCTCTTGATCGGATCGCCATCCGGTTCCTATTTTCCAAGCGGAGTCAAGCCGGTCACGGTCTGGCTATCCGAGGATTTCAGCCGGGCGGCTCCGGGCGGAACGGGTGAGGCCAAGACCGGTGGCAACTACGCGGGCGGGTTGCTCGCCCAGGCGCAGGCGGCGGAGCAGGGATGCGACCAGGTGGTCTGGGTCGACTCGCAAGAACATCGGTGGGTCGAGGAGATGGGCGGGATGAACCTCTGCTTCGTATTCGGCAGCGGGCGCAATGCCCGGCTGCTCACACCGGCCCTGACCGGCACTCTCCTACCGGGAGTGACGCGGGACTCGCTCCTCCAGCTGGCCAAGGACCTCGGATATGCGGCCGAGGAGGGAAAGATCAGCACCGGAGAGTGGCGCACGGGCTGCGCCGACGGATCCTTGACCGAGGTTTTCGCGTGCGGCACCGCGGCGGTCATCACCCCGGTTGGCGCGGTCAAGTCGGCGCACGGTTCGTGGAGCGTGAGCGATGGAAAGCCGGGCGACCTCACGATGCGCTTGCGCCGGTCGCTGGTTGACCTGCAGCGAGGGGTTGCGCCCGATCCACACGGTTGGCTGCACCCTGTGGCGCTGTGAAGAGGGTCGTCATCGTGGGTGGCGGCGGCGCCGGGGATGCGGCGGCGTTCGCGCTTCGCAAGCGAGGCTTCGATGGCATGGTGACGATCGTCAGCGCCGACCGCGACCGCCCCTATGACCGACCCTACCTGTCCAAGGAGTTTCTGCGCGGCGAGGTCGAGCTGCCCAAGGTCTTCCTTCACGACGAATCCGAGTACACGAAGCAGGGCATCGAGCTTCAGCTGAATCGGAAGGTAACCGGCGGCTCGGTCTCCGGAGGCAAGCTTGCGGTGGACGGCGGTGGCGAGCTCGAGTTCGACTCGCTCGTACTCGGTCTCGGTGGAACCCCGCGTCGCCTCCCCGACGTGCCACGAGCCGAGAACGTGGTCACGCTTCGCTCGCTTCGGGACAGCAAGGCCCTCCGTCAGGCGCTCGAGCGCGCGTCCCGGCTGCTGCTGATCGGAGCCGGATTCATCGGCGCCGAGGTTGCGGCTTCGGCGAGGCAGATGGGCAAAGAGGTGTTGATGATCGAATCCGCACCGGTGCCCCTCTCCCGCGCGCTGGGTCGCGAGGTGGGCGATATCTACGCCACGATCCACCGCGCCAAAGGCGTGGACGTGCGCTGTGGCACCACGGTCCAGACATGGCACAGCGACGGAAACCGGGTCGTGGGCGTGACCCTCTCGGACGGCCGGAACGAAGAGGCCGATCTGGTCCTCGAGGCCGTGGGCATCGAGCCCAACCTGGATTTGCCGAAAGCCCTCGGCCTGACCATCGAAGGCGGAGGCGTTCGCGTGGACCAGGCGCTTCGGGCCGCCGAGGGCGTCTACTGCGCTGGAGACATCGCGCTCCACCAGCACCCGGTGCTCGGCCGGGCGATTCGCGTCGAGCACTGGGAGGTCGCCAAGAACCAGGGACGCGGAATTGCGGAGAACATCGCCGGTGGTGACAAGCCCTACACGAAGCTACCGTACTTCTGGTCCGACCAGTACGACGTGAACCTCGAGTACCGCGGCCACGGGTCGGGCGACGACCGCACCGTGTGGCGCGGGGACCGCGACGGCCTGAAGTTCTCGGTCTTTTACCTTCGCGACGGCATGATCGAAGCCGTGCTCTCGATGAACGACTCGAAGACCAACGAGCTCGGCGGAAAGCTGGTCGAAAGTCGCAGGCCGATCAGCGAGGCGGCGCTCGCCGACATGAACGTCGACCTCGCGGAGCTGGTTCCGGCCACCGAGTCCTAACGGGTCCTAAGCTTCGCGCCCGTGCGGCGTGTTTCCGTCGTGGGCTCCAGCGGCGCGGGTAAATCCACTCTCGCCCGAGCGATCGCAAAGCGGCTGGCGGTGCCTTACATCGAACTGGACGCTTACATGCACCAGCCGGGCTGGCGGCCGCGGCCGGACGCCGAGTTCATGGACGAAGTGGAGCGGGCGACCGACCAGCCCGGCTGGGTGGTCGACGGCAACTACATGCGATTTGTGATCGAAGGTCCGGTCTGGCAGCGCGCCGACACGGTCGTCTGGCTAGACCTCCCGAGGCGAACCGTGATGCTGCAGGTGATCGCTAGGACAGTGCGCCGGGCCGTGTCGCGCGAGCTGCTTTGGAATGGGAATCGCGAGCCGCTTTCAAACTTCTTGTCGCTGGACCCGGACGACAACATCATCCTCTGGGCCTGGGTCAAATACGACGAGTTCGTGCAGCGCTACCTGGACGGGATGGCCGATCCGAGGTGGCGCGACATCGCCTTCGTCCGGTTGCGCTCGCACGCAGAAGCGAGGCGCTGGCTGGAATCGATCGGTCCGGTGGCTACCGGCTAGGTCGCGGGGGTTTGTTCTGGCAGCAGCCAGGGCAGCGCTTCCGCCATTGGACGCATGAGGTTGGCGGCTTGCTCTTTGTCGATCAGGTTGCTCGCGACGAGCCCGAGCGCCGCCGCGAACGCGGCCCTCTCAGCCTTGTGTCCGGTCTCGCCGTGCTCCGCCTTCCACGAGACCAGCGCGTCCCCCGACTCGGTCAGCCCGAAGAGGGAGCTCCTCACCAGGTCCCAAGCAGTGCCGCGATCTGCCTGCTCGATGGCATGCGTCGCCGCCTTCTCCGCGTCGAGGAAAGCCTGGAGAGCCTTGGGCCCTACGTGCAGATCCCATCCGCGAGCCACCCGCTCCACTCCAGCAGGGGATAGCACCCTCACGTCCTCCATAAGGCGTGCAAGCGTGCGCTGGTGTTCAGGGAACCCATAGCCGTCGGCGTCGATGCTCACGACGTCTAGCGTATCTGGATCGAGTCGACCGGGTGAATCTCTCGCCAGCCGTGGTCGGTGTCCAGCACCCATGGCCCGTCGATCGCGATGTGGTCGCCGAGCTTCGGGATGGGCAGGTTTGATCTCGGACATCGAGCGGCTGACTGCGCGTCCGGAGGATTGGTGGAGGGTGCACAGTCAGGAGTGATCTCAGCCAGCATGGCCGGCTTCGCCTGGAAATGGTTCTGCGGATTGAGCAAGTATTCGTAGCCGGGATCGGCATGGAACCAGACGTGATAGTCGCCGTCGTCTTCGTGGGCGACGTCCACCGCGATGCCCTCGGCGTGCTTGCAGGAGTCGAGGACTTGCAGCCGGTCGGGGTTGTGGATGCCGGCCTCAGGCGGGCCGGACCGGCAGCCGGTCGCCTGCGGGGACGGTGAAGCGCGTGAAACGGTCGCAGCCGGTGCGCAAGCGCACAGGAGCCCCGTGAGCGCGATCGCGGTCAGCGCAGGAAGCCGGGAACCCAACCGAATCGCGACAAAGCAAACGGGCCGGGGCCGGAGACGATCACCTGGCCGTTGATGAGTACGGCCAGGTAGTAGAGAAAGCGGAACCCGGGATCGGCCGCGAACGCGACCGTCAGGGCCAGGTTGATCGCGAGCAGCAGTCCGAGGATTCCTGCCCACCGCGTCGCGAGCCCGAGGATGAGAAAGACCGCGGCGACTGTCTCACCCGCGCCCTGCGCGACAGCGAACAGGAACCAGTTCGGCACTGCCACCTGAGTGAGGAACTCGTGCAAGCCCGGGATTGGGTTTGCCTTCGCGGTCGAGATGATAAGGCTGTGCATCCATCCGACGCCCTGCCACTTCTGGCTTGCGTAATAGAGCCAGAACAGTCCGACGGCGATCCTGAACAGGCTGGCCCACGCTTCATGAAGGGGCCCCCGCGAAGTCACGGCGANNTGACTTCGTGGGGATTTCACTCATGCGCGTTCACCGCGACGACCAGGTAGCCGAGCGGCGGGTCGACGGCCAGCGCAACCGCCGCTGCGCCGCCGGCCCACGCCCTCGTCCGCCCGGGCTGTATGGCGAGCACGTCCCTGTCGCCGTGGGCGGCGACAAAGATGGTCGATCCCGCCAGCAATACCTGGTCCGGGTCCTTGGGAGTCGCGAGGGTCGAAAACGAGCCGGTCACCGTGTCGAAAGAAAACACACCACCCGGGTCGGTGTCTTCGGTCCCGCCTTCTGCGGCGATCAGGAGAGAGGTACCCGCGCCCGGGGCAAGCCAGAACGGGAACAATGGCAGCGGCAGCCCGACGCGGTGGTCGTCGCCCGCGGGGACCAGTTCGGCCCGTTCGTAATCTGCCGACCAGAGCCGGCCGCCCGCCTCGGCCACGCCGAACCCGTTTCCCGCCGCCAGCTGCCCGCCCCCGATGACGCTCAGCTGGCCGCGGGTGCCGGCCACCACAACGTGGCCGTCGGCGTCCGCGGTCATCGCCGCAGGGCCCTGGGGGACTGGGTCGCTGGCGAGCTTCGTTCCGCTCGAGGTGTCCAGCTCGACGACCGAAGCGCCACTGAACAGGCTCACGAAGAGGCGTTCCTGATGGAGAAGCAGTCCGAAAGGCGCCCCGCCGACGTGCTGCTTCCACGCCACCTGGAGACTGGGAAGCCGAACCGCGTACACGTCGCCTGGAGCGCTGTCCGCGACATACGCCGTCTTGCCGTCCTCCGAGACGATCACCGCGACCACATCCGAGCCGACTGGTGCCGAAGCTGCCAGGGTGCCGTCCTGGAGGGTCAGCAGCAGCAGGCCGGTTTCGGGATACGCCGGCGGGCCGGCGGGCGGCGTGGCACAGGCGATCGCGGCGACGGCGCCGACGAGCGCGATCGCTAGCGGAGTGCGCGTAGCACCGGATCCGTGGCGAGCTGGAAGGCTCTGGCCGCCGGACGCAGGTGCATCCGGTTGAGACGATGCTGGATCGCGCCCTTGAGGATCGCCGCCCGCAGCTTGTGCTCTGAGAAGTCGGTGTTGAACAGGAGCCTGTTGTGGCGCACCTTGTGCCACTCGCCGCGCTGGCGGCGCTCGCGCACGCGTTCGTAGAAGCCGGTTCCGGGAAGCGGGTAGGCGATCGTGTAGCTGACGTAGTCGAGGGGGAGGCTGCTCGAGAAGTTGATGCTGCGGATGAGCGAGTCGGTGGTCTCGCCCAGGTAGCCGACCATGAAGAAGCCGGCCGCCTTGATCCCGGCCGCGACGCAGGCTTCCACCGCCGCTCGCGCCTGGTCTGGCGTGATGCCTTTCTTCATCTCCTTCAGCACGTTCTCATCGCCGGATTCGATTCCGAAGAAGATCCTCTTGCATCCAGCGCGGCGCATCTGTTCGAAGAGCGCGCGGTCGACATGCGTGACGCGGCTCAGGCATTCCCACGTGAGGGGGAGGTGCGCTGCCTCGATCGCCTGAGCGAGCTCGAAGGTGCGTTTGTAGTTGAGCGTGAAGAGGTCGTCCGACATCCAGATGTGGTCGTAGCCGAGCTCGGCGATCTCGCTCATCTCCGCCACGACCGATTCGACCGGTCTTGCGCTGAACAGGTCGCCGAACACGGACTTGTGGCAGAAGTCGCAGCGAAAGGGGCAGCCGCGCGTCGACATCAGGGGAGTCGTGGCGTCCTTCCAGTGCTTGCGCCAGTAGGCGATGTACTCGGCGTTTGGGACGTCGCCCCGGTAGGGCAGGGGCAGGTGCGACATGTCCTTGGTGCGGATCTTCGCGGCGCCGCGAACAATCTCTCCGTCGCGCTTGAAGACCAGGCCGGCGATCTCCTCGAACCGGCGATCGTCGAGGTGCTCCATGATCTGGACGATCGTCTCCTCGCCCTCGCCGACCGCGACCAGGTCGAACTGGTCGACGAAGGTCTCCGGCTCGCCGGACGGGTAGGGACCTCCCACCACGGTCAGCGCTTTGCCGCGAACCTGCGCGGCAAGCGAGAGCGCCTCATCCTGCATGGTGATCATGCAGTAGATGCCGATCACCGACGGACGGAGGCGCTCGATCTCGGACAGGACCTCGCGGCGCTCCATGAACGTGTGGTCGATGTGCCGGACCGTGTAGCCGGCTCGCCGGAGCGCCGCGCTCAGGTACATGAGCCCGAGCGATGGCATGATCCAGTGCCGTCCCTGTGCCGACGCGCGCTGCGGATACACGAGGACGACATCGGTTTTCTCGTTTGGCGTCATCTCGCCTCCTCCACGTTGACGTGGTAGCTGGTGCCGGCGAATCCGGACGGGAAGAGATAGTCCAGGCCGGCCCAGTTGAAATCAGGTGGTGTCAGCTCGCGCCCACCGTGAAGTTGAGCGCCTCCAAGGGAGGGCACCGACCACTGCACGCCGAGATTTCTCGATTGGAGCCGTGCCCAAGCGCCCGTCACCGGCTCCCAGTTACCGAATTGTCCGTCGAGAAGCGTGAGGCTCTGGTCGGCGGCAAAATCGTTGAACGCAGCCGACTGCTCGTTGAGGATCCCGACCTCGCTGTACCCCGGCTCGAGCCGGACCACATGGATCCCGACCTGGACGCCTGTGGGGTCGATCGTGTACGTCACCTCGATCGTGCCGCGCGATGCGACGGGGACGAACGCGTAATTGTGTGCGGCGTCGCCGCCGATCTCGTCGAGCTGGTAGGTCCGCTTCCAGACTGTGGTGCCCGCGGTGGACAGGTCGGCGTTCGTCGCGGTTCGCGAATAGACCCAGCCGTCGGGGTACTGGACGATCGGAACGCCGAAGCCCATGCCCTCACCCGCGACGTCTTTACCCGCTATCTCCAGGACGACGCCCTTGGCCAGGGGCGTGGTCTTGCCCTCGCCGGAAGCACCCTCGATGCAAGCGTCCACCCCTGGGTAGATCGACTGCGTCAGCAGCGCCGTCCCCAACCGATAGGCGTACACCGGTTTGCCGCCCGCGACCTGGTACTGCGCCTGCTCGCCCAGCGGAGCGAAAGGAGGTGTGGCGTGACCGCTGGCCAGGTCGGGGAACAGCGAAGTGGCTCGGTAATAGCTGATGTTCTCGAGCACCACATCGGTGACGCCGTGGGAGCTCATCCAGGCGATCGCCTGCTCACGGCCGGCGGGCAGCGTTTGCGAACCTGCGATCTGCGACGGAGGGCGGCCGCTGTAATAAGCCACCACCGGCGAGTCGGTGATCAGCAGGCCCTGGGTTCCGGCGGCGGCCCGGCCCGCGGCGATCAGTCCCGCGTTGTCCGCGGCAAAGCTCGCGAACACGGGTAGGAACGCGACGGCGATCAGTCCCGAGGCGGCCACTGCAGCCAGCCGGACGGCGGCCGCGTGCCGGTCGAGAGCGGCGGCCGCGAGCAGGGCGAGAGAGGGCAGCGCCGGATAGAGGTAGCGGTGGCTTCCGGTGTAGGCCCCGATCGCGACCAGGCCGAAAACGGCCGCGAGGTAAACCAGGGCAGGGAAATGGAGGAAGCGCATGGTCGCCCGGTCGGTTCCCGAGATCAAGCGGCGGATCGCAATCCACAGGCCCAGCGCCCCGAATGCGAAGAGGGGAACGGCGGCACGCCCGTAGGTTTGAGCAAGCTCGGCGACCCGGGCCAGCGCTCCGCCAGGCAGGCTCCCGCGAGTCGTGGCCGAGGCGACCTCGAGCGAGCCGCGGGCGACGGAATGGCTGGCGGGCGCAAAGCCGAGCTGGAGGAAAACGAGCACGGCGATCGCCGGCACCGCCCACGCGATCGCCGGCCAGCTACGCCGGGCGGGAGCTCGCCGGCGCAACAGCTCGACCGCCGCGAAGCCGGCCACGGCCCCGAACCAGATCCAGGCCTTGGTGGCGGTCAGGCAAGCCAGCACCGCCAGCAGGGCGGCGACCTTCATCCGGCCGCGGACCGCGGCGAGGGCGGCGGCCGTGAGCAGCGCCGTCAGAAGAGGTTCGACGACCGCCGATCCCGAGGTGAACAGGAAGACCGGGTTCAGGACCAGGAGCACGACGGCGAGCCGGGCCTGGCGCGTGTTCGGCGCGAGAGCGTAGACGCACGCCAGCGTGGCGAGGCCGAGCAAGGCTCCAAGCGCCTTCAACGCGCCCAGGTTCCCCAATCCGAACAACTTCAGGACTGCCGCGGCCAAAACGTGGTAGCCGGGCAGCCATGTGTCCTCCATCCCGAAAAGCGGATCGTGGAGGTGTCCGGTCTGGGCAAGGTTCGCCGCGATCAGCCAGTGCCCGTAGCCGTCCTCGAACGGCTCTGGCATCTGCGCGGCGAAGAGCAGCAGCACAGCACAGAGCCCGACGAGGACCAGCCTGGGACCCGCCGCCTGGACGCGCGCGAGGGCACGCCGGCCCAGGCTGCGGAGCGTGAGCACCTCGAACGCGTCGATTGCGCTTAGGGAGGCAAGACTGAGAAAGCCCAGCGCGAACATGCTCGTGTAGAGGGCAAGCAGCCACTGATGCAGGAGGGCGGCAACAGGGATCATCGCGAGCGCGGCCAGCCCTAACACGGCCTCGCCCACCGCACGCGGGTCTCCCACCCGGACGTAGTCCTGGTGCCGCCACTCCTGGCCGGGCTGTTCGATCCGGTGCTTCGGCGTTCGAATGAACTGCCCTCCACGTTTGGTGGCGCGAAAGAGCGCGAGCAGTGCGGTCAGCGACATCCCGGCGCCGACGACCTGGCAGAGCAGCGACGGCAGCGCGGACCACCATTTGCGTCCGAGCCGTGTCTGCGCCACGATGAAACCGAACCATGGCGCCACTGCGATGGGCAGCACGAGCGCCGACGCGTCGGCGAGCGGCCAGGGAAGGCCGTGCCGGCTGAGGGTGAGCAGCAAGGCGGGGTAGCACATCAGCTGCAGCAGCATCAGCGGGCCGATTCCGTACGCGAGTAAATGGACGCTCGCCTGCAGCTTGACGGCGGCACGATTGTTGCTGCGCAGCACCGGGACGAGCAGCTTGAATGCGGATTGGAAGCTTCCGGTTGCCCATCTCGACTGCTGCCGGCGGTAGGCGTCGATTGACACCGGGAGCTCCTCTGGCACGACGAGGTCTTCGAGGTAGGCGGCGCGCCATCCACGGAGCTGCGCCCTGTAGCTCAGGTCTAGATCCTCAGTCAGCGTGTCCGCGCTCCAGCCCCCGGAGTCCTCGATGGCACTGCGTCTCCAGACGCCCGCAGTGCCGGTGAAGTTGGTGAAGTAGCCGTCGGCGGAACGCACCGCCTGCTCGATGAGGAAATGGAAATCGATCGCACGGGCCTGAAGGCGGGTGAACCATGAATAACCCTCGTCGAGGTGACCCCATCTCGCCTGCGCGAATCCGACCCTCGGATCGTCGAAAGCGCCGACGATGCGCCGCAGAAAGTCGCGCGGTGGTACGAAGTCCGCATCGAAGATCGCGACCAGCGGAGCCTCCGTCAGCGTCAGGCCGTGAGCGAGCGCGCCCGCCTTGAAACCATTTCGGGTGCCACGCCGCACGTGCGTGACCTCCATCCCCTTGAGCCGCCAGGTGGCCACGCGACTCGCGACGATGGACACCGTCTCGTCGTCCGAGTCGTCGAGAACCTGGACCTGGAGCAGGCCCGGCGGCCAGTCGATCGCGCACACTGCGTCGAGGACGCGCTCCGCCACGTACCGCTCGTTGTACACGGGGATCTGCACGCAGACGAGTGGCTCGTCACCGTCGACCGTCAAGCGCGTTGAACGCGAATGCAACCTCGTCGCGCGCCACGTTAGATACAGCAGGTTCAGGCCGAACGCGAAAAGCAGGACGCTCGTGACGGCGAGAATCGTGACCGCGAGGGACAGGATCAAGACCGGTCGAACAATGTGTATGGGCGCATGGTCGAGCGCACGTATCTGACGCGCGCGAGCGCGTCGGGATGATGGCGTCGGGTCCACTGCATGTAGCGCCATGCGCTCTCGCCCACCACGCGCGCGGCGCCATCGAGAAAGGTAGGGAACAACGCCGACGGCAGGCTGCGGGCGGGGGGTTCGATGAGCAGTGGCGCCGGCTTGTTCGCCAGCTGAGGAAAATGCTCCAGAAGGCCAGGGTTGGCATGAATCAGCTCCTTGATCGCGTCGAGGCCGAAGACCGGTTCGGCCATCAGCAGCTCGAATGCCATGTCCTCGTCCTGGCGCTCGAGCGGGAGGCACTGCGAGCGCTCGAGAATCAGGTTCGCGGTCATCAGGCGAGGCGCGATCGGGCGTCGCGTGAGGTCGTCGACGGGCTTTCCCCGGTGCGCGAGCGCATGCGCCAAACCGAGCACGTTCACCGCAACGTACGCGAGGTGCCGGTGGCCGTCATCGACGATGAGGTTCAGGTCCACGTCGTCTGACGCACGGAAGCCGCCGCTGGCCAGCGATCCCGCGATCGAGACGCCGCGGATAAAGGGCGCAAAGGCGACCAGTGCCCGCACGAACCGAGCCGTCACCTCGATATAGGCGCCTGCGCCGGCCCGATGACCGATGGCCCGAGAGCGGATCAGGTCCACCCGGGCCAGCTCCGCCCGATCGACGACAAGGTCGTTCGCGATGACGAGGTCGCCGTCTGCGGCCACCGTCCAACGCACCTCCCGGGTCGAGACCGGCCCGCCGATGCACAGCTCGGCGAGGCGTTCGGCGCCAAGGGCATAGCCGCGGCGCCCGAGGAGCGCGACGGTCTGGCAGACCCGATCCGAAACGGCGACAGGGCGAGCGGTGGCGGATGGGATCAGGCCGACCAAAGAGCTCCTCCGAACAGTCTTGACGGCCAACTTGTTGGGATACGAGCCCGGGTTACGATTTGACCCATCAGAAGCAGCAACACCGAGGAGTCGAGATGACCGCCGACGGACACTTCAGAGTTCCTACCCCGGTCAATGAGCCGGTTCGCCAGTACGCGCCCGGCGATCCCTATCGCAAGTCTCTCAAGGCCAGGCTGGCAGAGCTCACCGACGCCCGGACCGAGGTCCCGATGCAGATCGGCGGCGAGAAGCGGTGGGGCGCTTCGAGAGCCGACATCCGCTCCCCTCACCGGAAGGAGCTCAGCATCGCCGAGTACGCGGTCGGCTCGGACAAAGACTTCAGTGACGCCATCAACGCGGCTCTCAAGGCTCGTCGCGCCTGGGCAGCGACCTCGTATCACGAGCGGGCGGCGGTACTGCTCCGCGCCGCTTCGCTGCTGGCCGGACCCTGGCGCGACACGATCAACGCGGCCACCATGCTGGGGCAATCCAAGACCGTCCACCAGGCGGAGATCGACGCGGCCTGCGAGTCGGTCGACTTCTGGCGCTACAACGCTTTCTTCGGCGACCAGCTGCTGAACCAGCAGCCGACTAACGATGGCACCGCATGGAACCGCCTCGAGTACCGGCCGCTGGAGGGCTTCGTCTTTGCGGTCAGCCCGTTCAACTTCACATCCATCGGCGCCAACCTACCCACTGCGGCTGCGCTCATGGGCAACACCGTGGTCTTCAAGCCTGCGACGCAGACGCTGCTCGTCAGCCACTTCTTGATGGAGATTCTGAACGAGGCAGGCCTGCCGCCCGGAGTGATCAACATGGTGAGCGGCAGCGCCTCGAAGATCGCCGAGCAGGTGCTCGGGCATAAGGAGCTTGCCGGGATCCACTTCACAGGGTCGACCGAGGTATTCCAGGGCATGTGGAGGACGGTGGGCCAGAACGTCGACCACTACCGCACGTACCCACGGCTTGTCGGTGAGACAGGCGGCAAGGATTTCATTTTCGCGCACGAGTCGGCCGACCCCGATGCGCTGCGCACCGCGCTGATCCGCGGCGCTTTCGAATACCAGGGTCAAAAATGCTCCGCCGCTTCCCGAGCGTATATCCCGCAATCGATGTGGAAGGGGATGCGATCGGAGATGGCGGACGAGGTAGACGCCATCCCGCAGGGAGATGTCGCCGACTTCCGCAACTTCATGGGCGCCGTGATTGACGGCAAGGCGTATTCGAACCACATGAAGGCGATCGATTTCGCGCGCAAGGATGAGAGCGCCAAGGTGATCGCCGGAGGCAAGGGTGACGACACCGTCGGTTGGTTCATCCGGCCGACGGTGATCGAGACCACCGACCCGGACTTCAAATTGCTGCGCGAGGAGTTGTTCGGCCCCATCCTCACGGTCTACCCGTACGCCGACGGGAAGTTCGAGGAGACGCTCGCGCTGTGCGACCGGACGAGCCCATACGGGTTGACTGGCGCCATCTTCGCGCAGGACCGCCAGGCGATTCGCACAGCGTCCGAGACGCTGGTCAACGCCGCGGGGAACTTCTACATCAACGACAAGCCCACCGGCGCGGTCGTGGGTCTTCAGCCATTCGGTGGCGCCAGAGCGTCCGGCACCAATGACAAGGCGGGCTCGTTCCTGAACCTGATCCGCTGGGTCAGCCCCCGCACGATCAAGGAGACATACGCGCCGCCGACCGATCACCGCTACCCCTACATGGACGAGGAGTAGCCGAACGGCCTCCAAAGTCCAGGTCACGGCCGAGGGTGGTGTGATGACGGTCATGATCACGCGGCCGGAGGTCCGGAACGCTGTCGACCCGGAAACCGCTTCCGCGTTGAGGGTAGCTTTCGAGAAGTTCGAAAAGTCGGAGTCCCTCGCGGTCGCCGTCCTGACTGGGGCCGGCGGAACCTTCTGCGCAGGTTTCGACCTGAAAGCGCTGGCGGCGGGCTCTCCGAGCCGGTTGTCCGATGACGTCGACGGCCCGATGGGGCCGACCCGCAACGGCCCGATGGGGCCGACCCGAATGACACTCAGCAAGCCGGTGATCGCGGCGATCGAAGGCTATGCGGTGGCGGGCGGTCTGGAGCTCGCGCTGTGGTGTGACCTTCGGGTCGCCGCCACCAACGCGACGTTCGGCGTGTTGAACCGGCGCTTCGGGGTGCCGCTGATCGATATGGGCACGATCCGGCTGCCGCGCATGATCGGCCAGGGCCGGGCACTCGAGATGATCCTCACAGGCCGCCCGGTCGCGGCGATGGAGGCGCTGCAGATCGGTCTGGTCGAACGGCTCGTCGAACCCGGCGCCGCGCTCGAGGAGGCGCAGCAGCTCGCGCGCCAGATCGCGGAGCTACCTCAGGGCGCGCTGCGGGCCGACCGCCGCAGCGTGCTCACGCAGTGGTCGCTCGGCCTCGCCGAGGCGGCGGCGGCCGAATCTCGAGGTGGCCTCGACGTATTGGCTTCAGGTGAGGCTCAAGACGGAGCCCGACGGTTTGCGGAAGGCGCGGGACGCCACGGGGCAGGAATCTCGACCGGTGAATCGTGATGTTTGATCGTCTCGACCGACAGCAGCACTAGAGCTCCCAACTCACCGACGATCAGAGGCAGGGGGCCCCAGAACGGCAGGCCCTCAGCTGCGAACGCGACGGCCAGCATGAACGCGAAAGTCCAGGCGGGCGGCGAGGTGCGCAAGTAGAGCCAGGCCGCCAGGCCGAGCATTGCGAGGTCGTCGAGGTGCAGGTATGGGCTGGCCAGCAGTCCGCCGATCAGTGCCGGGACGAATATCCACTCGGGCCCTCGGCGACGCAGCCGGTAGGTGAGAAGGAGGGCCCACAGAGCGATCGCGGCCTGGATCACCCGCGTCAGCGCCAAAGGGGCTGCGCCGCTGGCAAGGCTGCCGACCAGCGGGGCGATCGTCAGCTCACGGTTAACCGGCACCCCGGCGGCGAAGCTCAGCCTGGCTTCGTACGCGGCGATGCCGGCCGGGCCGAGCGCGATCCCCGAAGCTGCGGCGAGAAGGCCCAGCGCGAGGACGCTGCCCCAGAAGGCCCGGGTGCGCCCGCTCAGAAGCAGGGCGGCGGGAACCAGGAACGCAAGCTGAGGCTTCAGCGCGAGCGCACCAAGAGCGATGCCGGCCCAGAAAGGGCGCTCCGCCCTCAGCAGTGCGTAGCACGCGGCGACGCCGAGCGCTACGAAGATTCCGGGCTGGCCGAGCTGCAGGCCGTAGATGACCGGGAGCCAGCCGACCGCGGCCGCGAAATGGACGACCCGCCAGGGTCCATGGCCGGGAGAGGCAAGGTGCCAGGTGATGGCGAGCGCGATCAGAAGCAGCGCGCTCCAGGTCCAGTACGCGGCCGGATACGGAAGCACCGTAAGTGGGATCGCGGCCCAGGCCACCGGCGGCGGGCTGATGTAGCGTGCGAGCTCCGCGATCTTGATGCCGGAGCCGATGGCGTCGAGCTCCACCTGCTGCAGGTGGAGGTCATAGATGGACGGCCACCCGTGAGCCAGCCCGATCCGGGCCGCAGCGTAGTAGAAGGTGAAGTCGTTGTGGAAGCGATCCCCCGCGTAGGCGAGGGCCCATTGGTAGAGGTCGAAGACCGCGAACAGGGCAGCGGTCACGGCGCCGGCGGCCATGCCGAGGTTGCCCCATCGCTTCGAGCCACGCATGATCGCGGATGGTATAGGCCGTTACCTTGTTAGCGGTGGCTATGCCCAATTTCGAGCCAAGGTTTCTCGACCTGGAAGATGGAACCAAGGTTCAGATCAGGCCGATCGCGCCGGAGGACGAGCCCCTGCTGCACGACGCGGTGGCCGCCATGTCGGAGCGCAGCGTCTACTTCAGGTTCTTTTCACCGCTGAAGCGGCTGCCGGATGCGCTCGCGCACCGGCTGGCGGTCGTCGATCATAAGGATCGCTTCGCGCTTGTCGCGACGACCGACAAACCAACAGGCAAGGAACGCATCCTCGGCGTGGCGCGATATGACCGAGTGCTGAACACTGACGTCGCCGAGGTGGCGGTGGCGGTCGTCGATGAGTTCCAGCGTCGAGGTCTCGGAGGCGCCCTGCTGGCAATCCTCGCGCGGGCCGCCCGGCAGCATGGAATCAAGAACTTCACGCTCATCGTCCTGCCCGAGAACCGTCAGATGCTCGGGCTGCTTAGAAAGATGGGCTGGATTCACCATGCGAAGCTGAGCGGCGGCGTCTACGACATCTCGTTCGACCTTCCGGGGACGGACTGAGCGAGCCCGGGGTCAGAGCCTTTCGACAGCAAGTCGAGCGCCGAAGCCGAGCAGAACCACCCCGGTGACACGTTCCATCCACTGGCGCACGCGCGGGGCCGTGATGAAGTCGCGGATTCGCGTGACGAAAAGGCCATAGACGTTCATCCACGTCCATCCGATCACCGCGAAGATCACGCCCAGCAGCAACAGTCGCGGTAGCACCGGCTGGCCAGGCGCCACGAACTGGGGCAGGAAGGTCATGAAGAACACCCCAAGCTTTGGGTTCGACATCGCGGACAGGAAGCCCTGGCGGAAGATGGCGCGGGCCGGTGCGGGAGCGGGCTCGCCCGCGAGCAGGTCATCCGGACGGCGGCGCGAATCGATCAGAGTGCGCAAACCCAGGTAGGCCAGGTATGCGGCGCCCACGAGCTTGATCAGCAAGAACGCTTCACCCGATGCCCTGAGCAGCGCGGAGAGGCCGAACGCCGTCGCCAGGATCCAGATCGCAAGGGCCAGCGCAATCCCGGTGGTCGTCAGGATCACTCCTCGACGGCCATGCGCCAGCGCGTTCTTCGTCACCACCGCCATGTCGGGCCCGGGTGTGACGGCGAGCAGCACCGAAATTCCGGCGAACGCGAGCAGCTCGGTGTCCATGGCCTGGGTGCTAGCCCCAGCGAAACTCAGAGCACATGTAATCGAACGATTGGCCTTCAGGCATGCCGTGCGGTGAGTTCTTCAGGTCGGCCGGATCGGCAGCGAAGACGACCACTGTGACTCCTCCGCGGGTCGCGGCGATGACGGCGAATCGCACCTGTGCGGAGGTGGAGTTGGTCCCGATCAGGTTCGCCGAGTACACGGCGCCGACCCCGTCCTGGTCGCCGACGTGCCCGCCTTTCAGGTCCGAGACCTGCACCACGTCCTGCCACTGCGCCGTCGGGAGCGCGGACACGGTGGACTGCAGCACCTGGCTCAGCGGCTGGCCGCCTTTCATCCCCACGACCTGGACCAGGCCAATCTTGGTGCCAAGCGAGATCCCGGTCGCGTCCTGGCTGCGCACGGTCCAGACCGAGTTGTAGTCGACCTCGAACTTGTAGGTCGCGCTCCGGTACGTGGCCGCTTCAGGGAGTGGGGTGACGAACTTGGGCGCGCAGTTGACGGTGCAGGTCGAATGATTCCCGCCGATGGCATGCGAGACGGCGAAGATGCTGACCGCCACCGTCACGATGGCGAGGATGGCGAGCAGCCCGCCCGCGACCGCGATCTGCGAACTCCGCCATCGGCCTGCAGTCGGAAATGTCGCGCGGGGTGCCATCCGGTAGCTGTAAACCGGTGCTGCTGCCCCGACCTGGGCCATCTGAGGCGCGCCACAGCGCCCGCAAAACGGAGCACCAAACGGCGCCGGCGCCCCGCAGCGACCGCAGAATCGAACCTGCGCCGCCATCAAGCGACTCCACCGGCGCGGGTCCGGCCGTGCTTCGTGCCCGCGGCGCGCGCCGCACCGCATGCGGGACAGAAGGCCATGGACGGAACGACCCTGTGACACTCAGGACACGGCGCGTCTGGACCGATCTCGTGGTCGGCTCCTTCGACCAGCAGAGCCTGGTGGATGACAAGCCTCACATATAGAAGGAGGGCGATGGTGGCGACGAGCTGGATCGCCGTCGCGATGACGAGGTCGGAAAGCACGAAGCCAAGCATCCCGAGAATGACCTGCGCGACGGTCGCGACGACAAGGGTGGCCAGGATGCTCGTCGTCCAGGGCAAGCCGATTCGCCGGCGGTCGTATCGCTGCAGCCACACGGCCGCCGTTACAAGCGCCGTCGTGCTCGCGTTGACCAAAGACACAAGGATTCCCGCGCGAAGCAGCCGAAGCGACCAGTCAAGTGGCGCGCCCTGTGCCACCAGCGGTCCGCCGATGAGCGGCCAGAACGCCACCAGCGAGCTGGTCAAGGTGAATCCGAGCGCGGAGGCGGCGCCAAACGTCAGGCCGTCGAGCGGCTCTCGGTATCGGGGCCTGAACAGGTAGAGGAACAGCGGGCCGGCGAGCATCAACGCCTGGGCGACGATCGGGATGGCGACGCCGGCCAGGACAAACGCGTTCTCCCTGTCGCCGGTAAGGTCCAGGCGCGACACCGCATCGCCGGCGAACCCCGTGAAGAAATAACCGAGCACCGCGCCTGTGACCATCGTGGCGGCGACCAGGAGCCACGGTTCGTCCTCATAGACCTCGACCTCGTACAGGTAGAGCAGGTAAAGAACCGGCAGCAAGAACGTAGCCGCTATGGTCGCGGGCGCGAACAGGTGCTGGGAGGCGAGCAGGAGAACCGCCGCGCCACCGGCTATCAGAGCCCAGCGAAAGGCGCCGCCGCGCCGGTGACGCAGGTGCGGAAAGAGCGTGGTGATGATCGAGGGATGCGCCACGCGCTCCGAAGGCACGGCGGCGAAAGCGTGGGTGCGCGAGGTGCTTGCCGTGACCAGGTGCGCACCGCAGTGGCCGCAGAAATCGCCGGCTGGAACCAGCATGCCGCAGTGCGGGCAGGTGACGAGTGGCGGTCCTTCCAGCGGTCGAGCTCCCGTTTCGCCGGCTCTCCGCCCGGGGCCCTGGCGACGGTCGGGCCCTCTTTCCTTCATGTTGCCTTTACGCGCCCCCACCTTTGATGTAGAGAATCCACGCTGCATCGAGCGCGGCTCCGTCCATACTCCCCCAGCCTGTCGCGAAATCCCAGCCGGTGCCGGCGTCATACGCGAGGTTGTTGCCTGTGGTGACATCGTGGAAAGGCTTCGCCGGCAGGGTGGATGAGTTCTGGCCCATCCAGTAGAGGGCCGGGTTGGCGAAACCTGCCTCCCGCAATCCCTTCTTCTTGAGGTCCTGGTTGATCAGCGCGACGGTTGCCGCCCACAACGGGGTCGCCGCCGACGTGCCGCCCGCCTGCCCGTCCTGGCCGCCGAACACGATGTGGAAGCCGGTGGCGGGATCGGCGTCGGCGGACACGTCGGGGACCTGCCGCAGGCCGTGGCCGGCCGCCTGGATCGCGCCCTTCTGATAGTCGGGCGCGGGGTAGAACTGGCTCGGTCCGCCGCCGCTGCCGCTCTCGTCGAGAGGGGAACCCCAGGCCATCTCCTTGAAATAGATCCCGGTCGTGGACTCGAACACCGTCGTTCCGCCAACCGCCGTGACGGTGGGCAGTGTCGACGGGAAGCTTCCAGCCGGGTCCTGGTCCTCGCCGCAGGTGTAGCCGCCGTTATCACCGCTGGCCACGAAGTGCGACATTCCCTCCGCCACGGCGCGGTCCTCGATGCTCGCGTAAGTGTTGCGGTGGCCACTGGGAGTGTCCGGCTCGCATGCTCCGAGGCTCTCCGAGATGATCGAGCCAAGGCGATCGGTGACCATCTGATCGAAGGCGCGGTCGCCATGTCCGAAGTCGGATGCCGAGAGGTAGACCACCAGCTTGGCCTGGGGCGCGATCTCGTGCAGGATCTCCAGGTCGAGCACGGTCTCGCCCTGAGGCTTCTCGGGAGTGCCCCAGTTGGGATCGCGCTTGACCGTGAGGTACGAATCGAACGGCGGCAGTCGAAACTCCGCGGCGAACTTGTTCAGGTCGGTGAGGTTCGGCAGGTCGTCGATCTCAGGCAGCACGATCGTCTGGCCCGTCCCATCAAGACCGGCATCGCGCAACGGCTTCAGGTTGTAGAAGGCGAGCACGTCGGTCGGCGTGAGGCCGCCCCGGCGCACCGCGAGCGAGCGTGCGCCTCGATAGTTGTCGAGCCCGCTGACGCTGCTCGCTGCCGCGGCCAGGACGGGCGGGATGTGGGGCAGGCCGAGTGCCGCGTAGAAGGTGGTGCCATCAGCCTGGCGGAAGCTGTCGATGTCGACTTGCAGCAGCGCCGCCGCCAGCGGGGCCGGCCCGTCGGCCGCGATCAGGCCCGACCCGGCCTGCCACGAGGTGTTGAATCCCAGCTGTTGCAGCCACGACACCGCAGCCTGAACCACCGCAGGGTCTGGGCCGAACTCAGCCGAGTAGGCCTCGGGACTCACGGTCTGCCCCGAGGCGATGAGCTTCGCCAGGCGGGCCGGGTCTCGGACCTTCAGCGCGAAGCTCAACGACACGGTGGTCGCCTGGCCGGCAGGGCCGAGGCGGACCGCATCTCGGATCGCGGTCGCCAGCGTTGGCGGTGGAGAGGGCGCCGCCAGGAAAGGCCCAGCCGCGAGGGTGGGGGAGCCGGAGTTGGAAGGTCCGCAGGCCGCCAGCGCCAGCACGACGGCCAGACCTAAACCCAGGGGGATTCTCACGGAAAGCTAGCTTCCCAGACCTCAGCTTCGAACGCCAGGTCAAAACCAAGCTTGCGGTACGCGTCGAAGGCACGGGTCTCGTTCAGGCCGTCGACGTACAGGGACGAGTGGCGCGCGCCGGCGGTCCGGAGCCGGATCAAGCCTTCCGCCACCAACCAGGTGGCCAGGCCCCTTCGCCTGTGCTCCGGCACAGTCCCGACCGAGCTCACCAGGCCGACCGGTTGAGGCCGCGAGTCCTCGACAAAGGCCTCGAGCTGGCAGAGCGTCACAGCCGCCGGCTCGCCGGAGGTGGACGTCACGGCCATCAGGCACAGCTGTGGTCGTTTGCCCGTCATCAGCTCGCCCTCGGTGCGCGGCGAAAAGCGCCAGTGGTCCGCAAAGGAGCGGTTGTGCATATCCGCCCAAGATCCCTTTGCCACTTTCGACGCGTCGAGGAGCTCGTAACCCTCGACCGGCACCGGCGCCGGGAGATCGCCGGCCAGGCTGCGGTCCATCCTCCACCACGGACGCACCATCTCGAGCCCGAGGCCCAGGAGCGCAGCGCCACCCTGACGCGGGCCGACCCAGACCTGGGCCGCCCCGGCGCCGGCGGCACGCGAGAACTGCAGGCCCCAGTGCACCAGGTCCCGCATCAGTCTGGCCGACTCCGCGCCGTCCACCGCGGGGTCGATCCGCGCGACCGTGCCCTCAGGCGTGGGCCGGCTCGTGACCAGGACCGCGCCGGCAACACCCTCCGCGCCTTCCTCCACCCGGGACCGCGCAGCCCAGTCGAAATGAGCCAGCAGGCCCTCGACCTCGGGCGCTCGAGGCAGGCTGTCACGGTGCCCTGCGCGCACCTCCGACCGCCACAGCTCAATCAGAGCCGGAAGGTCTGCCGCCCGGCCAGGTCTCATCTAAGGGGCCGAGCGCTCATGCCGTTGCGCGCGCAACGACCTCGTGCACCTCGGGAAATGCGCGCCGGATCATCTCTTCGAGCTCAGTCTCGATGCGGTGGGCGTGTTCGAGGCTGATGTCGCCGGCGACCTCCGCGACCACGTGTGCGTGAATGCGTTGGCCGCGGTCGCTGAGCTCGACGTCGACGCAGCGCAGAACCTCTGGGTGCGACTCGACGATCTCACGCATGCGAGCGGCCAGCTGCGCCCGCCTGGCCGTCACGTCCTCTCCGCTGACAACGTGAGGTTCCAGCGGCTCGAGGTGGACGTCGATGCGCGTGGCGTCCGGCAGCTCGGCCCTGAGCGCTTCTTCGAGCCCGGCGCTGGCCCGCGAGGCCGAAGCAAGCGTCATATCGCCCGGCAGCTTGGCGTGCATCGTCAGGTGCAGCGAGCCATCCGCCTCGCGCTCGACGGTCACGTTGTGCAGGTCTCGCACGTCCTCGTTGCGAGCGGCCGCGGCATGGATACGCTCCACCAGGTCGCCCTGCCGCTCCTGGCCTTCCACCAGCACGGAGAGCTCGAGCGTCGGCAGGACCGAGCGCGCGTGGCGCTTGACGTCGCCGGCCAGCGCTCCGGCCGCTTCGACCGAAAGCATCCGCCTGGTGGCGACGCTCGCGTCGCCGATCAGGTTGGGGCCCGACCGGCGCACGCGAACCGAGCGGACCTCGCGCACTCCGTTGACGTCCTGGATGGCTGCGCGAAGCTGTCTCTCCGCGCCCGCCGCCGCGCGGTCGATGAGTATGTCGCCCGAGCGCCACGCGAGCTGCGCGGCAGCCCGCCCGATGATGACCGCGACGAGAAGGGCCGCGACCGAGTCTCCCCATGTCAGGCCCATCCGGACCGCCACCAGGCCGGCGAGGACACCGACCGTGGCCAGCACGTCCGAGATGCGGTTGGTCGCGTCCGCGAGCATGGCTTCGCTCGAGGCCAGGAGTCCCACGCGCTTCAGCACGAAGGCTCGCCCGGCCTCGATCCCGAGGGTTGCGATCAACAGCGCGAAGGCGTAGCCGGCGGGGTTGACGATCGCGCCTCCGACCGCGAGGCGTCGGATCGCCTCGAACGCGATTCCCGCGGCCGTGATCAGCAGCAGGATGCCCTCGGCGAAAGCCGCTACGTTCTCTGCCCGGCCGTGGCCGTAGGGGTGCTCGCGGTCCGCGGGCTTGCGCGCGGTTCGTATCGCCACGAGCGTGAAGGTGCTCGCGGCGAGGTCGAACAGCGAGTGAACCGCTTCGCTCAGGATGCCCAGGCTGCCCGTGAGCACGCCGACCACGAGCCTGGCCAGCACGAGGGCCACGCCAATGAAAACTGCGCCGAGCGCCACACGCTCCGGCCGTTTCGCCAAAGACTCCATCGGCCCCACTGTAGCGGCACCTTTGCGGTGCTCCGGGCCGCGGGCTATTTGAGCAGGGACGTCGACGTCAGCAGCTGTGCCTCGGTGCCCAGAGCGATCAACAGGTCGCCGTCCAAGAGTTGTAGGTCTGCGCTGGGGCTGACGTGAAGCGTGCCATCGCTGCGCCGCAGTGCGAGCAGCTTCGCGGCCAACTGGTCGAGCAACCCCGCCTCCTCGATGGTCTTGCCGATCGAGGCCATACCCGTTCCGACCAGCAGCTCCTCGACTCCGATCCCCGCCTCGCCATGGTGGAGCGTGTCGAGCACGTCGACCAGGGCCGGGCGCACGGCAAGCTCGGCCATCCGGTGACCGGCCATTCCATAGGGAGAGATCGTCCTCGACGCACCCGCGAGCTCGAGGCGGCGGATCGATTCGGGACGGCCGGCCCTCGCGATGATGTAGAGGTCCGGCTTGAGCGCTCGAGCGGCCAGGACGATGTAGACGGCCCGTTCGTCGGAGTCGACCGCGGAGATCAAACCCCGCGCGCGTTCGATGCCGGCCTGCTTCAGAAGCTCCTCGCTCGAGGCATCCCCTTCGATGTGCAGGCGGCCCTCCGAGCGAAGGCGCCCGACCGCTTCCTCGGTCTGGTCGATCACTGCGTATGGAACCTTGTGGTCCTCGAACTCCGCGACGATCTGCGTCCCGATGCGACCGTATCCGCAGATGATGAAGTGGTCGTGGAGCTGGTTCAGGCTGCGCTCCAACTGCCGCTCTCTCCTGTAATGGCCAAATGCATTGTCAGCGAGGGTTTCGGCAAAGACGCCGAAGCCATACAGCATGGTAGCCACGCCAGTGACGATTAGGGTCGAGGTGAAGATCCGACCGGCGGCCGATTGGGGATGGATCTCCGTGTAGCCGACGGTGCTGATGGTGATGATGACCATGTAGAAGGAGTCGAGCAGGTTCCATCCATCGATCAGCATGTAGCCGACGATGCCGTACAGGATGATGACGCCGAGAAGGATCACCGGCAGGCGAAAACGCGTCAGCGGGTGGCGCAGCCGGGCTTTTTTCACCGTTCAGCCGGCTATCGGGCCCCTCAGCCTCCGCCGCCTGGACCTTCCAAGCCAGGTTTCGTCATCTTCCCGAGGTCCAACACCTTGTTCAGCGCCGCCTCGCTCATGCCTTTGGCGCGCGCCAGCTGCCTGATGCTCTTACCCGTGCGGATCGATTCCTTCGCGATCTTGGCCGCCTCGTCGTAGCCGAGGATGGGATTCAGCGCAGTCGCGAGCATCGGGCTTCGCTCCACCAGCTCGGGCCCACGGTCGGTGGCCTGCAGGCCTTCGACGCAGCGCTCAGAGAAGTTGCGCACCGACGCCGCCAGCAGGGTGATGGATTCAAGCGTTGCGACGGAAGCCACGGGCATCATCACGTTCAGCTCGAAGAAGCTGCCCGACTGACCACAGATCGCGACCGTCAGGTCGTTGCCGTAGACCCGCGCGATCACCATCAGGAGCGATTCCACGATTACCGGGTTTACCTTGCCCGGCATGATGCTCGACCCGGGCTGGGTCTCGGGGAGCCGCAGCTCGCCCAGGCCCGCGATCGGGCCTGTCCCCATGAGCCGCACGTCCGAGCCGATCTTCCAGAGGCTGGTCGCGATCGTGCGCAGCCCGCCGTGCGCCGCGACCAGCACATCCAGCGTGGCCTGCGAGTGGAAGTGATTCGACGTCTCGCGAACCGGGACGCCGGTGGCCTTGGCCAGCCTGGCAGCCGCGATCCGGGCGAACTGGGGGTGCGTGTTGATGCCCGTACCCACGGCTGTGCCACCGAGTGGAATCCTGGCGAGCTCGTCCACGGCCGCCTTCGCGCGCCGGATCGATTCCTCGACCTGTCCCGCATAGCCCCTGAACTCCTGCCCGAGCCGGATCGGCGTGGCGTCCTGGAGGTGCGTGCGGCCGGTCTTGATCACTGGCCAGAACTCCTTGCTCTTGGCCTCCAGCGCCTTATGCAGCCGCGCCAAGGACGGGATGAGCTCGTCCTGGATGGCCATCGCGGAGGCGAGCTGGATCGCCGTCGGAATGACGTCGTTGGAGGATTGGCCGAGGTTCACGTGATCGTTTGGGTGGATCAGGCGTGAACCTCTCTCGCCACCGAGGATCTCGGCTGCCCGCGTCGCGATGACCTCGTTCGCATTGGTGTTGGTCGAGGTGCCCGAACCCGTCTGATACACGTCGATCGGAAACTGCTCGTCGAGCTCGCCGTCGATCACCTGCTGTGCCGCGGCGGCGATCGCCCGCGCCCGCCGTCGCGAGAGCAGGCCCAGCTCGAGGTTCGTCTGGGCCGCCGCCCTCTTGACCAGTCCTAGGGCGCGGATGAAGCGGCGAGGAAGCGGCTGGCCTGAAATCGGGAAGTTAAGGACCGCGCGCTGGGTCGATGCACCGTAGTACGCGTCCGCCGGGACCTCCATCTCGCCCATTGAGTCCTTTTCGATGCGAGTCACTTTCCTTTTCCCCATGGCCAGATTTTAGTGGTCCGCTCGGACCACCTAGAGTGAACTATCAATGCGCCTCGCGGCGGTCGACATCGGCAGCAACACAGTGCACGCGCTGGTGGCCGACGTGGTGCGAGGGAAGCTCGAGGACGTTGCCCACTACGTCGAGATGCCCGAGCTTGGAGCGCGGGTCGCCAGGACAGGCGAGATCGGTGCGGGGGCCAGGGCTGCGATTCGTGCGCTGCGTCTGGTCGTAGCCCAGGCCCGCCGCCACAACTTCGACGTGCTGATCGGCGGGGCGACCCAGGCGGTCCGAGGGGCCAGGGACGGGGCCGAGTTCGCGCGGGTGGCCGGTGAAGCGATCGGCACCCAGGTGCACGTGATCTCGCCGCACAGGGAGGCGGAGTTGAGCTTCCTGGGCGTCGCGAGCCGCCATTCGATGCGGCGCGAGTGGGCGATGATCGACCTCGGCGGCGGATCGACCGAGGTCGCCATCGGTCGCGGCAAGGAGATGGTCCGGTCCGCAACCCTGCTCATCGGTTCAGGCGTGCTGGCCAGCGCCTACCTGTCCGATCCGCCGAAACCTGACGAACGCGCCCGCATGCGCAAGGCCGCCCTTCGCGAGCTGACGCACGCCCCGGACGGTGAGGTCGAGCGGCTGGTCGCCACCGGTGGGACGGCCTCCAGCCTGCCGTTGGTCCTCACGCGCCGCAACCCGCCATCCGTGTTGACCACCGCCGACCTGCTGACCTGCGAGGCCCGTCTCGATGGAAGGCGCGCAAGCGAGGTGGCCCGAGCGATCGGGCTGCCCACCAACCGGGTAAAAGCGATGCGGGCGGGCATCGAGGTCCTGCTTCTGTTCCTGGACTGGTACGGCCTGGCGGTGCTTCAGATCAGCCACGAGGGCCTGCGCCACGGGATGATCCTGGCCTACCTGGAGCGGGGCAATGATTGGTGGCGGTAGAACGTTGAACCGGCTGGGTATGGTGAATCCATGGAACAGGTGAGATCGCGCGGATCGGCGCTCAAGCTGGCGCTTGCGCTTACCTGCGTCGTGCTGGCGGTCGAGCTCGCCGGTGGCCTGGTCTCGCACTCCCTGGCCCTGCTTTCGGACGCCGGGCACGTCCTGACCGACGTTTTCGCCCTCGGCCTCGCCTGGTTTGCGGTGGCGCAGGCCAACCGTCCCGCTGACGCTCGGCGCAGCTACGGCTACCACCGGGTCAGCATCCTGGCGGCGCTCGTCAACTCCGTGACTCTGATCGTGATCGTCCTGGCGATCGCGTACGAGGCAGTGCGACGGCTGGCCCATCCGGAACCTGTCCAGGGCGGGGTCGTGGTCGTCGCGGCCCTCGTAGGCATCGCCATCAATACCTTCGTGGCGTTCGGCCTGCGCGGACAGTCACACAGTCTCAACGTTCGGGCCGCGATGCTTCACGTCGTCGGGGACATCGGCGCGTCGGTGGGCGTGGTGGTGGTTGGGGTCGTGATCCTGCTCACCGGCTGGCTCTACATCGACCCCCTGCTCTCGCTGGGCATCGCCGTCCTCATCGCCTTCGGCGCTTGGCGGATCGTGCGAGAGACGGTCAACCTCTTGATGGAGGGCACGCCGGCAGAGATCGACCTGGCTGCCGTCGCCGGCGAGATCACCGCCACGGAGCTGGTGACGAGCATGCACGACCTGCACGTATGGGCGCTTTCATCGGACGAGGTGGCGCTCAGCTGCCATGTGGTGGTGGGTGATTGCGCGCTTGGCGACGCGGAGCACGTCGTGCGCGACCTCGAGAGCAGGCTCTGCGGAAAGTTCGCGATCGGCCACACGACGATCCAGGTCGAAAGCTGCCACCCGTGCGGCGAGATCCACCACGGTGCGGGCGAACACAATCACCCCCACGAGCACCGACTTTTCGTCAGCGCTGCGCCTGCGTCGGGGGCGGCGGCGGAGCCTCGGGGAGCAATACCTCCTCACGCTGCAGGATCCTCCGCGCGACGGCGATAGCCGACGCGTAGGTGGAATCCATTCCTCTATAGCTGAGCCCGCGCGCGCCGAGCGTGCGCGCCTGCGTGTACGGCGTGTCCGACGCGTAATGGACGATCCCGAGGTCGAAGTTGACCTGGGCCATGTTGACGCTCTCGCCCAGCGGGTAGCGGTCGGGCTGGACGATCTCGTAGCAGGCGTCGAGGTACGGCCCGGCCTCCATCTCCACCACCGTGTAGCGGCCGTGGTAGTAGAAGTCGAGGTAGTCGCGGTTCTGAAGAAAGGTTCCGCGCACCGTCACCGCCCGCTGGTTGTCGAGCGCTGAGCCATAGACGAGGTTCGGCTGCACGTCGGCCGCGGTGAAGCAGTTGGCGAGCCAGTAGGTGTTGCCGGAGTGCTCGTTGTGGACGACGTTCGGGATCATCACGTCGCCCACGTCCGCGTTCAACGTCGCTGCTTTTCCGAGGACGTAGAGGCCCCTCATCCAGGAGGCCTGCTCGGCCACCTGCCGGAGGATGTGATACGCGGCCTCGCCGAGCGGATAGTCGACGTTGAGGATGCACGCATCGGACGCGCGCAGCTTTTTCTCGTCGACCGAGCCCACGCGCGGATCGATCGCCGCGGGGTCGAGCTTGGAAAGCATGAAGACCTGGGCCGCGGAGTCGACGCCGGTGCCCTTGGCGGCGATGTGCCGGACCCCGTTCGCCGCTTCCATCTCGGATCGCCGCCTGCGCATCCGCTCGCGATCGGGATGCTGGTCGAGAACCTGGCGCGCACCGTAGTAGAGCCAGTTGTGACGTGACGCGCGGATATGGCCGGCTTCGAGCTTCCGGCGCTCCTCATCGAGCTCTGGGTGGTGAGTGCCGATCCAGTCGACGATGTCGCTCTCGAACTCGCGCGCGACCCCCGTCAGCACGTTGACGAGACTGTGTGAGTTGGACGACACGAAATAGATCGGCGCGTCGCGCGCGCCCATGTCGCCCATCGCCGCCGCGATGGGAAGCCACCAACGGCTCGCGTTTCGCGCGTACCCGAGATGGCTCCCGCCGATGAGCCGAAGCAAGATCCTGCACTCCTCGCGCTTGATCGCCGCCAGGTTGGATTCGAAGGAGTCTCCCCATGCATCGTGCAGGCGGTGCCAGTCGTCCTCGGTGGCCCCCGCTGCCTGCCGTGCCTGGTCGTCCGAGAGCTCGACGTCTTGCAGGGCGCGGTGCAGCTTGTTCCACTCGATCTGGTAGGCGACGAGTGTGGGGATGAGGTCGTCGATGTCGGAAGCGGAGGCGATGAGCACGGCCAGCGTGTTCTTGCCGTCGTGGTACCAGCGACGCCGCCGGGCGGGTGCCTTGACCCTATGCCAGCTGAGGATGTCCGCGTGGAGGACCGCAAGGAAGCCCTGGGGGCTCTGGCCCATCAGCACGTGCCGGCAGCGGCTGATCGCCTCCGGAAGCCGCCGGACCGCGTAGAGCAGGGCGCCCATGTCGGTCTGGGGCTCGGCGGCCAGCGGGTGCAGCACCGAGCCCATGCCGAGGTGCGCCTGCACGAGGGACTCGACCTTGATCTCGCCCGAGCTTTGCAGCATGGTGGTGTAGGTCCGCACGTAGAGCTCGACCGCGTGCTTGCCGGACCAGCCCGAGCTGGGCGGTGATTCCATGTCGCGAATATAGGGTGTCCCGCCGTACGAGGACCTTCGCATCTTCGCGGCCTAGGCGGCCGGGCGCCTCTGGCGCTGAAGCCTGCGTCAAGGGGCCTGTCGCCGCGTCGTCGCGCACTTCAAGTGCGCTCCTAGCTGCGCCACCCTTTCCTTGGCTCCGGCCGCCGATGCCGCGAATCTGACTCGGTCTCGTACGGCGGGACACCCGGGATGGGCCTTACAAAACCTTGACGTCCCGCGTGAGGAACGTGCGGGCACGAGGTTGGGATAGTTACGCGGTGATGACAAGCCTGGCCAAGCTCCGCCACCTCAGAGTCGTCGGTTTCGCAGTCGGTGCCGTCGCCGTCGCAGGCGCCGCGGTCCTGGTCACGGCCTCCGCGGCCGGCCTGAACGTCGGATTCCGCTCGTCCGCCGTGCAGCCGGCTCAGGCCGATGCAGCCTCGATCGGCCAGGCGAACGCGTCGGCCGTCTGCAATGACTTCCTCTCACACCTGTCGAGCGACCTGGGCAAGAGCCAGAGCCAGGTGAGCTCGGCGATCCAGAAGGCGATCGGCGAGACGCTGGCCGACGAGGTCAAGAACAAGGACATCACGCAGGCCCAGGCGGACACGATCAAGCAGAAGCTGGCGGCCACGCAGACGCCGTGCGCTCTGGCCGGCAATCTCGGCAAGAAGCCGGCGCCCGCCACCGGCCCCGCCACCGCCCCCATCGCCGCTTACACGCAGCAGCTGATCAGCGCTGCCGCGTCGGCCCTCGCCATCAGCGACGCCCAGCTCAAGACCGACCTCGCGAGCGGGATGACGCTGTCCCAGGTCGCCGCGGCACAGAAGCCGCCGGTCACCGAAGCGCAGTTCCGCACCGGCCTGATCGCCAAGCTGAAGCCGCTCCTCGACACCGCTGTCACGAACAAGAAGCTGAACTCGGCTCAGGAGCAGACGATCATCCAGAGGTTGCAGACGGGCCCGATCCCGTTCTGGAGCACCCCAATGCGCCGGCCCAAGCCGGCCGCCCCGGCGAGCCCGGCAACCTCGACGACCTAGCCGCCCGACCGCTGGTTTTCGCTAAGATCGAACGCCTGAGGGCGCGATGAGGCTCGCTCCTTGAACCGCCCGAGCGAAGGCTCCGGCTGATGGCCTCTACCAACGAATTCACGACCAGTTGGCAGAGGAGAAAGCCTGATGAACGTCTACGCGATCGCCGCGGTCTGGATGGCGCTTGCGCTGATCGCGTCGCTGATCAGCATCCGCGCCGGCATTGCAGTCGCCCTCGCAGAGATCCTGGTCGGAGTTCTGGCCGGCAACGTACCTGGCGTATCGGGCCTGGTCCAGGAGACGGCTTTCACGACTTTTCTGGCGAGCGTCGGCTCGATCACGCTCACCTTCCTGGCTGGGGCCGAAATCGACCCGGTGTCGCTCCGCCGGCACTGGAAGGCGAGTCTGGCGATCGGTTTCGTCTCGTTCATGCTGCCGTTTGCCGCGGCGTTTGCGGTCGCCTATTTCGCGCTCGATTGGAACCTCCATGCCGCCGAGATCGCCGGGGTGGCGCTCAGCACCACGTCTGTGGCGGTGGTCTACGCGGTGATGGTCGAGACCGGCCTCAACCGGCAGGAGCTTGGCAAGCTCATCCTTGCCGCCTGCTTCGTAACCGACCTGGGAACTGTGCTGGCCCTTGGCGCACTTTTCGCCGGGTTCAGCCTGCTTCTCGTCGCCTTCGCCGCGGCGACGGCGATCGCAATCGTCGCCGTCTCTCCTTCCCTGAAGCTTGTGACGAAATTCCTGGGCCACCGAGTGAGCGAGCCCGAGATCAAGTTCCTGTTCGTTGTTCTCCTCGGGCTCGGCGGGCTTGCCAGCGCAGCCGGCAGTGAAGCTGTGTTGCCCGCCTACCTCATCGGCCTGGCGTGCGCCGGCGTCTTCCTGGGTGATCGCGTGCTCATGGACCGCATGCGGTCAATCGCGTTCGCACTGCTCACGCCTTTCTTCTTTCTTCGAGCCGGCCTTCTGATTTCGTTGCCGGCCCTCGTTGGGGGTGCCGGAGGAATCGGCCTCCTGTTCCTGACGAAGATGGCGTCCAAGCTGCTGGGCGTGTGGCCGACGGCGGCGGCCTTTGGCGTCGGGCGGCGTGACCGCAACTACGTCACTCTGTTGATGGCCACCGGCCTGACTTTCGGCTCCATCTCGGCGCTCTACGGCCTCAACCACGGCCTCATCAATCGCGCTCAGTACTCGCAGCTCTTGACGGTCGTGATCCTGTCCGCGGTCGTCCCGACCCTGATTGCGCAGCGCCTGTTCCAGCCACGCCTGATCGACGTGGAAGAGGAGGACGCGCTAGGCGCAGAGGATGCGTCGATCGTGCATCGCTCGCGCGGCCGGTCTTAGCTCGATTCCTCGGGCGGGGTGCCGAGGCGGCGCATCAGCTCCTCGAGCAGCTGTCGCGTCTCCGGGTCGGCCATCAAGCGCTCCTGCATCTGCTCGGCCGAGCGGCGGATGTCAGGGTCCGCCATCAGGCGCTCGGACATGGCCTGGAAGCGGGTGGTCATGTCCTTCATCGAAGATTCCTGGGCGACCTGGATCAGGATCGGCTGGCTCGCCGCCGCCACCACGGCCTCGGCCTGCGCCCGAACCATCTCGAGGCCCTTGCAGCCCAGGCACTCGCCCTTCAGCCCGCAGTGGCATAGCTGCGGCCGCAGCCGATCGAGCGCCAGGTGAAGCTCCGACATGTCGGTTGGACCGGCCATGGAAGCAAATCTACGCGGGCTTGGTCTTCCCCGCGTACATCGAGTCGATCTGCTCCTGGTAGCGCTGGGCCACCACTTTCCGCTTGACGTCGAGCTTCAACGACAGCTCCCCCCTCTGCTCGGTGAAGTCCTCCGCCAAGAGGGTGAAGTACTTGATGGTCTCCCAGTTGCCGAGGCCCGCGTTGACCTCGTCGACGGTCTTCTGAATCCGTGCTTTGATGCCCGCTTCATCCAGGCCTTGTTTCGCTGCCGCCACGCGGTCGGGCACGATCAGCGCCGTCACGTAGGGTCGGCCCTCGCCGACCACCACCGCACGCGTGATTAGAGGATCCCGCTTGAGGGCAAACTCCAGCTGAAGCGGTGCGATGTACTTGCCGCCGGCGGTCTTGAACATCGACTTCTTGCGGTCGGTGATCTTGAGAAAGCCGTCGGCGTCGATCTCCCCGATGTCCCCGGAGTAGATCCAACCGTCTTTCAGCATCTCGGCGGTCGCCGCAGGATTGTTGTGGTACCCCAGCATGTTGCCGGGGCTCTTGACCAGGATCTCGCTGTCCTCGGCAATCCTGAGCTCGACGCCCGGGAACGGTTTGCCGACGGTCAAGAAACGGTGCTCGTGGAGGGTGTTCGAGCAGGCCCCGGACGAGGTCTCGGTCATACCCCAGCCATTGAGGATCGGCACGCCGATCGCCCAGAAGAACTCCTCGATCTCCTGTGCGAGATCGGCTCCGCCGCTTATGAAGAAGCGCAGCTTGCCGCCGGTCAGGCGCCGGCGGAGCGGCGCCAGCACGAGCCTGTCGGCCAGCGCGTGCTCCGCCGAAAGCAGCGGACCCCTGGTCGCTTCATGCGCATATCTCGTGCCGGTGCGGATGGCCCAGCGGAAGAGAGCCTGGCGGGGCGCGCTCGCCTCGCGCACGGCGGCCATCACCGCCGCATACATCTTTTCGTACATGCGCGGAACGCTGCACATGATGGTCGGCTGCACCTCGGCGAGCTCTTCGGCCAGGTGGTCGGCTCCGCGAGAGATCCAGGCCTCGCCGCCGAACATCAGGCCGGTGAAGATGCAGTTGATGCGTTCGAAAACGTGCGCATAGGGCAGAAAAGAGAGCGTCGAATCGTTCTCGCTGAGCGGGTGCACCTTCAAGACCGCCCGGCAAGTGTCGACCAGGTTGCGGTGGGCGAGCTCGGCACCCTTGGGATCTCCTGTGGTCCCCGACGTATAGACGACGGTGCAGACGTCGTCTGGGTGAATCCCGGCCAGCCGCGAGCCGATCTCCGCCCGCCTGGTGGCCGGCTGCGCGACCCACTTCGCCACCTCACCGTCCATGAGCGCAAGCTCGCGAAGCTGACCCCGAATCCCGGCCATCGCGTCCTTGGTCGTCTCCGAGACGATGGCCATGACCGCCTGGCAGTCGACCGCGATCCTCTGCGCGATGTCATCGCTCACGTTGGGATAGATCGGTACCGTGATCGCGCCGGTGGCCTGGATCGCCAGGTCGCAGTAGAGCCACTCCAGGCGGTTCTCAGACATCAGGATCACGTGATCGCCCGCCTGCACGCCCGATTCGATCAGTCCGGACGCCACCGCCAGGACATCACGCCGCATGTCCGCCCAGGTCTCGATCTGCCAGGCGTTGTCACGCCTATGGTGGATGAGCGGGCGATCTCCGAATCTCGCGGCTTGCCGGAAAAACACACCGACCGTCGTGCGGTCGGCGATCGATTCCGGATTGAGATCCTGGGTCGACGCGGTCGCTGTTAGCGACGTGGCTCTATTTGACCGCCTTGATCGTCAGAGTGAGCGAGCCGGCGGGAACGCTCACCGTGATCTTGTCGCCCTTCTTGCGGCCGACAAGCGCCCTGCCGACGGGCGACTCGACTGAGATGCGGCCCGCCGACGGGTCGCTTTCGACCGCGCCGACCAGGTGATACGTCTCGACGTCGCCCTCCGTGTCGACCACCTCGATCGTCGAGCCAGGTCCGACCACGCTCGAATGTGTGTCCTTGATGATCTGCGCGCGCCCGATCATCTCCTGCAGTTCGTAGATCCGGCTGTCCAGCATTCCGACCTCTTCCTTCGCCTGCTCGTATTCGGGGTTGTCCTCGATGTCGCCCGGCTGGAAAGCCTCCTTGAGGCGTTCGCCGGCCTCGACACGACGCTTGAGCGCGACCTCCAGGTCGCGCTTGAGCTTCTCCAGCCCCTCCGGCGTCAGCAAGACAGGTTCGCTTAGATCCATCTCCCAGCCATCTGAAATGATAACCCGGCGCATGGACCCCACCGATTTGAGGGCCGGGCTCGCCGAGCGGCTCGCCGGAAGTGAGCCCATCGACGCGCAGACGTTCAACTCTGCTTGCTTCATGCTCTCGCGGGCGCTGGAGGACCTGGGTCTTAGCGTGCCCGAGGCGGCTCCACTGGCGAGACGGCTGCTGCGTGTGGCCGCTCGCGTCGTCATCGACATGGGTCTCCCCAACTCGTCACCCACCGGCTGGCCCAACACCGAAGAGATGGCGCTCTTGTGGATCGATGAGGCCCTGCGATCGCTCGGCTACGAGGTTCGGCCGGCGCCAGACGGGGGCCGGCCGGAGTTGAGACGGGCCGGGGAAGGTTGGAATGCGGCCGGTTGATCGGCTCGGCAGTCGACGGCCAGCATAATGGCCTTCCAGATGACGGATAGCACTGCGCCGGCAGACCCGCCTCCCGATCAGGCGCCGGCCTGGCGAGCCGGAGTCGACGCCGACCGGCGCAAACGCCGCCGGAGATTTTCGGACGGGCGCGCGACCCTGAGGCGGATGACGGTCACGGCCGCCGTGGTGGCGACCGGCCTGGATGTGGTGCTTTTCGCGCAGACGGGCATCGGATGGGCCGGCCCAGACGCTGTTCAGGCTTCGATCGTCTCGTTCATCAATGTGTTCCTGCCGGGTGCGGTCCTCCAGCCCCCCTCAAGCCCCCCGAGCCCGGCGCCGAGCAGCAGGCCGGTGGTGACCACCGGCGGTTCGTGACCACGCGCTCGATTCAAGCCGGATGACCCCGAGCCCACTCTGGTTTCTCGACCGCAGCGCGGGCGAGGTCACCCTGCTGCTGATGACCGCCGCGGTGATGCTCGGAATCGTGCGGGCGGCCCTGCCCAGATCTCACCCCTTGCTGGTCGAAGGGCTTCACACCAACCTGGCGCTGCTGGCCGTAGTTTTCGCCGGCCTACATGTTGCGGCCGCGATTCTCGACCCCTTCGCCGGCCTGCGTCCATTCGACGCGCTGGTGCCTTTCATTTCCGGGTACCGCGCCACCTGGCTCGGCCTGGGGGTGATATCCGGATATCTGTATGCGGTCGCCATCCTTACGAGCTGGCCGCTGCGGCGGCTCCCGCGCGCCACGTGGGTCTGGTTGCATCGCACCATGTACATCGGATGGTTGCTGGCCCTGGTGCATTCGCTCGCCACCGGATCGGACGCACGAAACGAGCTCTTCCTTTTGCTCGACGTGCTGGCAGTTGCGGGAGTCCTCGTCGCCTTCATCGCTTACCGCGTGGCGGAGGCGTGGCCGACCTTGCCGCCGTTGTGGGCCACCCTGGCGTTGATCGCGCTCATCGCAACTTTCGGCTTGGGGCTATGGGCTGCAAACGGGCCGCTGCAGCCAGGTTGGGCGCGCTCCTCAGGAACGCCGCCAGACCTCCTTCATTCGAGCCCGGCGTCCCAGCCCTAGAAGTAGAGCTCGTCTCCCGTTGACGTTTGCGTCAGGTAGAGAACGCCCCCGTTGATGATTTGCGCGGCGACAGGCGTCACCGCGGCGAACTTGATGACGACGACAATCTGCAGGCCGTGACCGCCACTTACCGGGCGCACTCCCCAGGCACTGTACGAAGAGCAGCTGCCGAGGTCTCCGGAGGTCAGGATGCATGTCCGGATGGCAAAGCACGCGATCTGGCCACCGCTGAAAGAGGTCTTGGGGCAGCCACTTGGATCGCCGCACACACCAGCGGACGTGGTACATGTACCCCACGCCGTTCCCGGCCCTTCCGAACCCCAAGCGGCGAGGGTGTTCGGAATGCCTGTGTTGGGTTCGTCGCGAACGGCGCTGCCGATGTCGCTCGTGTCAGAGAGGATTCCCATGCGAACCCCCGCTCGGGCGGCGCCCGCGGCATCGATCGCCTGCCAGTAGGCCCGGCCCACGTCGACGGTTAGAAGCACGAAAAGGATCAGCACCGGCGTGAGCAACGCGAACTCGACAAGGGCCTGGCCGCGCTCGCGGACCTTTTGTCCGCGCCTGCGCTCAGCTTGCATCACTGCACCAGGGAGACCGAGCCCACGCTCTGCTGCCCAGGTCCCGGGCCGCCCGTGGTCTTGAAGGTGTAGTTGGCGTAGGCATAGTCGCCGCACCGGTCACCGTCCAGAAGGAATAGCGTGACGGCGACGTAGCTGCCGGCGGGGTTCGGGAACGTGTAGATCATCTTGGCCGTATAGTTCGCGCTTCTAGCGTTGTTGATCGTGTTCTGATGACCCCACGCCCAGCTGCCCTGCGCTTCGATGGTCGCGCCGTTGCCATTCGGAATGGTGTACAGCCAGTCGCTCTGCCCCTGGGGCGGGCCGGTCGATATGATCGTGTAAGACCCTGGCGTGCCTGAACTTGGATAGTCTGGGCTCGAGTCGCCCGGGTTGTTGATGGGCGGCGGTAGCGGAGTGCCTGGACCTGGCACGCTGTTCCAGATGCCCTGCGAGAAGAATTGCGGGCTGCCGTTGTTGAGCTTCACGTAGACGTCGTAGCCGTCCATCATCCACTCGTCCGAGTAGTCCACGGTGAGGATCGAATAACCTGGCGCACCGGCCTTGAGCGACACGCTCGTGATGATCGAGTTCTCGTTCCTACCGCTGGTTCCGATGCCCGGAACGGATCCGCCGCCATAGCCATTCTGGAAATCCATCGTGCCGCCGCTGTTTCCAAAGATGGTGAGGGTGTAGGCGAGGATCTGGCCCTGGATCGCCGCCAGCTCGTTTCCGCTCACGTCAAAGCCGGCCATGCTGGGGTCGAACTCGACGCCTCCACCAGTGGCGGTGGGCGTCTGGTAGATGATGCCGCTGGTCGTGTTGGGCGGAGTGCCGTTGCTGGGTTGCGACGAGTCCAGGTGGATGAACCCGCTGTTCTCCATGTCGAAGAGAAGAGGCGCGCCGTACACGATGGGCAACGCTCCGACACCGGCGCCGGCCAGCGCCAGTCCGCTGACCTCGTTCGTGCTGACAAAGCCGCCGGAGTTCGCCTCGAATCGGAAGAGGACGCCGTTGCCGCTGATGACCGTCGGGTCGCCGCCGCCACCACCGCTACCGGCCACGCCGTTGGTGCACGAGCCGGGCGTGGGCCCAGAGTAAGCCGTGTAGTTCCCGCCGCCGTGGCCGATCCAGACCCCCGCCGTGAGGGTCGGGCAGGAGTTGGGCAGGCCGCCGGTGCACAGGTCGAAGTCGCTGGCGTTTTCCTGGCTGTGGTCGATCCCGTTGGCGGTGTACCCACCACCTGTCAGAGTGTTGACCGGAGCCTTGCCGGTGATGTCATAGAAACCTGCATCGAACTCGTAGTCTCCGTGGTTGATCACGATGGAGCTGTACCTACCGGCACCGATGAGGTACGGCTCGCCCGGGTCCGCGCACGGGCCGTACATCGGCTGTCCGTTGAGGATGAGCGACCCGCAGTTCGTAAGCGCAGCGAACGCTACCGGCTCGATCGAGGGAGACCAGTAGCCCGGCGCGGACCAACCGGTCTGGTTGGAGTCGATCTCGTTCAGCGTGGTCTGGCCCGTCGTGGTGCACGGCTGCAAGCTCACAGCGCCCGTTCCGAACTTCGAGCAATAGAGCTTGGTGCCACCCGGGACCGCGAAACCAGACGATCCTCTTGAAACGTTCGCCGCGCAGGTCACGCCGTTGTACGGGTCGCAGACAGTGGTCCGGTCCTGGAGGACCATGTCGCCGTTGGACCGCAGCGTGGTGTAGTCACCCGGCGGGGTCAGGATCGAGCCGTCATAGCCATAGATCTTGGGGGCGGTACCCGGCCTGACCCAGAAGGTCGGGCAGTTGTTGGTGGCGCCGGTGCATGAAAGCTGTGTTCGCACGACCGGCTTGGCTTCGTTAAAGCACTGCTGCGTCGCAGGGTTACAGCCGCTCTGTGGCTGGTAGAGGGTGACCGCGTAGGGCGGAGGGGCGTCGAACGACGAGCTCGGCAGCGCAGCTTGAGCTGCGGCCCCCACAGTCACGTACGCGAAAGGGATGCCCATCACCGACGTGAACATCTCGGCGATGCGACTGGTTATGACCACCTGGACACATGAGAACTGATTGACCCCAGTACATGGCGCTGCCACGGGCGATCCCGGAAGGTTGACCGCCGGCTGGTTGACGCTGACCTTGCTGTTGAAGCCGACCGTGGCGCCGCACGCCACCCCCGTGACATCGAACCAGCTGGTCGTGAAACCGCCTCCGGCCGTCGAGTCGCAAGTGTTGTTATAGATGGTCGGAAAGCCGTTGTTCGCGGCGTAATCGTGCGCGGCCTGAACCACGGGAGAGTTCGCGACGATCGGGCTGCTCAAGTTGCTCTGGAATGACATCTGCTTCCCCGCGGCAAGCACCGCGAAGTCTGCGGCGTTCTGGGCGTTGCGCTTGTCCAGGTAGTCGCGGCTGGCGTCGATCGCCAGGCCGGCCAGCGCGCACATCACGAGGAACGCGGCCGCCGCAATCGGCAGCATCTGGCCACTCTGTCGTCGCTTACGAGAGCTGACGTACCACATCACTCGGTCGTGACCACCGAAATTGTCTTGACGATGATGTTCGATGCGAAGTAGGAGACTAGCGGCAGAAGCGGCGTGAAGTGATACTGGATCTCGACAGCGACGTGCTTCACCGAAGGCGATATCGCCCGTTGCGTGGTCGAGGTGCAGTTGCTGTCGGGCGGGTCCGCGGTGGCTACCGCCGGCCAGATGTAGCCATACGCAACATTGGGCGGCGGTGTGGTCGGCTGCAGCGCGCCGGTGGGGTTGTTGGGATCCGAATTGCCGACGATGGAGTTGGGGTCCATCTTCACGGGGAAACCCTGGCCGACGAGCTCGACTTCCTGGATGATCTGGCAGTCGGTGTAGATGGAACCGCTCAGAGAGGCCGTCCGCGCGCCATCACGAGCCGCGGAGGAAACGGCGGAATACGTGTAGAGCAGGCGGCTGATGTCGATCGCCGTGAAGAGGACGAGAAGAAATATCGGCGACACCATGGCGAACTCAACCAGCGCCTGACTGCGCTGGCTGCGCGCACTGCGACCAATGGTCCGCAGCGCCGCCCACGTTCGCTTGCCAATAGGTTCGATCACCAATACCTCCAGAAATTGCCGGGAACTGATGAGAGCAACGTTCCGACTTGCGGGTTATTGCTGGTAGATCGCTCTCCGGAACGTGCAGATGCCAGCTCAAGCCGGTCGGCTTCAGCCGGGGTTCTCAACCAGTGGCGGGGTTCGATGGTGGGTCGCATGGGGCTTAAGGAAAGCTGACGATCTGGCTGCTGGTGCAATACGCGCTGTGAATGGTAGCTCTGCGCGCGGCGATTCAGCGCTTGAAACGGAAAAGGTCGTTCGGCGGCTCAGAGAGGCTTCTCGGGGTCGCCGGGATCCGGACGTCTGGGCCTCCGGGGCCGGAATCGCAGCTCGGCTGCAACCGAGTCAAAGAGCAGAGAGAGAGCTCCGCAGATCACCGCGGCGTATACACCGAGGCTCTCGCCGGGTGTGATCGGTAGGTCGAATCCCAAAGGGCACGGCGCTGGAGCAGGTTCGCAGACGCCCTCGACTGTCAGCCGCAGCGGGAGAGACAACGCCAGGATCACTCCGTACAAAATGGCGAGTCCGGCTGCCGCGTAGAGCAATCCGGAGAACCAGCCGCTCCGGCGCTGAGTCAGCGCGTTGGCCGCCTGCGCGGCGGCGCCAACTGCGAACGGAAGCGCCACGCCCGAGAGTCGATTGGTGCCGCCGGCCGGCGCAACCAGCGCGATCACACCCCCGGCCGCGGTCAGGACGCAAGCGACCCAGAGGCACAGCTCGACGGCCGAAAAGCGCCTGGAACGTCGAAGCCGTGACCTGAGCTCGGGAAACACTGATGGAAATAATGGACCAGGGTCATGCGATCGCACCGAAGATGCCCCATTTGCGTCGCCTTAACTCAAATAAGGGCTGTTTTCAGCCGCGAAAGCGCGAATAATTAGCGCCCTTCACGGAGTGGGTCGACACCACACCATGAACAAAGCACCCGGCTCTACCCCCTCAAGACGCTGGCAGGACATCCGCGCCCTGGCCATCGACGCCACGTTCGATGCCGACCGACGTCGCGTCGGCGAGCGCGTGGCCGTCGTCTTCAGGTGGCTTTTTCTCGTGGTGCTTGGCGTCCTGAACAACGTGAACCCGCATACCGACGCGAACGAGAAGCTCACGATCGACTTCGTTCTCGCTGGATGGGGTGTGATGAACGTCGCCGTCCACCTTCTCCTGGCGCGGGGATATCAGCCGGGAAAGCAGTTCAGCCTGTCGACCATGACACTGGACATCCTGTTCGCGACCACGCTCGTCTACCTGTCCCAGGGTTTCAACAGCCCGTTCTTTCTTGCCCTGTTCCTGGCCGTGATTACCAACGCCGTTCGGTTCGGCGCCACGGCGAGCTTTGTCTCGGCGCTGGTCATCTCTTTCCTGTACCTGTTCATCGGCGGAAGCTTCACACCCTCGAACTTCTACGTCGACCCCAACGCCACGATCGGCAAGATGTTCCTGTTCCTGGTCGTCGCCCTTGCCACCGGATATATGACCCGCGAGTTGGAGCGCGAACGGCGTTCGGCGGTCGAACGGGCGGCGCAGGCTGACTCACTCCGGGAGCTGAGCATGACCCTGGTGGGTGACACCGACATCAAGGACGTGTTCGTGGTGCTGACGGATCACGCGGTCCAGATGACCAGCGCCGAGCGCGGCCGGATGATCCTCTCCTCGCAGGAAGGGTTCACGGTTGTCGCCAGCGCCAACCGGAACGGCACCTCCACGCCTGCCCCGGAGGATGAGCCGATCGATGAGCACCAGCTTTCGCAGGCCGCAAGCACCGGCGAAGCTGTCTTCGCCGCGGACAACAAAGGCCTCGTGGTCCCGATCGCCTCAGGCGATGGCGTGACCGCGATCCTCTGCCTCAACCAGTCCGCAGGCAATTTCACCAACCAGGACCTCTTCGCGGTGAACGCCCTCTCCGGCAGCACCACGGTGACACTCGCCAACGCGCTCCGCTACCAGCGCAGTCGCCAGGAGGCCTCGACGGACGGCCTGACAGGCCTGGTCAACGTGAGAGAGTTCCGCCGCCGGCTCGAGGCCGCGTTTGCGCGGCCTGACCGGCTGAGCAGCCCCGTCTCGCTCCTGCTGATCGACTTCGACCACTTCAAGTCGGTGAATGACGAGCTCGGTCACCAGCACGGAGACCTCGTGCTCCAGATGGGAGCCCGCATCGTCAAGGCGGCAGCCCGCGCCCAGGACATGGTGGCGCGCTACGGCGGCGACGAGCTTGCGGTGATGGTCGCCGACACCAACGCCACCGGCGCGCAGCGGCTCGCGTATCGAATCGTGGACGCCGTGCATGCGGCGGAGGTGTCGACGACACCGGATCAGCACATGACCTTCAGCATCGGCGTTGCGTCGTACCCGGAGGACGCGTTTACAGCCGGAGAACTGATCGCGGCCGCGGACCAGGCCCTCTACCTTGCGAAGCGGGAGGGCAAGGACCGAGCGTGCACCTTCCCCCAGCTGGTGACGGAGCTCGAGCTCGCGGATGGCACCCTGGTTTCGATGCTCGCCGAGGCGGGTCCGCAGGTGATGGTGGCCGTGGCTCACGCGGTGGACCATCGCAACCCGGTCACACAAGGCCATTCGAGCCGCGTGGCGTCGATCGCAGACGCGATCGGCCGCCGCTCAGGCCTGACGTCGGACCAGCTCGACCACCTCCGCACGGCCGCCTTCCTGCATGACGTCGGCCACATGACCCTGGCCGCCGATGGTCAGAACGTGGAGGCCGCCGGACATACGGAGGAGGGCGAGAAAATCGTCGCCGGGGCAAAGTTTCCGCTCGAGGTGGTGGCCGCCGTGCGCCATCACCACGACCGTTGGGACGCCGGCGGCACGGCGGGCGCCGTGTCCGGAGGGGACATCCCGATGCTCGCCCGCATCCTGGCCGTTACCGAGAGATTCGAGGCCTCGACGGCGGGCAGGGCGTGCGTCCGGGTCACACCGAAAGCCGCGCAGGAGCAGGTCGCCGCGGGATCCGGCACGGAGTTCGATCCGGCGGTCGTCGATGCTCTAGCCCGGGCTGTCCGCGATGGGAGCTTCGAGCTGAACCTCCCGGAGCTGGCCTTTCCGGCCATTGCCGCGCCTGCGGCGCCGGTTCAGGCCGCGGTCTGACTCGACCTTTCGCCGCAGTCTGGCCCGTCGGTGTTCGAGCTCACGCGCCTGGTCAGGCATCCGCCGCTGGGCGGCCTCCACGATGCTGAGGGCCTGGTGAGGGTCTCGCCGCCGCCACTCGAGCAGTCGCGCGCGGGCGATGGACACGCGGACGTCTTCCCCTGCTGTTGACTCCAACCAGCCCAGGAGCCGGTCCGCCGCAGCCACCGCACCGCGTCGAAGTAGGCGTCGGGAGATCAGCAAACCGGCGGTGGCCGACGCCTCACCTTGCGCAAAAGAGGTGGCGTTGCGAAGTGCCCTCCAGCCGTCGGCTCGAGCGCCGCGCCGGAACCGGAGGCGCCCGAGGGCGAGCCAGTCAGCAGCATCCATGCCGGCTTCGTCACCCTGCAGGCGCACCAGCAAACGCGAGTGGAGATGCACGAGGCTGATCACATCGAGCCGGTTGTGCTCGAGGGCCGCCTCGAGGAAATCGAGGCGCCCCGCATGGAGATACGCGAAATAAGCGTCGGGCACGAGCGCGCTCGGGACCGGGTCGTCGCGTTCATAGCCGAGGAGCCGTTCTTCGACGGTGCGCAGGGAGCAGCTTTCGAGGCGATGCCGGTAGAGAGCGCGGACCAGTGTCAGCAGGTCGACGTGCGGCGGTTCGCTGAGCTCCCCCGGCATGCGCGCCATCACCCATCGCGCGCGCAGCACCGGCAGGTCGAACGACGCACCGTTGAAGGTGGCGATTGCATCCGCCGCTGCGAGCTCCTGGCTGAGCATCTCGAGGAAGGCCGCCTCCAGACCCGGCTGAGGCAGGAACAGCTGCGCCACCCGCAGGCCGCAGTCGATCGGGCGCGCGACCGCGGCGGCGAACACCAGCGTTCCCGAGCCACCGCTCAGACCGGTCGTCTCGGTGTCGAGGTACGCGATGTTGCCGGGATGCGGTTGCAGCGGTGGCAGCGGAATGACTTCCTGGCGAAGCACCGCGGTGCCGTACCGAGTCGGAATCTCCTCAAAGCCGCGCGGTAGCGGCCGCTCCTGACGCGGGCGCGGACTCGGAGGCGCGCCTAGACGGGTAAGGCGTTCGCGGAGAGAAGCCTGAGACATGCTTCTTTAGCTCCTTCCACGAGATGTAGCGGACCGACACACGAAGGACAACCGGCGAGGCACGGGCAGTCGCGCACCAGCGCCGCGGCGTCGTCGAGCAGCTCGCGGTGCAGCTCGTACATCCGCGAGGAAAATCCAACACCGCCGGGGTAGACCTCGTACACGGTCACCGTCGGGAGCTGTGTCGTGACCGAGCGAACCTCCGCGACCGAACCCAGGTCGCGCGGGTCGCACATCAGGTGCAGGCTTGCGACATGGCGCAGCGCATGCGCCATCCCCTGAAGCCCGGCTTCCAATGTCTCTCGGCCCAGCGACCGCCACAGGCCTTCATCGACCGTGAACCAGTAGCCGGTCGTGTGCAGCGTCTGCTCGGGAAGGTGGATGGGCCCCGACCCGATGTTCTCGTGCGTGTGGAACCGGATCTTTTTGAACATGCTCGCGAGGCTCGTGATCTTTATCTCGCCATGGCTGCGCGATACGCCACCGCCTTCCGGCCCACCGAATGTGTCAAGCACCTGCACCATCACCGACGCGAGCGCGTCCGTGTAGTAGTCGACCTCGACCGGGCGCACGTAAGCCTTCTTCTCATCCCAGTCCAACCGGTCGACATGGAACTGAGCCCCTTCATGGAGGTAGACGGCCTCCTCGTGGAGCAGAACCGGCGCGGTGAACTGGTCCATCTCGCCGATCACCTGGGGTCGTGGATGCGACGTGTCGATGATCACCACGTTGTCGGCGAGGATGCGCCGCAGGTGGATCTCTTCCGCCGGGAAGGCCTGCCGGCTCCAGAACCACCGCCCGGCCGACCGGGTCGCGGAACCGTCCTCCTCGAACAGCTGCAGCAACTCCTGAACGTTGGCGCGGCCGAGCCGTTCCTGGTCTTCGAAAGGGAGCTCGAAGAGGCCGGCCTGCAGATGGCCCGCCAGCAGTAGAAGGTTGTCGGGATCGATCAGGCCCTCCTCGGGGTCCGCGCTGAGGAAATACTCCGGGTGGCGGACGATGAACTGGTCCAACGGCGAGCTCGAAGCGACGAAGACTCCGACCGATCCCGACCGCCGCCCCGCTCGACCCAACTGCTGCCAGGTCGATGCGATCGTGCCCGGATAACCAACGAGGACGGCCGCCTGCAGGCTGCCGATGTCGATACCGAGCTCGAGGGCGTTCGTGCTCACGACTCCGGTGATCTCTCCATTGCGCAGGCCGGCCTCGATCTCCCGGCGGTGCAGCGGCAGGTAGCCGGCGCGGTAGCCACGCACGCGTCGATTGGCGTCGAGTCGCGGGGCGAGGTCCTGCCTCAGGTAGCTCAGCATCACCTCTACCTGGAGCCGGCTGCGGCAGAAGACGATCGTCTGCGAACCGGTGCGGATCCACGGCGCCGCGATGCGCCGCGCCTCGAGCATCGAGCTGCGCCGGATGCCCATCTCCCGGTTGACCAGCGGCGGGTTGTAGAAGATGAGGCGCCGCTCACCGCGCGGGGCGCCGTTGCGTTCGACGAGCTCCACGTTTTCCTCTTCGAGCAGCCGCTTGGCGAGCTCGAGAGGGTTGGCGATGGTCGCCGACGCGCAGATGAAAGTCGGTCTGGAGCCGTAGAAGGCGCAGATCCGTTTCAGGCGCCGGATGACATTGGCGACCTGGCTCCCGAAAAGCCCGCGATATGTGTGCAGCTCGTCGACGACCACGAAGTCCAGGCTCGAGAAGAGGCGACGCCACCGCGTGTGATGCGGCAGCAGGCCCGCATGGAGCATGTCCGGGTTCGTCATCACGACGTGGCCCCCCTCACGGATGGCGGTGCGGCGGCCGGGAGGGGTGTCGCCGTCGTAGGTGTCGGCTCGAAGCTCGATCGGCAGGCCTTGCTTCAAGGCGCTGAGCTCGGCCAGCTGGTCTTGCGCGAGGGCCTTGGTCGGGTACAGGTACAGCGCCCGCCTCTGGGGGTCCTCGAGCAGGCGCTGGAGGACTGGCAGGTTGTAACAGAGTGTCTTTCCGCTCGCGGTCGGCGTGACCACGACGAGGTGCCGGCCCTGCCGGATGGCATGGTAGGCATCGGCCTGGTGGGAGTAGAGGCGATCGATGCCACGACCGGCCAAAGCCGTGACGAGCTCGGGTCGAAGGTCGGCGGGCAGCGAAGCAAAATTCGGTTTGGCTTCAGAAATCACGTGGTCCAGCGTTATCTCCCCTTGGAAGTCGGCTGGATTGAATGACGGGAAGCCGGTCATGGTGCGCCTGGGAGGGTAGACGAACATTCGTTCGGAGTCAAGCGAGCATGCGGTTGGGCCGGAGCAGTACGAGCCGGGATCGGAGGCCGACTTCGAGCGGCTCTACCGGAACACGTACCGCCGGATCCTTGGCACCCTGATCACCGTGCTGGGGGATCGCTCGGCCGCGGAGGACTGCGCCCAGGACACGTTCGAGCGGGCCTACAAGCGCTTGGCCTCCTGGCGACCTGACGCGCCGGTCGAGGCGTGGCTGCACCGGATCGCCATCAATGTCGCGATCTCAGATCGGAGGCGTTATCGGTTTCGCCAGGTTGGGGAGCTGGTAGGCGGCTCGGCCGCCCGGCTCCAGCGCCCGACCCGACCGCTCTCGCCGAACGATCGGACCTGATCCGCGAGCTGCGGAAGCTTCCGACCAAACAGGCGGTGGCACTGGTGATGCGCCACTACCACGGCTACAACAACCGCGAGATCGCGGCCGCGCTCGGCGTCGCGGGACAGACGGTCGCCTCCCGAATGGCGGCCGCGCGCAAGCAGCTTCAGGTCACTTTGGCCGATACCAGGGAACCAACAATGGTTGATCCGGCCCTGTGGTGCGTTTCTTCTTCCCGACATGTCAGACATGAACGATTTCGAGCGGGACCTGGAGTACGAGCTGCTTCGGATGCTGGATCCGATGACTGCCGGCCCGATCCCTGTTCGGAGGTCTATGCAACCAGGAGGGAGCATGAAGAAACTTCTAGGCGGCGCAGGAGCCGCGCTCGGCGTCAAGATCCTGACCGGGATCGCAGTCGCGGCGGCGGCGACGACCTTTGCGGTCGCGGCCACCGAGGTGGCGATCACCGGCAGCGTCAACCCAACCAACTGGGGCCAGCAGGTGACGACTCAGGTCAATGCGTGCAAGGCGAGCGCCGCGCGCCTGGGCGTGAACGGCATCGGTCAGTGCGTCGCCTCGTTTGCGCGTACGCATGGCGGCACCGTGAGCGCCTCGCCCGCGAAGAATGACAAGACCAAGACCGGCGTTACAGGCAATGGCAGCCCCAACCCCAACGCCAACGCCAACGCCCCGGTCAAGAGCCATGGGCGGCCCGCGAACCTGCCGACCCAGGCCACCGGCCACGGTCCGTCAAAGCCGTGACCTGGCTTTAGCCGACAAACCCTTCCTCTCGTGGGACCGGGCCACATGGTTCGGTCCCACCTTTTCTTAGGGAGATTTTTTCGAGGTCGTCCTCCAGCGTTGGCCTTGGGCCGTGTCGGTCACCGCGACTCCAAGGGTCGCCAGCTCGTCGCGAAGCCGGTCCGAGGTGGCGAAGTCCTTCGCTCCGCGCGCTTTTTCGCGAGCCTCGAGCAGGGCGGAGGCCCCGGCCGGCAATGAGACCTCGACCGCTCCTCGGTCGAGGTCCAATCCAAGCACCCGATCCCACGAGCGGAGCAGCGATGCCTTGGTGCCCTCGGCCACGCCAGAGTGATTGAGCTCGGCGACCAGCGCCATCGCGGCAGGCAAATCGAGGTCGTCGGCGAGCGCCGCGCGGAATCGAGACTCGTAGCCGCCGGCGACAGCGTCATCTGGTTCCTGTAGTTGGGCGGCGCTCGACCACTCGGCTACGCGCTCCCTCAGCTGCCTTAGCGCCCGATCGGCTCCCGCCAGGCCATCGGTGCTGAAGCTCAGCTTCGTGCGGTACTTCGCCTGCAGAGCGAGATAGCGAAAAGCGAGCGGGTCGAAACCCTGCTCCTCCAGCTCGGAGATGCGGAAGAAATTTCCGGCGGACTTCGCCATGCGCGCGCCGCCGAGCATGAGCAGGCCGCCGTGCATCCAGCACGTGACGACTCGATGGCCGCTCACTCCTTCGCTCTGCGCGATCTCGGCTTCGTGATGAGGGAAGACGTTGTCCGCGCCGCCTGTATGGACGTCGAACCGTTCCCCCAGGAGCGACATCGACATCGCCGAGCACTCGATGTGCCAGCCTGGGAAGCCTGGACCCCAAGGGCTGTGCCAGACCTGCAGCCGGTGCTCGCCCGCGGCCTTCCACAATGTGAAATCCCCGGGCTGTCGTTTTCGAGGGTCCACCTCGCCGCGCGCGCCCGCGAGGAGCTTGTCCGTCGTATTTCGGGAGAGGTTGCCGTACGCCGGGAAGCTCGCGATGTCGTAGTAGACCGTCCCCCCGGCCTCGTACGCATGTCCTCGAGCGATCAGCTTCTGGATCAGGTCGATCATCTGGGGTATGTAGTCCGTGGCGCGGGGGTAATGGTCGGCGCGCCGGATGTTGAGCCGGGCGGCGTCGTCCATGAACGCGAGGGTGTAGTGCGCGGCGATCTCTTCGGGCGATTTGTTCTCCAGCCGGGCCGAGACGAGCATCTTGTCCTCTCCGCGGTCGAACGTATCGTCCGTGAGGTGGCCGACGTCGGTGATGTTCATCACCTGCTCGGTCTGGTAGCCGAGATATTCGACGCTTCGGCGAAGCAGGTCGGGCAGCATGAAGGTGCGCAGGTTCCCGACGTGCACGTAGCGGTAGACGGTCGGGCCGCACGAGTAGATGCGCACGACCCCGTCCCGCAGGGGCTTCAGCTCCTCTTTGGAGCGGGTGAAGGTGTTATAGAGCCGGACGGTCGGAACCATTACGAATCTATCCTCTCAATAAATGAAGGCAGTTCGATTGGACGGAGCAATAGTGCAGGCGGCCGACATCGAAGGCCGCGTGCTCACCCACGACCTTGGGCCCGACCTCCGAAAAGGCACCGTCCTGGCGGCCGAGCACGTTTCGCTGCTGCGCGGGCATCCGGAGGTCCACGCCGTCGAGCTCGAGCCGGGTGATCTCCACGAGGACGAAGCCGGGCGCCGGCTGGCGAACGCCATCGCGAAGCTGGGGCCGCTTCGGGTTGAGGGTCCGAAGCAGAGCCAGTACCGGCTCGTCGCCACGAGGCGTGGCTTGCTGCGCGTCAACGCTGCTCTCGTAGGCAAGATCAACGCCCTCTCCGGGATCGCCCTCTTCACCCTTTTTGACGGTCAGGCGGTGGAGGCTGGGGAGGAGGTTGCCGGCTGCAAGGTGACGCCGGTCGCGGTGCCCGAGCAAGTCGTCCGCGAAGCCTCATACATGGCGTTGGAGTTCCGAGTTCTCGAGCTGCTGCCTTTTCTTCCGCTGCGCACGGCGATCGTCGTGACCGAAAAGCTGAAGCCGAATGCCCGGTCGCTGTTCGCGGACGCCGTTCAGCGAAAGCTGGGCTGGTATGGCGCCGATCTCCTGGGCGTCGAGGAAGTCGCCCGCAACCGGGCGGCGGTGGCCGCCGCCTACGCCCACGCGACAGAGGCGGGTGCCGACCTCGTCCTTTTCGCCGGGGCGTCATCGATCGACCCGCTCGACCCCGCCTACTCGGAGCTGGAGCAGGCGGGCGGCGAGCTGATCCGCTTCGGGATGCCGGCGCACCCCGGCTCGATGCTCTGGATGGGGCGTCTGGGCCGGGCGGCTGTCCTGGGCATCGCATCCTGCGCCGGTTTCGGCAAGAACACGTCGCTCGACCTGGTGCTGCCCTTCGTGTTCTCGGGCTCGCCGATCGACCTGGCCGGGCTCGGCCATGGAGGCTTGATCGAGAAGTCCGCTGGGCGCCGCTTCCCACCTTATTCCTGAAAGCGCGGGTGAGGACGTAAGTCCTCCCCCGCGGGACCCCCTCCTGTGTGCCGCCGCGCCTGTAGGAGTCTGGTAATGGCATGCTGGGTGACGGCCGGGATGAACCCGGCCTGAACGCGACGCTCATTTATTCCTGAAAGCGCGGGTGAGGAGGTAGTCGCGCGCAAGCGGCGTTAGGGATGGGCCTTACTGATTGCTCCCCCGCGGGACCCCCTCCTCTGTGCCGCCACGCCCGTCCGAGCTTGGTGGTGGCAGGCCGGGTGACGGCCTGGATGAACCCGGCCTCGACGCGATGCTCCTCTATTCCTGAAAGCGCGGGTGAGGACGTAAGTCCTCCCCCACGGAACCCCCTCCTGTGTGCCGCCACGCCCGTACGAGCTTGGTAGTGGCAGTCCGGGTGACGGCCGGGATGAACCCGGCCTGAACACGACGCTCCTCTAGTCCTGAATGATTTGCGGCATCGTCAGCTTGGGCCACTCGCGCGGATTCATGGCGTCCAGGAACTGGTCGACGGTCGCGACGAGCGGCGACAGGCGAACGCCGAGGTGATCCGGTAGATACGGCCGCAGGTAGTCCGCGCCGCTGCGCCATTTGTTGACCGCGCCGCGGCGATTGTGCCGGCTGTAGTGGAGGCATCCCGCCGCGACCTGGATCAGTCCCTTGTAAAAACCGGCGTCGTGTCCCGTGCGATCAGGCATCCACACGTGCTCCCAGGCCTCGTGGGCGTCCCAGTACCTGCCGCCGTTAAAGAGGTCGATACCCTGCTTGAGCCCGGCGTTCATGGGGATAATCGCCGCGTGGCACAGACGCCGGCCGAGTACTCGCGGGTCAACCTGTCGAGCGATCCCATCTACCGATACCTTCGCATCACGAAGGGGGGGCCCGGCGGCGTGCCCGGCGGTGCATCCGAGCAGGACCTGGTCGACTCGGCCTGGATGCAGCGCCTTCGCCGCATCCACCAGCTTCAGAGCGCTTGGTGGGTGTTCGCCACCGCCGAGCATTCACGCTTCCAGCACGCCCTTGGATCGATGCACCTTGCCGGGGAATGGGCCCGTCACCTGCATCCGTCGTTGAGCGTATGCCATGAGGACGCGCCTTCGGCCGCCCTGGTTGAAGAGACGATGCGCATGGCGGGCCTGCTGCACGACGTCGGGCATGGTCCTTTCGGACATTTCTTCGACGAGAACTACCTGGATAGGTGGGGCATCGACCACGAGGTCATCGGCCGGGCGCTGATCTCCGGCCCGCTCGGCGACATGATCGGCTCGCTCGGAGCCTCGCCCAACGCGGATTTCGAACCCGGAGAACGGGTCGACCCCCGGTGGGTCGCATATCTGATCTCGTCCGCGGAGCTGGCGGACTTTCAACCGCCTTCGTGGCTTGCGGCGCTGAAGCCTGCGCTGGTGGGCGCGTACTCGGCCGATAACATGGACTACGTCCCTCGCGACTCTTATATATGCGGCGTCGCGACAGGTCCGGTCGACGTGGAGCGGATCGTCCATTACTCGTTCATCTCGGAGCGGGGCCTCACGCTGCACGCTCATGGCGCGGAAGCGCTCTATATGTTTCTCAGCGCCCGCCTGTACCTTTATTCGCAGGTCTACTTCCACAGGACCGTGCGGCGCATCGACCTCCAGCTGCGCGAGGTGTTCCGGCCGACAGTCGAGCTGCTGCTCGGGGGCAACCCGCTGGAGATGCTCGATCGGTACCAGATGCTGACGGAGTGGTCGCTGCTGTCCGAGGTGGACCGTTGGGCGCTTGGCCATGGAGACGCCCGGCAGCGCGAGCTCGGGGCGGCGTGGGGCGACGTGGTCGCGCGCAAGCTCAAGTGGAAGCTCATCTACCAGGGACATACCGACGCGAAGGAGATCCCCGCCGGCGCCCTGAGCGTGACTCGGCAGCAGTTCGCGCGTGAGCTGAGGGAGCGCCTCCCCAAAGGACTTCGCGACATCGTGTTCGAAGTGGACGTGGCGGCTCAGGAGTCGAGGGCGTTCAACCCGATGACCGAGACCGCGGACATCCTCATCTACGAACCCCTCGAGGATCGCTACCAGCAGAGTCGCGTGCTCGACCTGTTCAAGCGCCTGCCCGTGCGCATGGCCCTGTTCAGGATCTTTGCGCACGACGAGGCTCACCGCAGCGAGCTGATTCGGGCCGCCAACGACGTGCTCGGTTTGAGCTCTACCTAGAAGTCGTCGTCTCCACCGAAATCGCCCCCACCGCCGAAGTCGTCCCCTCCTCCGAAGTCATCTCCGCCGCCGCCCTCATCGAAGTCGTCTCCGCCGTCGCTCTCACCCGAGCTGACCGTGGCGAACGTCGATACCAGGCGTTTCAAGGCCGGCTTCCCGCAATGGGGACAGGGCGGGTCGGGTGACGAGTAGCTCGGCAGAAGGGTGGTGGAGCGCTTGCCGCATTCCTCGCACCGGTATTCGTAGATCGGCATCCCTACGATTATCGCGATGTCCCGAATGATTGGCGTCGATCGAATCCGGGCGGCGGCCGAACGGGCGCGACCGCATGTCCTGCGTACCCCGCTGATCCCGGTCGAGGGCGCGCTGCTCAAACTCGAGTGCCTGCAGCCGACCGGGAGCTTCAAGGTCCGCGGGTTCTTCGCTGCGGCGCTGGGGCTCGATCCGGAGGAGCTCCGCCGCGGTCTGATCACCGTCAGCGCCGGCAATGCCGCGCAGGCGTGCGCCTACGTCGCCAAGACACTCGGCGTCCGGTGCCGAGTCGTCATGTATGACACCGCTCCCCCACTAAAGATCGAAGGCGTGAGGAGGTGGGGCGCGACTCCCATCCTGATGCCGCGCGAGGAGATGCTCCAGTGGATGGCAGACGAGCAATGGCGGAATGAACCGGAAACGTTTCTGCACCCCTTCGCCGATCCGCAGGTGATGGCGGGGCACGGCGGACTCGCCGTCGAGCTTCTAGAAGACGTGCCGGACCTCGCACGAGTGCTGGTTCCAGTCGGTGGGGGCGGCCTCATCGGTGGCATCGCGTCCGCGCTCAAAACTCTTCGGTCGGAGGTTGAGGTGATCGGAGTTCAGTCGGACGGCTACGCGCTGTGGACGCGCTGCCTGGAAGCCGGCGGCCCGGTTGCGATCAAGCCGGAGACGGTCGCCGATGGGACGACTGCGCCATTCGACGCGAGGATGTTCGAGCTGTTGAAGGAGTGCGTTGACCGATGGCTGACCGTCCCCGAGCCGCGCCTACGGTCCGCCATCCCGGAGCTGGCGACCGCCGCGAAGGTGGTGGCGGAAGGGGCGGGCGCCCTGGCTTACGCGGCGTTGGAACAACTGGAGCCGGGGCCGCGGACGGTGGCTGTCGTCAGCGGCGGCAACATCGACCCGCTCCTGCTGGCAGATCTTCTCAGCTGAGCTGCGCCGCGACCTTCCTCATCGCCCATGGACCGCGCTTGACGAGCGCGACCAGCATCCAGACGAAGAGCGCCGTGCCCGGGATCGCAGTTGCAAGTCCTACCCAGTAGGTCCATGACGGCATGCTGAACCCCGAGGCACTCGTGATGGCCGAGCCACCGGCGGCGTTGACCAGGTCCAGCGGAAGGGAGATCGTCCCCAGCCCGAGCAACACCAGCACGACGTAATAGATCCAGGTCCATCGGCTGAGCGCTCCGATCACCGCGACCGCGGCGATCGCTAAACCAAATACTGCCGCGACCCACAGTGCTCCGCTCATGAACGAGGTCATCGCGTTCATGAATTCGGCCGGCGGCGGGCTTGCGGTCGGGTTCAGCTGCTGCTGGCGCTGGATGCTCTGGTTCATCGCCTGGGCGAGCGGCCCGCTCATCCAGAAGGGGAGCGTGAGGGTGTAAAGGCCCTGAAGGGCGTAAAAGGCGGCGACCGTGAGCTGAAGCGGCCGCGTCCATGAGGTGGGCTCGCGGGCGACGCGGCCAGGCGGTTGGTAATTGGTGGGTCCATAAACCTGGGCCGTCGGGATCCACGAGGTCCCGTTCCACCGGGAGCGGCCGTCGTGCGACAGCGTGCTCACCCACTGCTGGCCGTCCCAGTAGTACATGCCGTCCGGCGAGAGCCTGGTGCTCATGTGCTCAACACCTCCTCACAGATCTTCAGCGTCGACTGGATGTCGCCGGCGGTGATCCCATAGTGGGTGACGAAGCGAACCCGATTTGGGCCCGTCGCCCCACCCAGCACGCCACGCTTGCCGCACTCCGCCTCGAATTCAGAGCCCGTCATCCGCTCCAGGTCGAAGAAGACCAGGTTGGTTTGCACGCGCGACAGGTCGCAGCGTACGCCAGAGAGCTCCGCCAATCCCTCAGCGAGGGTGCACGCGTTGGCGTGGTCCTCGGCGAGGCGGTCGACCATGGTCCTGAGGGCGATCACGCCGGTCGCCGCGATTACCCCCGCCTGCCGCATCGCGCCGCCGAGCCGCTTGCGCCAGCGTCGAGCCTGATCCACATCCTCCGCGCTTCCGCAGAACACGCTTCCTGCCGGGCAGCCCAGGCCCTTGGAAAGGCAGAACGTCACCGTGTCTGCGCACGCAGCGATGTCGGCGACATCCGTCCCGGCGGCAACCGACGCGTTGAAGATCCGGGCGCCATCGAGGTGCACGCGGAGTCCAAGGCCTCGAGCGGTTTGCGCCGCCGCGCGCAAGTCTTTCAGCGGCCAGACGACGCCGCCGTGGCGGTTGTGGGTGTCCTCGAAGCTGACCGCGGCGGTGATGGGCTGGTGGAAGTCGTCGCGCGGCCGAATCGCGGCCTCGATCTGTGCCGGAGTCATCACGCCCGTGGCTGTTGCCACCGGCCTGATCTGGACTCCGGAGATGACAGCGGCGCCGGCTCCCTCATATAAAAAGACGTGAGCGTCGGCGTCGGCGATCATCTCCTCGCCAGGACGCGTGTTGACGGCCACCCCGACCACGTTCCCCATCGTCCCGCTCGGCAGGAATAGGGCCGCCTCTTTGCCAAGGCGCTCAGCGGCCATCTGCTCCAGCTCGTTGACCATCGGATCGTCGCCGAAAACGTCATCGCCCAATGGCGCGGTCGCCATCGCCTTGCGCATCTCCGGCGTAGGCATCGTCACGGTATCTGAGCGAAGGTCGATCACGGGCACGCGCTTAATCTAACGTTGCTTGAGCATTAAGACGGGGTCCCCGCGAACTCAGGGCGTGCCGCTTCGCGGGTCCTCCGAGTTCGGGGGGTTAGCCAACCTAATCCTCGCTCGCGGCCGCATCCGAACGCTGGGGCGCTCCGGCCTCAAGGCTCACAGTCATCTCGCGATTGCGGGCGGCCTGGTCATCGCCGCCGGCGGAGCGGAGCTGATGAGCCTGCGCGGACCGCGGACGCGCGTGATCGACCTGGCCGGCGCCACCGTTCTGCCCGGCTTCAACGACGCACACGCGCACGTCGTCTATTACGGCCTGACCCGATTCGGCGCCGACCTGGGCGGCGCCCGAAGCGCGACCGAGATCGCCGAGCGGTTGAGAGCGCACTCGCGGACGCTCAAGCCCGGCGAATGGCAGCAGGGCATGGGATACCGCGCCGACGAGCTCGCCGAACGCCGCCAGCCTCACCGCCGGGAGCTGGACCGGGGAACAGGCCGGCGGCCTGCGTACATCGACGAGCGCGGCGGGCACGCGCGCGTGGCGAACTCGGCGGCGCTCGCCGCTGCGGGAATCACGTCCGAGACGAAGAACCCGCCGGGCGGGCGGATCGGACGCGATCACGACGGCTCGCCCGACGGGCTGCTCCTCGAGTCGGCGATGCGCCTCGTCGCGGACGTGCAGGCGCCGCCAAGCCTCGAGCGACGCCAGGCGGGGATCCTCCTGGCACAGAAGCTGCTGCTCTCCCGCGGTATCACCTCCGTCGGCGCCGCCGTCAACCGAGGCTTTGCGGACGACCTGCGCGCCTATCAGCAGCTTGCCGCAGACGGCCGGTTGCGGATCCGGGTCAACGAGTTTCTCTCCTGGGAGCTGCTCGAGGCGGCCTCAAGCCTTGGAGCGCGCGCCGGCTTTGGCGGCTCGCTCCTGAGAGCCGGGCCGGTCAAGGTGTTCGTCGACGGCGGAGCCGAGCGCGTCGCGATGCGCAGTGGCGGAGGGACGTGGCGTACGACTCCCACCGAGCTGCGCGAGCTCGTCATCGGCGCCACGCTGTCTGGACTGCAGGTGGCCGCCCACGCGATCGGCGATGCGGCCATCGAAGCGATGTGCGACGCAGTTGAAGCAGCTCCCGGAGGCGTCGAGATGCGTCACAGGGTCGAGCACTGCACCATCTGCCCGCCGGACCTTCAAGCCCGGCTGGCGAAGCTGCGCATGGTGGCCGTGATGCAGCCGATGGCGGCACGTTTCGGCCGCGTCGCGTCGGCTCTGTTCTTCCCCGTGCGCGACCGCGCAGACCTGGCGCCGCACGGCCGGCTGATGCGCGCCGGCGTCCCGGTGGCTTTCAGCTCGGACCTGCCGGTGGCGGCCGATCCCAACCCCTGGGCGGGCCTCCAGGTGGCCGTGGACGACCAGGTGAACGGGATCGGGCTGCTGAAGGCGCTCAAGGCCTACACCGCCGGCGGCGCTTACGCGAGCTTCGAGGAATCGAAAAAGGGAACCCTCGAGCCGGGCATGCTCGCGGACCTGCAGGTCTACGAGCACGATCCGATCGACAAACCGGGATCGAGCACCCGGACGGAATCACCCCGACCGAGGGCTGTCCTTCTGGGCGGAATCCCGGTCTTCGGGAGGCTTTAGCTCTCGGAGTCGCCTGATTCGGGTATCGGCCCCGATTCCGGCTCGGGCGGCGCCGACGGTGTGGCCCGTCGAGCCGGTGCGCGCCGCGGCGACGCAGCCCTACGCACGGTCGTTGCTCCAGATGCCGGCGTTCGAGAGGTCGTGCGGGCGGCAGGCTTGCGAGTGAGGGTGGTGCGCCGCGTCGCTCCGGCCGTGTTCTTGTTTGTGGGCGCTGCGCGCTTGGCCGTGCTTGCAGCCTTGCGCGTCGTTCGCTTCGCCGTGCTTGTCGCACGTCGGGTCGTGGATGCTCCTCGCGAAGCCGCGGCGCGCGCCAGGTCCTGCACCTGCTTGCTCAGTCCGTCGAGGCGTTTCAGAGCTTTCTCCACGTCGGCCTGCTTCGCCGTTCGCCGGACCTGAACCTGGAGCTGGTCGATCGCCGTCTTGAGCGTCTTCTGGCCGTCCTTGATCGAGCGTTCGAGCTGGCGGCGCACGTCCCTCGGCACGCGGCTCTCGGCCTCGCGGAGAGCCTTCCGGCCGGCCCTGACGGCGCGGTCAACCAGCCCGGATGGCCTGGATCGAGACGACTTCCGCTTCTTTGCTGCCATGCCTCAACCTCCGTCAAATTCAATGATGTCCCAACCTGATGCGCTCGACGCCTGAATGCCGGGCGGAGCATTTGACGCACCGCCTTAGAATGGGCGCGGCCGTGACGACAGCCCCTGATCGACACCTTATCAAGAAGTACGCAAATCGCAAGCTGTACGACACGCGCACGAGCCGCTACATCACGCTCGAAGGAATCGCGGAGCTGGTCCGCGCCGGGCACGAGATCAAGGTCGTCGATCGAAATAACGGTCACGACCTGACACAGGTGACTCTGTCCCAGGTCGTCCTCTCGCAGGAGAAGCGCGGTCCCGCGGCGCTGGTCGACGCGGGCGGCGAGGTCATCCACGAGCGCGGACAGGCGCTGCTCGATTACGTTCGCAAGACCCTCAACGTGCCATCCGATCTGAGAAACCAGATGGAGCGGCGGCGCGAGGACATCGAGGAGCGGGCGGATGAGGCGATCGCGGGCGCGCTGAGGCGGCTGCGCATACCGAGCCATACCGACATCGATCGCATCAATGCCCGGCTGGATCGCATCTCAGCGCAGCTCAAGAAGCTGCTTGCCGCCGAGCCGGTTAAGAACCGAGCGCGTAAACGAAAGGCCGCGCGCTGATCACCGACCGGATCGCGACATCCGCTTCGACGCGATAGGTCGCCTGTCGCACGCGGCGGTCGGCGCGCAGCGCATTGGTCATCAGGTCGGCAACCTCAGCGAGGCGACTGGCATCCCCGATCGTCGTGATCGTCCACGGTGGATTCACAACGACACCATCGATCGCGACGCCGGAGCCTGTCTGTTCGACCGCGACGCCTACGACCACGCGATGGTCGTTGACCGCCGTCGCCTCGCCGCCTCCCGCTGTCAGGTTGTTGATCGCGTCCTGCAGGTCGAGCGCCGTCAGCCCGGTGGCGTCGACCACGATCACGACACCCGGGCCGTGCACCGGTACCAGGCCCTCGATCGCACGCAGGCGGCTGGCCTCATCGGTTAGAACCTGGTCTGCCGCCCCGCTGGTCCCGGACCGAAGCGTGGCCTGTCGCGCCTGCAGGTCGGCGGCCTCAGCCTGGAGCGAGTCGTTGGCGCGGTGGAGGTCGTCGATCAGGAAGGCGAGCGAAGTCGTGTCGGTGCCGACCAGACTTCGCTCGACCTCGGCCTGGCTTCGAATCTGTACCGTTGCCACGAGAGCGACCAGCAGGGCGATCAGCCAGACGCTGATCGCGCGGCCGGTCGACCGCCGCCGCGACGCGGGCCTAAATCGCGCTGACATGAGGAATCTGCAAGCTCGAGTCGTACGCGGGCAGAGGAACGTCGGGGCTGCCGAAGAAGCTCAGATGAAGCTGGAACTGGACCTCACGGGCGCGGATGTCCGGGAGCGCCGAAGCATCGTCGAGCGCGGCCACCATCCGGTTGCGGTCGCCGACCGCGACCAGCTTGAGCGGAGACGATTGCGGCGGGCCCTGGTCGATCACGACCTGGCCCTCCGAGCCCGAGTACGCCGTGAGCGGCGTGATCCGCCGTCCGTTGACTGCAACGCCCTCCGCTCCCTGAGCGAAAAGCAAATTCACGATGTCCTGGACGTCCTGGTAGTTGACCAGGTAGCTCGCCTGTCCACTGGTCGTGGGTCCCGGTATTCCGTTGGCCAGTTCAACCTCGACGCCGGGGCCGTGCAGAGGGGTCAGCCCCGCGTGAGCCCGGAGGTCCGCGACCTGGTTCTGCAACGCCTGGGTCACTGCGGAGCGCCCCGCCGCGTCAGATTCCAGTGCGTCGATCTGGGCCCGAAGAGCTGCGATCTGGCTTCGCGATCCGGCGTTGGTCGCCTCCAGGTCCTGCACGCTGCGCACGAGCGCCTGGTAGCGGGCGACCTGGTTGGAGGGGGTCAGGAGCTGCGCCTTGACCTGGCCGGCGACGAGGAACCCGGTGGCAAGCGCAACCGCGGCGACCACGGCGACGCTGAGCAGCTGGCGGCGTGACATGAACCACCAATTGTGCGGCTAGCGGTGCGCATGGCTTAAGGGGTCCCCGCGAACTCACGGCGAAGCCTCGGAGTTCGTGGGGCTAGGAGTAAACTCTGAGGTCCCGAAATGGCGGTCGAAACCCGCGCCTCCGCCTTCCAGACCGCACAGCGGCGGTTTGACGCCGCGGCCGACGTGATCGGCCTCTCGGACGACGCCCGCCGTGGCCTGCGTGACGTCAAAAGGGAGTTGACCGTCCACTTCCCGGTTCGGATGGACGACGCGTCCGTGCGCGTGTTCACCGGTTGGCGCGTTCAGCACAACATCAGCCGCGGACCCGCCAAGGGGGGGATCCGCTACCACCCGAACATCAACCTCGACCTGGTCAAGGCCCTGGCGATGCTCATGACGTGGAAATGCGCTGCGGTCGGACTTCCCTACGGCGGGTCCAAGGGCGCGGTGGCATGCGATCCGAACAAGCTGTCCATGAGCGAGCTCGAGCACCTGACCCGCCGCTACGCGACCGAGATCGCGATCCTCATCGGACCGGAGAAGGACATCCCCGCGCCGGACATGGGCACGAACCCGCAGGTGATGGCCTGGATCATGGACACGATCTCGATGCACTCCGGCCACTCGGTGACAGCGTCGGTCACCGGCAAGCCGGTCGATGTCGGTGGTTCAGAAGGACGCATCGACGCCCCCGGTCGCGGGGCGACCTACCTCACGCTCGAAGGACTCAAGTACCTACACGTCGACGAGGAGACCCCAACCGTGGCAGTGCAGGGCTACGGCCAGGTGGGCCGGTCGACGGCTCGGCTGCTGGCCGAGGCCGGGGTGAAAGTCGTGGCCGTGAGCGATTCCCGAGGAGGCGTGTACAACCCCAACGGCCTCGACCTCGGGGCCCTCGAGGAGCACCGGCAGGTCCGCGGCGGCGTCACAGGTTTCAAGAAGGCCGACAACGTCACCAACGACGAGATCATCGAGCTGCCCGTGACCGTTCTTGTCCCAGCCGCCGTTCAGGACCAGATCACGGGGGAGAACGCAGGCCGGATTCGCGCACGGCTGATCACGGAGGGAGCCAACGCGGCGATCTCCCCTGAAGCTGACCCAATCCTGCACGACCGGAACATCTTCGTGGTCCCTGACATCATCGCGAACGCGGGCGGCGTGATCGTCTCGTATTTCGAGTGGGTCCAGGACCTGCAGGCCTTCTTCTGGGAGGAGGAGGAGATCAACACTAAGCTGCACCACGTCATCACCCGCGCGTTCTACGAGATCCTCCACACCTCGGTCAACAAGCGCATCGACATGCGGCTTGCCGCCTACGCCCTGGCCGTGCAGAGGGTGGCCAACGCGACGACGGTGCGCGGGATTTACCCATAATCGGGGTGTGAAGGCGCGGGGGGATCAGGATCCCCCCGCGGTACCCCCCTTTGACATTCAGGTTGTCTGGAGACGCAGCTGACGAGCCTGGGGACGCCCGGAGTGAATCCCCGCGGTACCCTCCTTTGACATTCAGGTTGTCTGAAGACGCAGCTGACGAGCCTGGGGACGCCCGGAGTGAATCCGGGCTAAAGCTCCACTGGTTTAGATTGAGAGCGCGATGAGTCTCCAACGGCCCAACCGCGTACTCATCACCGGCGTGTCCAACCCGCTCGGCGCCGAGGTGGCGAGACGGCTGGTCCCACAGGTGCCCTACCTGTTCGGATGCGACGTGAAGGATCCGATAAGCGCGCTGGAGGAGATGGATTTCGTCCACGCGGATACGCGCCACGCAGCGATCGGAAAGCTCGTGCGCCAGCTGAACGTCGACACCATCGTGCACCTGGCAGTCATGGTCGACTCGCCTCGCGACGAACGCTCGATCCACGAGACCGACGTGATCGGGATGATGAACGTCCTCGCCGGATGCTCGGCGCCGTCCGGCCGCGTCCGCAGGCTGATTGTGAAATCAAGCCAGGCGATCTACGGAGCGGGTCCGGGCGATCCGTCGTTCTTCTCCGAAGAGATGACGAACGTCGAGCGCCAGGCCTCCTCGGTCACACGCGACCTGCTCGACATGGAACAGCTCGTCACGGAATTCGCCCTGCGCAACGAGTCATCCAAGGTCAGCGTGCTGCGGCTCGGTTTTCGGGTCAGCGAGGACACCACGCTGGCGCGCTATCTCTCGCTTCCCATCGTGCCGACCTTCGCCGGCTTTGACCCTCGCCTGCAGCTGCTGCACGAAGACGACGCCGCGGAGGCCATCGTGCGCGCCGTCATGGGCGGGCACGCCGGAATCTTCAACGTCGCCGCCGGCGGTGTGGTCCTGTTGAGCCAGGCAATCGCGATCATGGGCGGAAGTCCTGCCCCGATCCTGCCTCCATACGGGCGTTGGATCGGGCGCCTCGCGCTGCGCGCTCTGACTCGGGTCGAGGTCCAGGCTCATCTTGCGGACGTGATCGCTTTCGGTTCGGTGATGGACTGTTCGAGGCTCGAGGCCGAGTTCGGCTGGAAGCCCGCCCACAGCTCGCGCGCCGTCATGGACGGCCTTGCGAGAGGCAAAGTCCTGGAGGTGATCGAGGCACCGTCACCGCCTCAGGAGTACGAGCTGCAGGTCTACCTTCAGCGCCGCCGGCGAGACGGGCGGAACGGGCAGCGCACAGCGTCGATGCTCGAGGCGCACAAGTGATCCAGGCGAAATCTCCCAAGCAGCGGCGGAAGGACAGCACACGGGCGGAGATCGTGAAGCCGAAATCGGGCCCGCGACTCGCGAAGTCCGTCAAGCGTCTTCAGCAGCAGGCGCCGCTGCTGCCTTTCCAGGGACTCAGCGAGCTGTCGGTCCGGCTTCGCCAGCTCACAGGGCGCGATGTCATCGACCTCAACCGGGTCATGGAGTTCGCCCAGTTCATGTACAAGCAGCGCGAGCTTGCGGTCCGCGGTCCGAACTACGAGGTCGACGACTTCGGCTTCGATCCGCAGTGGACCGAGTCGTTCATCTCGGTCTTCATGGTTCTCTACCGCGACTACTGGCGCGTGGAGACCACCGGTGTGGAGAACGTGCCGGCGACAGGCCGCGCCCTGCTCGTCTCGAATCACGCCGGCGTCCTGCCCTGGGACGGCACCATGATCAAAACGGCGGTCTTCGCGGAGCATTCGCATCCGCGTCACGTGCGCGCGCTGGTGGCGAGCCTTTACATGGGCATGCCGATGCTGAGCTGGTTCCTGCGGCGCACCGGCCAGACGGTCGGGCACCCCGACGACACCCGCCGGCTGCTCGAGCGCGACGAGCTCGTCCTTGTCTTTCCGGAGGGCGTGAGAGGGTCCGGGAAGAGCTTCAAAGATCGTTACCAGCTGCGCCGCTTCGGTCGTGGAGGCTTCGTCGCGACCGCGATCAGGTCGGGGGCGCCGATCATCCCGGTGTCGGTGGTGGGTTCGGAAGAGATCTACCCGATGGTCGCGGACCTTGCGCCTGTAGCGAAGTTCTTCGGCCTGCCCTACTTCCCGATCACGCCGTTCTGGCCGTGGTTGGGGCCGCTGGGCATGATCCCCCTACCCAGCAAGTGGCATATCCGGTTCCACTCACCTATCCACGTCGAGGAGCATCCGCCGGAAGCGGCCGACGACAACAACCTTGTGATGGCCCTGTCCGACCAGGTGCGGGACACCATCCAGCAGGGCATCTACGACAACCTGAAGCTGCGCCGAGGTGTCTTTCTCTAACCCGCCGGCAGCGGGAGTTCGCGTCCACTGGGAAGGGCTGCCGCATTCGGTGCGCCGGGCAATCGAGGTGCGTCTCGAGGGCAGGGTCGTCGAGGCGGTGACCCAACCCGGTGGCTGAGCTACTTCACCACAGGTATCGGCGGGTTCGGTTCCGGGGCCTCGACGATGTCCAGCGCCGTCGCCTGGCTGATCCAGTACTGAACGTCGGAAAAGCTGGGCGCGCCGGACAGCCCGACGGCATCGACCACCTTGGCGTGCAGCGCGCGGGCGTCCTGCGCGCGCAGGTCTCCCATCGAATCGATGCCGAGGCGCCGGATGATCGGCAGGAAATGATCCATCCCCGAAACCTCGAGCAGGGTGCACTGGTTCACGAACTCCAGGAGCCGGTCGGTGCTGATGCCGGTCTTCTTTGACAGCCGCTCGCGGTCGATGGCGAGCGACGTGCGATGCAGGAGCTGATTGGTATGCCGGATGCCGCGGGCTCGAAGCCTCGCGACGTCGACATCGGAGATTCCGCGCAGGTACTCCAGCGTCCGATACACGAGTAAAAGTTTATGCGGCCAACGTTGACGTCGCCGGCATTCCGTATAATTCAACGAACCCCGCCGCCATTGGAGTAAACACACCCCTGAATCAGAGCCGGCTTGAAACCCGCGGAACGATTCCCGGGGAGCAGTCTGGCCTCGAGATCGGTATCGGCCGGCGGGCGCGCCGCGCGTACGGGTTTGACGAGGTCGCACTCGTTCCCGGCGGCGTCACGCTGAATCCCGACGAGGTCGACATCTCCTTCTCGATGGGTGAGCGCTTCAAGCTCCCTCTTCCCATCTGGGGCTCGGCCATGGACGGCGTCGTTGACGTCGACTTCGCCATCGCGATGGGAAAGCTTGGCGGAGTCGCGGTGCTCAACCTCGACGGCGTGCACACGCGCTACCAGGATTCGGCTCCGATCATCAAGCGCATCGCCGAGGCGGACAAGTCGCAGATCAACGCGCTGCTCAAAGAGGTATATCGCGAGCCGGTCAAGCCGAACTTGATCGCCGAGCGTATCAAGGCCATCAAAGCCGCAGGCGTCCCGTGCGCGGTTTCGACCATTCCTGCGCGCGCCGCCGAGCGTGCGGAGGTCGTGCAGAAGGCCGGGGCCGACGTCCTCGTCGTGCAGGGGACGGTGCTCACCGCACGCCACTCGTCTCAGTCGTACCACCAGCTGTCGTTTGAGCAGCTCGTCCGCGCGTGTGCCATCCCGGTCGTCGTGGGCAACTGCGTGCACTACGAAACCGCGTTGGAGCTGATGGAGACCGGCATCGCCGGCATCCTCGTCGGCGTCGGCCCTGGCGCCGCCTGCACGACGCGCGGGGTCCTGGGCGTGGGGGTTCCTCAGGTGACGGCCACCGCGGACATCGCCGCCGCTCGCGACGAGCACATGCGCCGTGGCGGAATGCGAGTGGCGGTGATCACCGACGGCGGCATGCGGATCGGAGCGGACGTCTGCAAGGCATTCGCGTCGGGCGCGGATGCGGTGATGATCGGCACACCTCTCGCCGGCGCCGAGGAATCTGCGTCGAAGGGTTTCAACTGGGGCATGGCGACCCCCGACCCCAACCTTCCACGCGGCACCCGGATCCACGTCGGCACGAAAGCGACCCTGCACGAGATCTTGCTGGGGCCCGCGCGAGTCGACGACGGAAGCCAGAACTTCGCCGGTGCGCTGCGTTCCGCGCTCGGCGTGTGCGGCGCGCGCGACATCCCTGAGTTCCAGCACGTGGAGATGGTCATCGCGCCGTCGATCACATCCGAAGGCAAATCCTTCCAGCAGGCCCAGCACGTGGGCATGGGAAAGAGCTGAGCTGAGCATGACCGCCGCGGCCGCGCACGACCGCGAAGCAGTCAAGGGCAGCCGGGCGCGCGCAGGGCGCTCAGAACATGAAATGCGGCAGCAGACGATCCTCGTACTCGACTTCGGTTCGCAGTTCAGCCAGTTGATCGCGCGCCGCGTGCGCGAGGCGAACGTCTATTGCGAGCTGGTCCCCGGGACCACGCCGTGGTCCGAGCTGAAGAAGCGCGACCCGTCCGGCCTGATCCTCGGTGGCGGCCCGGCCAGCGTCTACGAGCCCGGAGCTCCGCAGGTCGACCCCGAAGCCCTGCGCGCGGGAATCCCGGTGCTCGGCATCTGCTACGGCATGCAGCTCATCGCGCACCACCTCGGCGGCAAGGTCGATCCAGGGCATGCCCGCGAGTACGGCCCCGCGCTGCTGGCGGTGCGCGAGCCCAACGCTCTCTTCCAGGGCCTGAACGACGAGCTCCCCGTCTGGATGAGCCACGGCGATCACGTCAGCGAGCTGCCGCCTGGGTTCCACTCGCTCGCCTCCAGCGGCAACTCGCCGGTGGCCGCGTTCACGAACGGCCACGGCATCTTCGGTATCCAGTTTCACCCCGAGGTGGTTCACACGCCAAGCGGACGCGAGGTGTTGCGCAACTTCCTCTACGGCGTCTGCCACTGCGACGCTTCGTGGACGGCAGGATCTTTCATCGCAGAGGCGACCGAGAGTATCCGCGCCCAGGTCGGTGGCGGGCGCGTGATCTGCGCCCTGTCAGGTGGAGTGGACTCGGCTGTCGCCGCGACCCTTGTGCACCGCGCCATCGGCGACCAGCTGACCTGCGTGTTCGTCAACAACGGCTTGCTGCGCAAGGAAGAACCGGAGCGGGTACTGGCCGTCATGCACGGCAACCTCGCCATGGACATCCGCCACGTCGACGCCACCGAGCGCTTCCTGCAGGCGCTCAACGGAGTGATCGACCCCGAACAGAAGAGGCGGATCGTCGGCCGGGAGTTCATCTCCGTCTTCGAGGCGGAGGCGACGAGACTCGGTCACATCGACTTCCTGGCGCAGGGCACGCTGTACCCCGATGTCATCGAGTCGACCGCGCCGGACGTCTCGTCCACTGCGGTCAAGATCAAGACCCACCACAACGTGGGCGGGCTCCCGCCCGGCCTGCGCTTCCAGCTCATCGAGCCTCTGCGATACCTGTTCAAGGACGAGGTCCGGTCGGTCGGACTCGAGCTCGGCATGCCCGAAGAGATGGTGTACCGCCAGCCGTTTCCGGGCCCTGGTCTTTCGATCCGCTGCCTGGGCGAGGTGACCGCGGAGCGGCTGGAGATACTGCGCAATGCCGACTGGGTGGTCGTGGACGAGATCAAGCGCAACGGCCTGTACCGCCAGGTCTGGCAGTCGTTCGCGGTGCTCACCCCGCTCGAAACGGTTGGCGTGATGGGCGACTATCGCACCTACGCCAACGTGGTCGCCGTGCGCGTCGTGACCAGCGAGGACGCCATGACCGCGGACTGGGCGCGCGTGCCGTATGAGGTGCTCGCGCGCATCAGCAACCGGATCGTGAATGAGGTCAAAGGCGTCAACCGCGTCGTCTTCGACATCACGAGCAAGCCGCCCGGCACGATCGAGTGGGAGTAAAAATCGACTCGTTACCAGCGCCGCGATGGCGGCCGGGTTCATCCCGGCCGCGACTTTGTTTCTATCGGTCTCCCAATCGTCGCGTGTAGAAATCTTTCGGACAAGCCCATCGATATACCGGAAAGAGAGCAGACCCTGCGGCGCTAGCCGCACGGTCGATGAGAGGGAACCATCCGGGTTCCCTCTCATACTTTGCCACCGGTGAAGGTCCTTGTCGTCGGTTCGGGGGCTCGCGAGCACGCGCTCGTGTGGAAGTGCGTGCAGTCGGAGCTCGTGGAACGCGTCTACTGCGCCCCCGGCAACGGCGGCACGGGCGGAATGGCGCGCAACGTGGCGATCGGCGCCGCTGACGTGGTGCGCCTCCTCGACTTCGCCAAGCGCGAGCGCCTGGGCCTTGTGATCCTCGGGCCGGAGGCGGCAGTGGACGCCGGCGTGGGCGATGCCCTGCGCAGCGCGGGCTTCAACGTTTTCGGTCCCAATCGCGGAGCAGGGCGTATCGAGTCGAGCAAATCGTTCGCTAAGGCGTTGATGAGGCGTGCCAACATCCCGACCGCGGAGTTCGACGTCTTCACCCAGCCGGCGCCGGCCAAGGGCTGGGCGAAGGATCGCGGCGGGCGGGTCGCTGTGAAGGCGGACGGGCTGGCCCGCGGCAAAGGCGTGATCGTGTGCTCGAGCGTCGCGGAGTCGGATGCCGCGATCGAGGCGATGCTGGTCGAGAACCGCTTCGGACGCAGCGGCGCGACGATCGTGGTCGAAGAGCTGCTGGAAGGCCCTGAGCTGACCATCCTGGGCGTGACCGATGGAAAGGACGTGGTCGCGCTTGCCCCGTCCCGTGATTTCAAACGCGCGCACGAAGGCGACACCGGCCCCAACACCGGCGGAATGGGCGCCTACTCACCGCCGATTTCTGTTGACGACTCCGTGGTGCAACAGGTCGTGGATCGAGTCCTCCGTCCGGCGGTGCTCGAGCTGTCCAACGGCGGCGACGAGTTTCGGGGCGTCCTGTACGCGGGGATGATGCTCACCCCGGCCGGCATCCGGACGATCGAGTTCAACGCTCGCTTCGGCGACCCGGAAGCCCAGGTGGTGCTGCCCCGCCTGCAGACCGACTTCGTCGCCCTGGCCCTGGCCGCGGCAAAGGGCACGCTAGCGGACTTCCCGGACCTGCGCTGGAGCCCGCAGCCCTGCGTCGGCGTCGTGGTTGCGTCAGCGCACTACCCCGACGAGTTGGCGGTCAAGACTGGGTTTCAGATTCGCGGCCTGGCCGAGATGCCGCCGGGCGTGCTCATCTTTCATGCCGGCACACGCTTCGAGCCAGGCCGTGGTCTGGTCACCGACGGCGGCCGGGTGGTGACCTCCGTCGCCCTCGGCGACACCGTCTCCCAGGCCCGCGAAAAGGCGCTGGCCGCGGCCCGGAAGGTACGATTCGACGGGGCTTTTTTCAGGAGCGACATAGCAGAGGAGGCGGTTAGTTGAGCCCAGTCGTCGGCGTCATCCTCGGCTCCAAGTCGGACCTGCCGCTGATGGAGGCGTGCGTCAAAGTGCTCGACGAGCTGGGGATCGAGCACGAGGTCAAGGTGTGCTCGGCGCACCGTAATCCGCGAGGCGTGATGGAGTGGGCGTCTTCCGCCCGCGAGCGCGGGCTCAAGGTGGTGATCGCCGCCGCCGGAGGGGCGGCTCATCTGCCGGGCGTGGTCGCGGCCTGGACCGATCTGCCCGTGATCGGCGTGCCGGTGCCGACCCAGCACCTGGGCGGTGTCGACTCGCTCTACTCCATCGTGCAGATGCCCGCGGGAATCCCGGTTGCAACTGTCGCCATCGGCGAAGCCGGCGCCAAAAACGCCGCATGGCTCGCGGCTCGGATCCTCGGCCTGAACGACGACGTGATCGAGCGTCGCCACGCGGAAAAGCGCGCGGCTCTGGCCCAGTAGATGGCGAAGAAGAAAGCGCGCGTCCGCCTGGTCGACACCACGTTCCGCGACGCGCAGCAATCGCTGCTCGGCGGCAACTTGCGCAGCGACGAGATCATCCCGATCGCCGCGAAGATGGACAAGATCGGGTTTGCCGCCATGGAGGCCTTCGGCGGAGCGACTTTCGAGACGCAGCTGCGCAGCCACGAAGACCCGTGGGACTTCCTCCGCAAGCTGCGGAAGGTGACGCCGAATACCCCCATCCAGGCGCTGATCCGCGGGCAGAACCTGGTGGCCAAGCGCAACTTCGCCGATGACGTCGTCCAGCTCTTCGTGAAACACGCGGCCAAATGCGGCGTCGACGTGTTTCGAGTCTTCGATCCCCTCAACGACCTTCGCAACATGGAAGCGGCCATCGGCGCGGCCCTCAAGGCGAAGAAGAAGGTGCAGGGCGCGCTGAGCTACGCCATCTCTCCCGCGCACAACATCGAGCTATGGGGCTCGCTGGCCAAAGGCCTCGCGGACATGGGCTGCGAGGAGATCGTGATCAAGGACACCTCCGGGCTGCTCAGCCCGCAGGCGACATGGGAGCTCGTGACGACCCTCAAGAGCGTGGTCAAGGTCCCGATCGACGTGCACTCGCACTGCTCGAGCGGAATGGCGCCTATGGCGTACATGGCGGCAGTCGAAGCAGGCGCTGAGATCCTGGACGTCGCCATGTCGCCCCTCGCGTGGGGCACTTCGCAGCCGGCGGCCGAGAGCGTCGTCGCGGCTCTCCACGGCGGCGAATACGACACCGGTCTCGACCTCGACACGATGTGGGAGGTCCAGCACGATGTCGAGGAGCTGAAGCGCCGGCACATCGAGCACCTCAACCCGCTCGCCGACCGGGTCGACGCCAGCATCCTCCGCTACCAGATGCCCGGCCAGATGCTGGAGGACATCTTTCACCAGCTCGCCGCCCGCAACGCCGCCGGGCGCATCTCGGAGGTGATGGAAGAGGCCAATCGAGTGCGCCGTGAGCTCGGATATCCGCCGCTGGTCGCGCCGATCCGCCAGGTGATCGCCACGCAGGCGGTCTACAACGTGATCGGCGGCGACCGCTACGCCACTGTCACGCAGGAGCTCAAGGATTACCTGCAGGGACTGTACGGCCGGCCGCCGGTGCCGGCCGACCACGAGCTTCGCAGGCTCGTCCTGGGCCGCGAGGAGCCGATCACGATCCGGCCGGCGGACCTGCTCGAGCCCCAGGTGGAGAACTCGCGTGCGCAGGTCAGGAAGCTGGGTTTCGAGCCAACCGACGACAACGTGCTGATACACCTGATGTTTCCGAGCCTCGCCCAGGAATACCTGAGTGGACCGCCGGCGCCGCCGGCCGACAAGTCACGGCCGCAGTCTGTGACTCATTCCACGCCCGCGCCGGCTCCCGCGCCCGCTCAGGCCGAGGCGGCAGAGCCTCCGACGCCCGAACCTGTCTCGACCGCCGAGTTCGAGGTCGAGGTGGAGGGCGAGGTCTTCAAGGTGCGGGTCACCGGCGCCGGCATGACTGTCATGTCCGCTGCCGGCGGCGCATCTGCTGCCGGTGCGAGCGCGGGCCCACCGCCGAAGGCCGGCGAGGGCACCGTGATCGCTCCGATGCAAGGATTGATCGTGAAGATCCCCGTCAAGGCTGGCGACGAGGTGAAGCTCGGCGACGTCGTCGCCGTGCTGGAGGCGATGAAGATGCAGAACGACATCGTCACGAACGTCGCCGGTCGCGTCAGCCACGTTTATGTCAAAGAGGGAGAGATCGTCAGCCCCAACCAGCCGCTGCTCGTGGTCAGCTGACTCCGAGTGAAGCGCAACTCGTCTGCTGAAGGATGAAAAGCAAGCTTTTCAATAAGGTTCTCGTCGCCAATCGGGGCGAGATCGCGATCCGTGTGATGCGGGCATGTCGCGAGCTGGGCATCGCCACCGCGGCCGTCTACTCCGACGCCGACCGCAATGCGATCCACGTTCGCTACGCCGATGAGGCTCATCACATCGGAGCCGCTCCTCCGAGCGAGTCGTACCTACAGCTGGAGCGCATAGTCAAGGTCGCGCACGACTGCGGCGCCGACGCGATTCATCCGGGCTACGGGTTTCTCTCCGAGAAAGCGGCGTTCCCGGATGCGTGCGAGGCCGCAGGCATCCGGTTCATCGGGCCCCCGGCCTCAGCGATGCGCGCGCTCAGCTCGAAGCTGGAGGCGCGAAAGCTGGCCGTGGACCACGGCGTGCCGGTGACCCCGGGCAGCGGCGCGATCGAGCCGTCGGCCGCAGCGGCGGCGGCGCATGCGATCGGCTTTCCGGTCATGGTCAAGCCATCGGGCGGCGGTGGCGGGATCGGCATGAAGGTCGTGGAGTCTGAGCAGGAGCTGGTGGCCGCGATCGAGAGCAGCGCCCAGGCGGCACGCTCGGCGTTCGGCGACCCGACGGTCTACCTGGAGCGGTACATCCGCAAGCCGCGGCACATCGAGATCCAGGTCGTCTGCGACACCCATGGCAACGCGGTGCACCTGGGCGAGCGCGAGTGCTCGATCCAGCGCCG
>PLYZ01000079.1 GCA_003151935.1 Candidatus Dormiibacterota bacterium | reverse complement strand
GCGTTCACCGACATGCAGGGGCGCCTGATGGGCAAGCGTGTGGACGCGGAGTACTTCGTAGAGACCTCGTACGACGGCGAGTCGACCGAGGGCTGCAACTACCTGATGACGGTCGACATGGAGATGGACCCGGTACCTGGCTACGAGATGGCGAGCTGGGAGCGAGGCTACGGAGACTTCGACCTGGTACCGGACTTCGCGACGATGCGCCTGATCCCGTGGCTCGAGGCGACCGCGCTAGTCCTTTGCGATGTGGCGTGGCACGACGGCAAACCGGTGCGTCCTTCGCCGCGCCAGGTCCTCCGCGCTCAGATCGACCGCGCGCGGTCACTCGGATTCGAGCCCATGTTCGGCTCGGAGCTCGAGTTCTACCTGCTGAAGGAGACTTTTGCGGAAGCGCACGCGAAGCACTACATCGACCTGACTCCTTCGGTCCCCTACAACCTCGACTACCACGTCCTCGCCACGACATACGACGAGCCGTTCATCCGTGACGTACGCAAAGGAATGAAAGCGGCCGGGATCCAGATCGAGAGCTCAAAGGGAGAAGCGTGGCCTGGGCAGCAGGAGATCAACTTTCACTTCTCCGACGCGCTGACGATGGCGGACAACCACGTCATCTACAAGAACGGCATCAAGGAGATGGCTCATCAGCACGGATGCTCCGTGACCTTCATGGCGAAGCCCGACCACCGGTGGATCGGCAGCTCGTGCCACGTCCACTCGAGCCTGTGGAAGGGCGGCCGGAATGCCTTCGACGGAGAGTCCGCGACATTCAATCAATACCTGGCGGGACACATCGCGTACGCATCCGAGCTGGCGATCTTTCTCGCGCCGACCATCAACTCTTACAAGCGGTACGCAGCCGGCACATGGGCGCCGACCACGCTCGCGTGGGGCCACGACAACCGGACCTGCGGGTTTCGGATCGTCGGGCGCGGCCAGCACCTGCGGACCGAGTCGCGCATACCCGGGGCGGATGTGAATCCGTACCTCACGTTCGCGGCCCTGCTTGCCGCGGGGTTGAACGGTATCGAGAAGAAGCTCGATCTGCCGCCCGAGTTCAAAGGCAACGCATACGAATCGGACGTCAAGCGATTCCCCCACTCGATGCGTGAGGCGATTGCAGAGCTGGAGGGCGGAAAGATGGCGAAGCACGCGTTCGGCGCCGACGTGATCGACCACTACCTGAACTACGCGCGCAGTGAGCAGGCGCTCTTCGACAAGGTCGTGACGGACTACGAGCGGGCGAGGCTATTTGAGCGTGGGTAGACTCGACGGAAAGGTGGCCGTGATCACCGGCGCGGGCGGTGGGATCGGCCGCGAGGCGGCGATCCTGTTCTCCTCCGAAGGCGCGAAGGTATGTGTCGCGGATGTCGGGAAAGAGGCGGGCGAGAAGACCGCGTCCGAGTGCAGGGAGGCGTTTTTCTTCCAGGCCGACGTCAGCGATCCCAAGAGCGTGCAGGCGATGTTCGACGCGACCGCCAAACGCTACGGCCGGATCGACGTGCTCTACAACAACGCCGGCATCATGCCCGCGGACGACGACTCGATCCTCACCACCGAACCCGATGCCTGGGACCGTGTCCAGGCGGTCAACGCGAAGGGCGTCTACCTCTGCTGCAAGTACGGCATACCGCATCTGCTGAAGGCGGGCGGCGGGTCGGTGATCAACGTAGCCTCCTTCGTCGCGCTGGTCGGTGCCGCGACCTCCCAGATCGCATACACGGCTTCCAAGGGGGCGGTGCTGTCGATGAGCCGCGAGCTTGCGGTCCAGTTCGCGCGCCAGGGCGTGCGCGTCAACGCGTTGTGCCCGGGCCCGGTCGAGACGCCGCTGCTGATGCGGCTCTTCTCAGAGACGCCTGGCGCGTACGAGCGGCGCCGCATCCACCTGCCGATGGGCCGGCTGGCGAAGGCACGTGAGATCGCGAACGCGGCCCTGTTTCTCGCCAGCGACGAGTCCAGCTATGTCAACGGCACGACGTTCCTGGTCGACGGCGGCCTCACCGCCGCGTACGTGACGCCGGAGTAGTGCCCTGGTCGTAACCCGGTTCAGTATCCAGATGCATGCAGAAACTCTTGATCACAGCCGCCATCGCGTCGGCGCTGCTCGCCGCCGCCTGCGGCGGCACGACGCCGTCCGCCGCAGCCTCCAGCCCCTCCCCGAACCCGTCGCCGAGCGCGGCGGCAAGCCCGGCCGCAGCCGGCACCACGATCGCGGTCGCTACCAATGCAAAGCTGGGCCAGATCCTGGTCGACGGGAAAGGGATGACGGTCTACCTGTTCGTCGCTGACACCGGCACGTCCTCCACGTGCTACACGTCTTGCGCCGCGGTCTGGCCTCCCGTGCTCGCCACCGGAGCTCCACAGGCCGGAGCTGGCTCAACTGCATCACTCCTGGGGACCACGACCCGGACCGACGGAAAGATCGAGGTCACCTACGCCGGCCACCCCCTCTATTACTTCATCCAGGACAAGGCGGCGGGCGACACGACCGGGCAGGGAATCAATGGATTCGGGGGCCTGTGGTGGGTCCTGACCCCGTCCGGCGCCGCGATGCACTAAGGGCCCAAGGCGGTTCCAGTCCATGCATGGATCGATGTTGGCTGTAAATGTGCTTCGATATCGAACATCTGTTTGGTAGACTTAGGGCGTGGAGTACGCGTCTACCAGCCCAGAGAATCAGGACCTCGCAAAGGCTCTTGACGACCGGATCGGCGAGGTCTCGGCACATGCCCATGCGGCGCTGGCGCAGGTCG
>PLYZ01000024.1 GCA_003151935.1 Candidatus Dormiibacterota bacterium | reverse complement strand
CGGGTTTCATCACCGGCGTCACCACTCAGGTGCGTATCGCATTCGCAAAACAGCGGATGGCTTCTCGTTCGAGACTGATGACGGACATGTGATCCAGCCACCTGCGCGCGATCCGGTCACCCTGGATAGACGCCCGGACATCAGTCCGACCACGCCCGCAGCGCTGTGGGGCGGCGAGGCAATGCATTTCAGCTATGCGGTGAGCGTGATCGCGGATTCATGCGCATTCGCAGAAGCGCGGGCCGCGCCCGACAGCTAGTGCGCTCAGTCTTAATCCGACACCGCGCGGCCGAGGTCCCATCGGGCAGTCAAATCTAGTTCAATCGCGAAACCGCATCTGGCGGACGATGTTCCAAGTGGTGCCATTCGTGCCAACCATCAGCCACGCTTCTTCGGCTCTGATGACAATTGGTACCTCGGCGCCTAGCTGATTCACGAGTTGCTGACGCGTTGCTGCTGATTCAACTATGGCGACGGTGAGGTGGGTTACCGGCTCCTCCCCGAAATCACCGCCGAAAGGGAGGATTCCGAACTGCCGGCTGATTTCTCTGGTCAGCTCGGCGAAAGGTTCGGCTGGTTCTGGCTCCAGATAGACCACACCTTGCTCGAATTCGTTCACCCGTGTCAGAGAAAACTGGAGAGCTCTCGTGCGGCTGATCAGTTTTTCAAGCGTGTCAATGGTGGGTTCGGTCAGATCCCGTGGCGGGATAAATGGAAACATCAGGGTGACATGCGGAGGTATACCGGCGGCGGCACTCGGGTCGTACTGCATGCGAAGGTCGCGCACGAGCTGACCCACATTAAGCACTGGAACCAGCACGCAACTTTCGAGTGCTGGACCGTCACCCTCGTCGTTCACAGCTCAAAGCGCCCCAGAGTATTCGCCAGCAACAGTAGATCGCTAAACGTTACGTGCCTTCCGGCTCCTATATTGTCGTTGTCATGGATGACGGGCTTGTCCGTCTGACCGAGCCGCTGGTCAGGGACGGCGGGCGGTTGCGCCCCGCCTCATGGGAGGAGGCGCTCGAGCGGGCCGCGGCCGGGTTCGCGACGGCCAGGGATCGAGGGCCGAACGCTTTCGGGATGTTCAGCTGCTCCAAGCAGAGCAACGAGATGAACTACATCGCCCAGAAGTTCACGCGCGCGGTGATGCACAGCAACAACATCGACAGCTGCAACCGGACTTGACACGCTCCAAGCGTCGCCGGTCTGGCGACAGTGTTCGGAGCCGGAGGAGGAACCAGCTCGTACCGCGAGGCTGAGGACACGAACCTGGTCATCCTCTGGGGCTCCAACGCGCGCGAGACGCACCCGATCTTCTTCCATCACCTGCTCCGCGGCGTGCGCAACGGAGCGCGCCTGATGTCGGTGGATCCGCGCCGCACCAGCTCCGCGCAGTGGGCCGACGTGTGGCTGGGCATCGATGTGGGCAGCGACATCGCGCTGGCCAACGCGATGGCACGCGTGATCATCCACGCGGACCTGGCGAACAAGGAGTTCATCGAGCGGGCCACGACGGGCTATGAGGAGTTCGCCCGCTGCGTCGAGGCTTACACGCTCGAGGTTGCGGAGAAAGAAACCGGGGTGCCCGCAGACGCGATCAGGGACGTCGCCCTCGAATACGCGCGCGCCGACCGGGCGATGATCTGCTGGACGCTCGGCATCACCGAGCATCACAACGCCACCGACAACGTGCTGGCGCTGATCAACCTCGCGCTGCTCACCGGGAAGGTCGGCCGGTACGGCTGTGGCCTCAATCCGCTGCGCGGCCAGAACAACGTCCAGGGAGGGGGGGACATGGGCGCCATCCCCGCGCGGATGCCAGGCTTCCAGAACCTCGAGGATCCAGCCATCCATGCCAAGTTCGCTCGCGCGTGGGGCGGCGCGCAGTTTCCCAAAAAGAAGGGCTACCACCTCAGCGAGATGTTCGATGCGATGGAACACGGCGAGCTGACCGCGGCCTACATCGTGGGCGAGAATCCCGCCCGCAGCGAGGCCGACCAGACTCGTGCGGTGCGCCTGCTCAGCGGCCTCGATCACCTGGTCGTCCAGGACATCTTCTTGACCCAGACGGCAGAGCTCGCCCACGTCGTGCTGCCGGCCACAGCGGGCTGGGCGGAGTCGGAGGGCACCGTCACCAACAGCGAGCGACGCGTCCAGCGCGTTCGCCGAGCGCTGGACCCACCAGCTGGAGCGCGCGACGATCTCGAGACCATCGGCGAGCTCGCCAGGCGGCTCGGCTGCGACTGGGGAAACCCGACCGCCGAGCAAGTGTGGGACGAGTGCCGCGGCCTTTCGCCGATGCACGCGGGGATGTCCTACGCCCGACTCGACGAGCTTGGCGGAATCCAGTGGCCCTGCCCCGACGAGTCGCATCCTGGCACGCAGTTTCTCCATGCCCGACTGTGGGAAGACCCCGTAGAGGGTGAGCCTGCTCCGTTTCACGCCGTCGAGCACGACCCGCCCGTCGACCGCCTGACGGACGAGTTCCCGATCCGGCTCACGACCGGTCGTCGCCTCGACTCGTTCAACACCGGGGTGCAGAGCGGTGGATACAGCTCGCCGCTCCGCAAGCGGGAGGCGCTTCTGATCTCGCCGGCGGACGGAGAGCGACTTGGAATCCATGATGGCGAGCGGGTCCTCGCGAGCTCGCGCCGCGGGTCGGTCGAGGTGCCGATCCGGTTTGACGAATCGCTGCGGCCGGGGCTGGCCTTCCTCACCCTTCACTTTCCCGACCAGGTGGCCACGAACGTGCTCACCATCGACGCGACCGATCCCAAGTCAGGCACGGCCGAGTTCAAAGCCAGCGCGATCAGGATCGAAAAGCTCCCGGCGGGCGTGAGAGCCTAGTGGACATCCGGACCACCGGGGGGCCACCGACGGCCGAGGAGATGGCGGCGGTCGACGGCTTGCTGGGCGACCCAACCTCGCTGTGGGAAGGCGGAACGCGCCGGCCGCAGGACGACCACGTCGCGTTCGGTGGCGGCGCTTCGCGCTCTCAACGTCCGCTGCTGCTCCCGGTGCTGCATGCGATCCAGGACAGGGTCGGCTGGGTCAGCCGCGGCGGGCTGGAGTACGCATGCCGAAGGTTGTCGATCCCGCCGGCCGAGGCGTACGGGGTGGTGAGCTTCTACGGACGCTTCGCGCTCGACGAAAGGCCGGCCCTCGTGCTTCACGTCTGCGATGACATCGCATGCAAATGCGCGGGCGCCGACGCCCTGTGCGAGGCGCTCGAAAAGACCGCCGGTCCGGCGGGCAAGACGTGGCATCGCAGCCCCTGTCTCGGCCTGTGCGATCGAGCACCGGCGGCTCTGGTGGAGCGTGCGGGAGCAACTCACGACGAGCGCCAGGTGGCGCCCCTCACCATCGACGTGGCGAAGGACATCCTGCGTGGAAGCGATTGGCCTCAAGCAGAAGTCCCCGCGCTGCCTGACCGTCCGCGCAAGCTCTTGCGGCGGATTGGTGTCGTCGATCCCGAGAGCATCGACAGCTACCGCGAGCATGGCGGCTACGCCGCGCTGCGGCGGGCGATCGAGCTCGGTCCTGAAGGCGTCATCCGCCAGGTGACGGAGGCGAAGCTGCTCGGCCGAGGAGGTGCGGCGTTCCCAACCGGACGCAAGTGGGATTCGGTGTCGAAAGCCCCGGTCCGCCCTCACTACATCGTGTGCAACGCGGACGAGTCCGAACCCGGAACCTTCAAGGACCGCGAACTGATGGAGCGTGATCCATTCGCTGTGATCGAGGCGATGACGATCGCCGCGTTTGCCACCGGATGCGAGCGGGGCTACCTTTACGTCCGAGGGGAGTACCCCCTGGCGAGGCATCGGATCGAAAACGCCATCAAGCAGGCTCGAGCGCATGGATTGCTCGATTTCGACATCGAGGTTCGCCGCGGAGCGGGAGCCTATATCTGTGGCGAGGAGACGGCGCTGTTCAACTCGATCGAGGGAAAGCGCGGCGAGCCTCGCAACAAGCCACCATTTCCCGTTGAGGTGGGCCTGTTCGGCAAGCCGACGCTCGTCAACAACGTCGAGACGCTCGTAAACGTGCTGGACATCGTGGTCGAAGGAGGAGCCGCGTTTGCGGCGACCGGCACGCCCGACTCCACCGGCACGCGGCTTTTCTGCCTCTCGGGCCACGTGCGCGAGCCGGGGCTCTACGAGGTCCCGATGGGCACGACGCTGCGGTCGCTCATCGCGCTCGCCGGCGGCCTGCGCGAAGGAAGGAGTCTGCAGGCGGTGCTCCTGGGCGGCGCCGCGGGTTCGTTTGTCACCGAGCGGCAGCTCGACGTTCCTCTGAGCTTCGAAGGGACGCGCGTGATCGGGGCCACGCTTGGTTCAGGCGCCGTGATCGTGCTCGACGACACTGCGGAGGTAAAGCAGATCCTCCTGCGCATCGCGCGTTTTTTCCGCGACGAGTCGTGCGGTCAGTGCGTGCCGTGCCGCGTCGGCACGGTGCGGCAGGAGGAGGTGCTGCACCGGCTGCTGAGCGACCGAAATGGAGACTCACGCGATTCGGATGTGAGCCTGCTGAGCGACATCGCGCAGGCGATGCGCGACGCGTCAATCTGCGGCCTGGGCCAGACCGCGGCGAGCGCGATCGCATCCGGGCTCACACAGCTCAAGGTGCTCAATGCCGGATAACCCCACGAACTCAGAGGCTGCGCCGTGAGTTCGCGGGGACCCCAAGCTCCGGTATTCGTCGGCCTACCGAAGAGGCTCGTCAAGGTGAGCATCGACGGCCAGGAGATGGATGTGCTCGAGGGTGCGACGATCCTCGACGCCTGCCGGCACCTTCACATCGACACGCCGACGCTTTGCCAGCTCGAGACGCTGACCCCGGTCAATGTCTGCCGGGTCTGCGTAGTAGAGGTGGAGGGTTCGCGCGTCCTGGTCCCCGCGTGCTCGCGCAAGGTCGAGGCGGGCATGAAGATCCAGACGGACTCGGAGCGCGTCCGTCACAGCCGCCGCCTCGTGCTCGAGCTCCTAGCGTCATCGGTCGACATGTCGCTGTGCTCGCCACAGGTCCATGGCTGGATGCGGCGGTACGGCGCGACCCCCGAGCGCTTCGGCGAAAACATCGCCACGGTGGCGCAGCCGGTGAAGATCGACAACGACCTCTATGTGCGCGATTACTCGCGCTGCATCCTCTGCT
>PLYZ01000070.1 GCA_003151935.1 Candidatus Dormiibacterota bacterium | reverse complement strand
GCAAGAAAGCCGCCGATGTTGGCTAGGCCATCTTTCTTGGCGCTCATCATGCAGCCGTCGGCGTAGGAGAACTGCTCGCGGGCAATCTCTCGAGGTGTCCTGTCTGCATTACCCGGCTCTCGCATCTTGACGAACATCGCATTCTCGGCGAAGCGGGCTGCGTCGAGTATCAGCGGAACACCATGCTGATTGAGCAGCGTCCGCGCATCACGCAGGTTGCGAAGTGACACCGGCTGTCCTCCACCGGTGTTGTCCGTCAGCGTGATGATGCACATCGGCACGTATTGGGCTCGTTTTTGCAGCAGAGATTCCAGCCGCTCCAGGTCGATGTTGCCTTTGAACGGCGCCGAGAGCGACGGGTCTACAGCTTCGCGGCAGGGAAGATCGAGCGCTTCGGCCCCGGTGACTTCGATGTTTGCCCTGGTGGTGTCGAAGTGATGGTTGCCCGGGATGACTTTGCCCGGTCCGGATGTGACGGAGAACAGGATCCTCTCCGCCGCCCTGCCCTGATGAGTCGGTATGACGTGCTGGAATCCCGTCAGCTCCTTGATCGCCTCCTCGAAGCGGTAGAAGCTGCTGGAGCCGGCATAGGCCTCGTCACCCCGCATCATCCCGGCCCACTGCTCGGAGCTCATTGCTCCTGTCCCGGAGTCGGTCAGGAGATCGATGAGGACGTTGGCAGACGCGAGTCGGAAGAGGTTGTACCCCGCCTCCTTCAGGAAGGCGGCCCGTTCGCCGCGGGAGGTCATGCGAAGGGGCTCAACGGTCTTGATCTTGAAGGGCTCGATGATCGTCTTGAAGGAGTCCGGCGCGGTCATGTTCTTGTCGGCACGAGCCCGCCTGCTACCCGATATGATCGAGCCGCGCGCCGATCCTCTCGAGGAAGTCTTTGACGGTCACCTCGGCGACCCGGTGAAACAAAGCGCGATCGGCGATTTTCCCGAGCATCCCTAAAGGCGGCTCGTAATTGGCGCTGAGACCCAGTTGGGTCCTGGCGTTGCCGATCGCCGCGACCTCCAGCTCCCCCTCCAGAGTCGGGAAGAGCCCGGCCTCGGTAGCAGCGCGCCACCGGATGGGCATGAAGATGAGCCCGGCGGACGCCTTCGGCGCGCCGATCTCCACCTTGATGCGCCTGCCGACCCGGCGTTTGCCGAAGTCGAACCCCAATTCGGAAAGAAGCTTCTCTCCGCCCCCGTTCGCCTCATTCGCCATGTCGGGCAACCAGTTTCCGGCGCCTTTAGCCATCTGAGCCCCGACCTCTTCAAACGGGCGCGCAACAACCACGTAGGACCGAAGGAACAATTCGGATCACATCCTGATGGGGGTGATCGGCGCCAAGGAGTGCCAAAGGTCCTGAAGTGCTCGGGACTTCCGGCCGGGACGTTTGCAGCGGCTCGACGATCTAATGTCTGGGGCTCCTTGCGAAGTAACTCGGCTGGAATCGGCCCGGGCGACTTCGCCTTCTTCGGCCGGCCCGGCCGACAGCACTTCCGCGGCGCTGCGCAGAGGTAGGTCGCGAAGAATCAAAGTGCAGGCCAGCCCCAGCACCGCGGCCGGATGCACTGCAACTAGCTTGCAACCGTATCGCAGAGCGCCTCGAATCCCGCTGTGTAGCTAGCACGTAGCTGGGGATCGATGGCGTACGCCTCATATCTGGCGACCCGCGCCATGAAGTCGAGTCCGGCGATTCCCATGGCGAAGCACGCGGTCGCGTAAACATCGGCCTGAAGTATGTCCGGTCCAACGACCGTGAAGCTGAGCCAGGCGTTGGCGGGTCTGCCGCTGTGGGGGTCGAGGATATGCTCACCCTTCTCGTACGTGCCGGAGGTGGCGACAGCCAAGCCGCTGGCGAGGACCACGCGGGCGACCTTGTCCCGCTCGACGGGATGCCTAACACCGACGCGCCATGGGCCCTGGTCGGGGTTTAGGCCACGGGTCTGGACGTCGCCGCCGGCGTCAACGAAGTAATCGCGGAACCCGTAACGGTCGAGGATTGAGCAGGCGCGGTCGATTGCCCAACCCTTGATCAACCCTGATGGGTCGAAGCGGCCGCTTATCCAGGCCGAGAAGTAGCCTTCCGTCGCTTGTTCATAGAGATGGCATAGGTCGATCGCCTGGTTCACCAACTGACCGGCATTCTCCGGTCGTAGCTCTCCGCGGTTGATCCGGCTCACCTCACTGTCCACCAGGAACGGGCTGAAGGTTCGATCGAGAAGCCTGAACTCATTGAAGACCTGGCCCAAGGCCAGCTCGTCGGCTTCGGCGTCGACCACCTGGACGGTAACGGGCATCCCCATCACGTCCTCAACGCGGCGTAACGCCAAGATCACCGCCGCCGAGCCGTGAGGGCGTGTAGAAAAGCCGGTTGAAGCGACCGGGCGAAACGACGTCTGGGGACTGCCTCCATCACCCCGGATTGGCCCGCTTCATGGAAGTCCGGTCAATCGCCGACCGCTGCCCTGGTTTCTCAATCGACGCGCGCAGCGGAAGCAAGATCCTGACCATCAGACCCGGATCGTTGTCCATTAGCTTGATGGTGCCCCCGTGCGCGCTGACAATCCATCGGGCTATGGCGAGGCCGAGGCCGGCGCCGCTCCCGGAACGGCTGCCATCCAGCTGATAGAAGCGCTCGAATACCTTGCCGTGGTGCTCCACCGGAATGCCAGGCCCCCGATCCGAGACCTCTAGGCGCAAATCGTGGCCGACTCGATCAGATCGAACTTCGACGAGTCCACCGGGCTCGCCGTGGCGCAAAGCGTTGTCGACCAAAATCACCAGCAATTGGCGAAGCCGGTCACGGTCGACCTGTGCCTCGATGCGAGGCTCGGATCGGACATCGAGATGACCGCCCCGGCTAGCCGCCAATGCTTGCAGGTCTTGGCCCGTCGAGACGACCAGCTGGCTGACATCAGTTGGCTCGATTTGAAGCTGGGTCTGACCTGAATCGACGCGGGCCAGGGTAAGGAGATCGTCGACCAGCCGGGTCATGCGCTGGGTCTCCGCTGAGATCGAATCGAGCAGCTGAGCGTTGCGACTCACCGTTTGGTCTGGATGGCGTTTCAAGACCTGCAGCCCCGCGCCAACGATGGTGAGCGGCGTTCGGAGTTCATGGGAGGCGTCCGCAGTGAAGCGAACCTGACGATCCATCGCGGAGCGAATCGGGGCTAGCGCTCGCTCGGTCAGAAACCAGCCCGCGAGAACGATCACGAGCAGGGATGCCAACCCGGCGCCCAGCATCACAAACAGCGCTTCGCGCTCGACCGACAACATCGGTGCCAGGCTGCGGCCGGCCTGTAGTACGCCGGTCGTTACCCCTTGATCGGAGAGGACTTGTGAAGCGATCAGGGCAGGCTGACTCCCCTGCAGGTTGACGCGGACAGTGCCGGCATGGCCGCTCAGGGCAGCCCGCTCAATAGATTGGAGCTGAGCCGTTGGGGCGCCAGAAGGGTTGAAAGTTACGTTACCCGAATTGTCCCAAATGACAAAAAAGGTGCCCGACGTGTAGAAGGTGTGCTGGCTTTGGAACTCGTCCTGGCTCAGCTCGCGACGCTCGATCACAGCACGTTGCAGGTCCGACTCGACCGTGGAAGTTTCTTGCGCGACCAGGAGGCGATCCATCACAAGCAGGATTCCCCCGCCAAGTCCGATCAGGATTGCCGCCATCACGGCCACGTTCGTTAGCAGCAGTCGTTTGCGAAGGCTGCCAAAGATCATGTGCGCAGTACGTAGCCGACCGAGCGCACGGTCTTGATCAGCTTCGCCTTATTGCTGCTGTCGACTTTGTCGCGGAGGTAGTGGATGTAAATATCCACGATGTTGGACACCGGCACGGCCTCATAACCCCAGACGTGGTCGAGGATCCGCTGGCGGCTCATAACTTGGCCACGGTGCCGCATGAGGAACTCGAGTAGGTCGAACTCCTGAGCCGTCAAGCTGAGCTCCCGGCCTCCCCGACGCACCCTCCGCGCGCTTGGCTCCAGCACCAGGTCGGCGACCACCAGGCGCTCCGCAGGCTCGCCGGCGCGACGAAGATGAGCCCGGATGCGCGCAATCAACTCTTCGATTGCGAATGGCTTCACAAGGTAGTCGTCGGCGCCATGGTCAAGGCCGCGGACACGATCCGGCACGGAGTCCCGGGCGGTGAGCATGATCACAGGCATCCGCAAGCCCCGGGCACGAAGCTCGCGACAGACACGAAGCCCATCGATACCCGGCAGCGACAGGTCGAGCACCACTGCGTCCGGCGCGCTGGCTACAGCCGTCTCCAGACCGCTGTCCCCTCGGTATTCGACCAGCGCCTGAAACCCTTCCTCCTCCAGCACCCGCGCCAGGATCCGGCTCAGGTTGACCTCATCCTCGATGATCAGGACCGAGTTCATTGCAATCTGCTAACCATCCCGGAAGAAGATGAACGGGCTCGCATAGGTCAGGCTGGCAAGCGCGAGCACCACACCGGCAAGCAGGCTCCCGAATACGAGCGATCGCCGCGTAATCGCACTCGCCGAACGGGAGAATGAAATTTCCTCAACCGCAGCCTGGCTGGTCCGAGTCAGGTGGCCGAGAACGTGTGCGCCGGTGGCCGGCAGCCAGATCGCAAAGCTCAGTTTGTGGGCCTCGACCCAGATGCTGCCGAAGCGCAGTCCAAAGAGCCACAGCTCGATTCCTGTAGCGAAAATGGCCACCGTGGATATGACAACGATCGGCGCGAGGAGCCGCATGAGCACCTGCGGCGGCCCGGCGCGCTGGTACTGCTGGTCGCCGGTGTAGTAGCGCCCGAACCGATAACCGGTGGAAGCCAGTTTCAGGGCCAGCGGCGGTACCAGCAAAAAGCCCAGAAAAAAATGCTCGGGAAGCCACCGCCGGACACTGAAGACGGTTAGTCCCATCAGGGCAAGAAGCACGAGAAGCAGTACGCCGGTGAGCGAGGTCAAGCGCTCATTCGCAATTACGCCCGATTCGGTCGATTTCCCACGCCGGTATTTGATCTCTGCCAAAGAGCGTCTTCCGGCGTCGATATTACGGACTCCAGATTGGAGCCGGATTGGAGATCCAAGCCATGTCTCCCCAATCAATCTCCAATGAACGCGGGCTAGCCTAGGTGCTCAACGTGCAGCATCTGCCCGCCCCTTCGGAGACCGAGCTCACACCGCGCCGAGCTCCAGCCTATTCGGCCTGGTCGAGCCCAGACCTTGCCTACGCCGTCTTTGCAGTCAACGCCGTAATCATCCTCGGCTTCTGGTGGTTCAGCTCCGGTTTCGAGATAACGCGCAATGCTTCCGACGCGTTCAACGGCATCGGTAGGGTCACGGGGCTCCTGGGAACCTACTTCGTGCTCTGGCAATTGCTGTTCATGGCGCGGCTGCCGTGGCTGGAGCGCGCCTTTGGTCTGGAGCGGATGGTTGTCCTGCACACATGGAACGGCTATCTCGCGATTGTTCTGCTGATCGGACACGGCGTCTTCCAAACTCTCGGATATCAACTCGGCGACGGCAAGGACGTTGCCAGCCAGCTGGGCGACTTCATAGCCAGCTACCAGGGCCTTCTGGCGGCCATCGTCGCCCTTGGGCTCTTCATCGCCGTCGTGGTGATGTCGGTCACGATCGCAAGACGCCGCCTCGCGTACGAAACCTGGTACTTCGTGCATCTCTATGCCTACCTGGCGGTCGCGTTGGCTTTCAGCCATCAGCTGGCGACCGGGGTCGACTTCGCTGGGAACCCAGCTTTCGTCTGGTACTGGTGCGGGCTGTACGTCCTGGTCGGCGGGTCCCTCCTTCTTTACCGGGTCGTTGGACCCCTCGCCACCTACTCGCGCCACCGCTTTCACGTCCAGGCGGTGGAGAAGGAGGCACGCGGCGTCTTCTCCATCTACATCACGGGCCGCGACCTCGACCAGTTCGCGGCGGAAGCCGGCCAGTTCGCGATCTGGCGGTTTCTGGATCGAACGCGTTGGTGGCAAGCCCACCCGTTCTCGATTTCAGCGGTCCCCAACGGCCGGCGCCTGCGTATAACGGTCAAGAACATTGGCGACTTCACGAGCAATATCCACACCTTGAAACCCGGCACCCCAATCCTGGTCGACGGCCCCTTCGGGAAGTTCATTGAACGACCAAAGAATCCGAAGGTGTTGCTCATCGCCGGCGGAATTGGCATTACTCCGATCAGGCCTCTCGCGGAGGAGATGGCGACCGACGGCTTCGATGTTCGGATTCTCTATCGGGCTCACAGTGAAGGCGACATTGTTTTCAAGAAGGAGTTGGACGCCCTTTCTACCCGGGAGGACTCGGTGCGGGTTGATTACCTAATCACTCAAGCTGCTAGTCGCCGACCCAGCCGCGAGGCCTGGTTCACACCCGCCAACCTTGCGCGGCTTGTGCCAGACATATTTGATCGAGTCGTTTACGTGTGCGGGCCTATCGGGATGATGGCCGTCGTCCGTACCTCCCTTGAGGCACTTGGCCTGTCGTCCGACCAAATCCGAACGGAGGTCTTTCGATTGCAATGAAGAGGTCTACCATCGTCACCGGCGTCACAGTTGTGGGGGTCGCCTGGCTTCTCAATTACAAGGTCACGCCACACCAGTTGACTGCGATCGCACCCGTATCTCCAAACCAAACTGCCGGCAACCCCGCGAGTCCATCGGCTTCGCCCTCGGCCGTGCCGTCACCTTCGGCCACACCGGCAACGACACCCTCTCCATCGCCCTCACCGTCCGCGTCCGCTGCTCCGAACGGTACTTTCACAGGTGCTGACTCTCCGAACCGTTTCGGTGACGTGCAGGTGCGCGTGGTGATCTCCAACGGGCACATAACGGACGTCCAAGCTGTGACGCTTCCTACCGACCGAGCAGAATCGGCATACATCAGCCAGCAGGTCGGCCCGTGGCTGCGCACGGAGGCATTGCAGGCGCAGAGCGCAAACATCGACATCATCAGCGGAGCGACCTACACCAGTCAGTCCTATGCGCAATCGCTCGAGTCGGCCCTGCAGCAGGCGCACCTGGGTTAAGACGTTTCCCATGAAACGGGACGGCGCTCGCAGACGACCGCACTTGGCCACCTTCGCGCGGAAAAAACGCGCCGCCACTGGCGCCGCCGTGTCTGCGGTGTCATCCATGCTCCTGGCGGGATGCGGCGGTTTGGGGGCACCCATGCTCCAGATTCCGGCACCACTGAAGAACGGGCAGTACACCGGTCAGGACATCACAACCCGTTTCGGGGACGTGCAGGTTGAAATCACCATCTCGAACGGGCATATCACCGATGTCCAGGCACCCCTGCTTCCCAGTGATCGAGCACGCTCTGTCGAAATCAGTCAAGCGGCCGGTCCGATCCTGCATGACGAAGCCCTCCAGGCTGTCTCGGCTAAGACCGCACAAATCGACATCGTCTCAGGAGCCACCTACACCAGCGATGCCTNNGGGATTTGAACCCGGGGCCTCACGGCCCCGAAATCTGGCGGTCTCGTCCACCGAGACCGTTTGCGAGAGTTTTGAGTTCCTTTCGAGACTTCCCGAATCGCAGCCCTCGCATCTGAACGCTTGAGGGGCCCGGCGTGTGGGGGCCAAACGGCTCTGGTGGAGATCTGCGCCTTCATCAAAGCTCATCTTCGGGATGAGCAGAGTCAACCGAGAACGGCGGGCGGCTGAGATTAGCGAGGTGGTAAGCAGATGAAGAACCTGATCCCGCCCGAGGGCGTCACCGACAAGGAACTGGAGAACTACTTAGCCGGCCTGCCGCCGAACGCTCAGAAGGACATCCTGGGTCTGCTCGCCTCAGGAGCCGGCAAGGCCGAAATAGTCAAATACATAGCGAGCCTGGGGCCGGAGCCCGAAGATGAGCTCGGACCACCGGAAGGACAGCATGAGCCTGCGATCCAAAAGAGCCGGTCGGTGACAGCGAGGCAAGGTAAATCTCAACCGGCGAGGTCCCCCGATCCGATTTCCAGACGCCGGCGTGGCAAGCTGGGACAAGAGAGCCACGAAGTTCCGCCTGGTGTGCAGGGCGCGAACATCGGCTACTGGCAGGCCGGCGGTGTGACCCGGTCAGGAGCCAAACGCTCGAAGCGGCCGTAGATCCGGCGGCGGCTACGGGTGAGCCCTGACCCGTTCCTTCAAGCGTGTGACCTCGCCGTCGATCTTTTCCATCAGCAGGTCAAAGGTCGCGAGCTGATCGCGACCGGTTTCGCTTGCACGTAGATCGCGCAGACGGTGGCCTACCAGGTGGAGCGTGACCTTTACGACGTGTAGCGGCTCCTGACTCTTCTTAACGTCTCGATCGAACTCGACTTCCGCCGCCGAGATCAGGTCGAAGTGTTCGGAAAGCCCCATCACCTTCCTTTCAACGTAGGCGTGAGCTTCGGTCGGGAGATCTCGCGCTCGATCGTGAATGGTCACTTCCATTTCGGAACGAATCTTTCATCGCTCATGCGCGATCAGGTAGGGCCGTCCGGCCCTGGGATCGAGTGACAGCCGCCTCATGCGCCGGCCAGGGGTGTCAGCTACAAAGGAGCCAGTGGGTTGCTGAGCGCCAATTACTCAGGAGGTCGTGGCATGCAGCTGGACAAGGAGCTTCAAGCAGACGTCATTCGTGAGTTGGAGTGGGAGCCCAAAGTCGACTCAGCGAACATTGGTGTCGCAGTAGACAGGGGAGCGGTGACGCTGACAGGACATGTGAACACTTACACGGAGCTGATCGCGGCGGAGCGGGCATCGCTGAGGGTATACGGGGTGCTGGCGGTGGCCAATGAGCTGGTCGTGAAGCTGGCCGGCGATCGGACCCGCGACGACAGCGATATCGCGCTGGCGATATCCAATCAGATGACATGGACCGCCGCCATCCCACATGAGGCTGTCAAGGCCAAGGTCATGCATGGATGGGTCACTCTCGAAGGCCAGGTCGACTGGACTTATCAGTCCGAGGCCGCCAATAAGCTCGTCAGGGGCCTCATCGGCGTGAAGGGTGTCACGAACCACGTGATCGTCAAGCCGACGCCCCATTACAAGGATGTCAAGTCGAAGATCAGCGAGGCCCTGCACCGCCAGGCCCAGATCGACGCCCGCCGCATCTGGCTGACGACCGACGACGGCCATGTGACGCTGCATGGACAGGTCAGCTCCTGGAGCGAGGCCTCGGCGGCCAGGCAGGCGGCGGAATCGGCGCCCGGTGTGACCAAGGTCGATAGCCAGTTGACCATCACGCCATAGCCGAATCTGGTCGGCTCAACGATCCAAGGCGCGTTCGGCGGCCGGCCGAGCGCCTGGATCGGTGGGCCGTCGCAGCTGAGGGCGTATTCGCCCGGCTCGCGGCGCGCCATGGACGTCTCCTACTCCAGGTACCTCGGGCGATCGAGGAGGGTATGGCGGCAACCGGTGCGAACAGCAACGCGATCCGCAACGAACTGCTAATGAACCTAGGCTGACGGACTGCTCTCAGTGTAGACAGGGTCGAGGGTCCTCAATGTGACGGGACCAAGAGCCCAATCCGGCAAGGCCAGAATCGTGAATGCTCATCACATCCAGTACGCGGGTTGAAGAGGAGTCAAAGATGGCGACAAAGCGCTCTGGCATCAGTCGGATCGTCGTCGGTGTGGACGGCTCTGAGCACTCGGAGGCGTCCCTCGATTGGGCAGTGCGAATGGCCAAAGGCATGGGGTCCGAAGTGGTCGCGGTGTTCGCGATCTCCCCGCCTGTCTACTTCGACAGTGGGTATGTGATTGCAATCGCGCCACCGCAGTTCGACCCAGAGTGGCGAGCCGAGATGAAGAAGGAGTTCGAAGGGATGTGGTGCAAGCCCTTGAGAGACGCGGGAGTCCAATACCGGACAGTCATGGAAGACGGCCGGCCGGCATCGGTGATCGCAAAGATCGCTGACGGCATCGATGCAGACGTGATCGTGGTAGGTCGCCGAGGAAGGGGTGGGGTCGCGGAGCTGGTGCTGGGCAGCGTGAGCCACGAGTTGGTCCTCCACTCCAAGCGACCCATCCTCTTGATCTCAACCGCCGTGCAGCCACGATCGGATCGCCAAGCGGCTAGCAGTCAACCATCGCAATCGACAGCGAAAACCGTCGGGACTCCCAAGCGCAGGACGAAATAGCCCGAGTCGGAATCAGCTCACCAGCTCTCGCCGATCGGCAGGTTTAGCGGCCAGGGTGTCAAAGCGAGCAGGTCGCGGGCTGAAAGGAAGCCGATCAGCCGGCCTCCGTCGGTCACGGGAATGTGCCTCACGTGATGTTTGACCATCATGGCCGCCGCCTCGGCAGCCAGCTTCCCGGCCTCGATGGTCAGGGGCTCGTGAGTCATGTACTCGGAGATATGCGTGGTGGCGGGGTCGCGGCCATCCGCGATCGCACGCATGAAGTCACGCTCGGTGACGATGCCGACGATCGCTTCACCGTCGAGCACCGCCAGGGTGCTGGTCCGGTGGGCGCGCATCTCGGCTGCAGCGTCCACCAGGGACTGCCGCGGGTCCGCGCACACCGTTGACTTCCCCATCACCTCTCGAACCGTGGTGCTGGTGGCCGGGTGGTCGACTCGGCGTACAACTCTCATCGTGACCCCACCGTAAACCGTCGCCTACGCTGTTCCGAGAGGAACCTTACCCATCACAGGGGGGCCGAAGGTCCCTTCGTTGCCAGGGCCCTCGACTATCGCCTTCGGCGGTCCGGCGGCATAGCTTGATGTCGTGAAGCACGTCCTGCTGGCGATCGATCGCGGTGCGCCGTCGTGGGAGGCAACCCGCCTGGCGGTGCACCTGGCGCCCAAGCTCAATGCCGCGGTCACCGTGCTCAGCTTGCTGGTGCCGGAAACACGCAAGCGTGATGCGGAGGAGCCGGGCCGGCGAGAGTTCGAGGTTGTGCGCGAGCTGGTCGACGACGTCGTCAAGGATCTTGTCATGGGAGGCGTCAAGGCAAATGGGGAAGTACGGGGCTGCAAACGCCGCGAGGTTGCCGGGGAGATACTCGCCACGGCCGCCCGCCTCGGCGCCGACCTGATCCTCATGGGTTCACGGGCACGCGGCGAGCTGACCGGCCTCCTGCTGGGCAGCGTCAGCCACGAGGTCGCCATGAGCGCACTCTGCCCGGTTGTCATCGTGCCCGCCGGCACAATGACAAAGCCGACCCCGCGGCGCATAGTGCTCGTGATCAACGGTGAGGGCGATCCGGAGCGGCCGGTGGCCGCGACCTCTGAGCTCGCCAGGGCACTCAAGGCTTCGGTCGAGGTCGTGTGCGTGGGTCACACGCTGGGCGACACCGTCGAGCTTGCCGAGTCACCGTCCGCTGCCGACCCGGACCAAGCGGCGGTCGCAAGAGCGGTAGCCTCGCTCAAAGAAGCGGACGTCGAGGTGCGGTCGCGCATGATCGACAATCGGCGCGGTCTCGCTCCGGAGATCGCTCGAGAGGTGATGGCAACTGGCGCGGACATGATTGTCCTCGGCACGAGAACGCTGGGTTGGGAGGGCGGTGACGTCTCCGCCGGCGCGGCTGAGGCTCTGATTCATCGCACGCGCCGTCCCGTTGTGATCGCTCCATCCCGGCGACGCTAGTAGAGCGTCACGCTTCGATCCCTGGCTTCGGTTTGTACAGCCTCAACTCTGCGAATCGACGTCCGGGGGCGGCTCCTCCGGCCATGAGCCGCTGCTGTCCAGACCTAGCCCCACCACTGTGTGAGCTCCCCCGACGCTCAATTCGTATTCGACGCTCGGCGGCTCCGCCAACATCTTCCGCGCCGGGCAGGACTGCATCGCATGCAGCATTTCATTCCTGGCGCTAGTGCTGATCACATGTGGAACCGTGACCTCGAGTCGGATGGACGTGATCCTGCTGCCTTCGGAATCCCAGTCGAAATCGGCTCCGACCTCTGTGGGCTCGAACCTCTCGCCTATGGTTGCCAGGCGCTTGACGGCTTCGTCGGCGGCGCAGGCGGCAAGGCCGGCAACCATGAGCTCCGTAGGCGTTGGGCCCTCGTCATCACCCCCCAGGGTGACCGGTTCGTCGGATATCAGCGCGTAGCCGCGCACGCGGATGTCGAAACTCTGGCCGTGCCGGTGCTTGACGGTGATTCTTGCCACTGCAATTACCTCCATCGTCCAGGCTCCGCCTGTCAGGACCGCCCTGCCAGGGCCCAAGGGCCCGTAGCGACTGGGTACTTGGGCCCTGTGGTGCCGGCCGGGGAACTGCCAGCCTGACCTCAGAGGCGAAGATGCTGGACCTGATCACCATCGGCGATCCCACAATCGACACCTTCCTCAAGATCCACGATGCACACCTCGCCCTTGAGCTGCATCCGGATCAAACGCAGCTCTGCATCGACTACGCAGACAAGATCCCGGTGGACGAGCGTCACCGCTCGCTTGGCGGCAGTTGCGTCAACGCGGGCGTCGCAGCAGCCCGGCTAGGCTTGCGGGTGGGAATCTACGGGGTGACCGGCGCCGACCCTGAAGGCGATTCGATTCGGAGCGACCTGGACGGCGAAGGCATCGACACGTCGCTTATGGCGGTCGACCGCCGGCACACGACCAACGCCAGCATGGCTCTGGTGTTCCGCGGCGAGCGCACGCTCTTCGTCTGGCACCAACCGAGGAGCTACCACCTGCCTGAGCTGCCACGAGCCGCCTGGATCTATGCCACATCAGTCGGGCCTCGGGGAGCAGCAGTCAACCGGCTCCACAAAGCTCTCCTCTGTCATGTGGAGCGCAATCCATGCCGGCTCGCCTTCAGCCCTGGTACGCACCAGCTTCGGATGGGCGCGCGCGCACTGTCCCCGTTGCTGAAGATGACCGACCTGCTGCTCCTCAACCGCCACGAGGCGCGCGAGCTGACGCACGTGGACGATCAACCCAAGGCACTGATTGAGGCGCTGCACCGCCTGGGACCGAAGACGGTGGTTATGACCGATGGGACTCACGGCTCATATGCCTTCGATGGGGACCTGTATCTGCGGACCGGGGTGCTGCCCGTCCCCGTGGTGGACCGGACGGGCGCTGGCGACGGCTTCGGAGCCACGGTCATGGTTGCCCTGCAGCTGGGCCGACCGTTGGCGGTGGCGATGGCATGGGGGACCGTGCAGGCGGCACACGTCGTCGGCGTTTTCGGAGCCACGCCCGGCCTCTTGCGGCGTCGACGCTTGCAGGCGACCGTCAACATGCACCCGGAGCTCGTCGCGGAGGAGTTCTGAGCGCAGGACGGCGACGACTTGGACAGCCTGCTGGTCCCGGGTAGTCGTAGGTTTGAGGCTCAAGCATCCCTCCCTTGCGGGGGTTCGCCCCGACCCTTGCCCATCGGCTCCCGGAACCAAGTTCAGGCTACCGGCCGTCGCGCGGACCTTCCAGGGCCGGATGTCCGGTGTTTTGAGGTCCTAACGGCACGTGCAACCGGGTTGGATGACGACCAGCGTCGGCGTGGAGAAGACGGCTCATGGCGTCCACTCGAACCCGCAGAGGCGCGCCCTGGCGCGGCCATCTGGGATCGAACCAGAACCCTCGATGGTCTAGGACCACCAATCGAGCTGACAAGCCGGGACTGAGCGGCGTGGTAGGTAGTTGTGGGAATCGAGCAGATTGGGCTCAATAAAACCGCAGTTTCATCCGCCACCCCGCCATGTGGTCGGCTGCATCGTCCAGCGGGCGTAGGGCCTTAAGCCACGGGCTTGCCGGGTCCTTCGACTCGCGTGTCGGGCGCCAAGTGCGACATACCCTGGATTCGTGGAGCATCACAAGACCCCGCCGAACCGGTTCATTTCAGCGCACCAGAAGGTCATCGGGGAGTACGACAAGCTTCGCGACGCGCTCCTGGAGGGACCTGCGAACTGGATGCCGGGCATGTATGAGTCCGCGACTGGCAAGATCACCCAGCTGGAGGCTGACACTGCGTTCGGCCGCCTGGCCCGCTATGCGTGGATGAAGGTCGGAAGTGCTCAGGTCGAAAACGAGCAGGTTGTCGTTCCCGTCACGTGGCACTCCCTTGAAGGCGATGCTCTCTTCCCTACCTTCGAAGGCCGGCTCCGGCTTTATCGAGTCCCCGGCGGCACCAATCGGCTCGAGCTCGACGGCCACTACGCGCCGCCTGGTGGTGCCCTCGGCCGAGCGGCCGACGTGGCCGCGATGTACGCCGTCGCTCAGGCGACCGTTGAGGACTTCGTTGAGCGAATCGCCGGCGTGTTGGCCCGCAATGCCCTCGGCCGCTCCGTTGCCGAGCAGGTGGACGCCGGACAGCTCACACTCGACCGGGATCTGCCTGCCTAGGACTGCAAGAGCCTTTTCGTCCTTTCGTAATCGTCCGGGCTGATTTCGCCCGCAGCCAATCGCTTCCGAAGAGTCTTCATGGCTTCATCCCCGTCGATGCGAGGTGCGCCAAGCGCGCGTACCAGCAGCACGATCGCTGCTATGACCACTCCCCAGAACAGCATCAGTACCGGCAGCATCCAGAACCAACCGACGGCGTTGTAGCCCCACCTCATCTCGCCCATTCCTTCTCTGTTTGTTTCATTGGGTCGGGAAGTCGATCACCAGGCGGTACGGGTTGCTGAGTGTCGACGCTGACGGGCAGGCCGCGCCGCCGAGGCCGAGGGCAATGTCGGCCTGACCTTCGAGAACCGCCATCACGACGACCTGCTTCAGCACGCCGTAGCCCGGCCTGAGATTCGTCCCGTGCTGAAACGAAGGCGGAATGTCCATGTTGTAGATGAAGAGGTGGATACCGGCGCTTCCGGCCACGCTCACAGGCTTGCCGCTGTACGGACCGACGAAGGTCGACGGATCCTGCGCCACCAGTTTGTATTCCGGTAGGCCACCGCTGAACTCGATGACCAGGCGGTCATAACCCGGATGCGAGCCGACGCGCACATCTGTGATCGTGGCTCTGGACGAGGTGCCCCCCTGTTGTGGGAGACAGGCGATCGGGCTGGGCGACGGCGATGGTGATGCGATCGGCGATGGAGTGGGTGACGGCGACGGGGTTGGCTCAGCCGAGGGCGAAGAGCTAGGGCTGGGGGTAGGCGAGGACGAATAGCCGCCGGGTGAGGTAGAGCCACAGGCACCGAGTAAAACGATCACTGCGGCGAGGGCCATGGCTTTCATGGTTCATGTGTTCGGGCTGAACCGGCCGGTAGTACCCGCATGAGAACCAGACTGGAGCTCGCTTCGTTCGACGACCAGGGCCGATGGTCTCTACCTGGCAGGGGCAGAGGTCTGCATTCGTCGCTCTCTATCAAGAACACCGGTTCCGAGCATGCAGCGGTGCCTCTCGGCTGAACTGTGCGGATGGCCTGTGAATGGGTCTGAAGCGATCAAGGAACTGGTCGATTGCGGCGGACACAGACTCCTATCCCAGCGTGTGGCTATCGCCGGTGGACTCCAGCGCCGACCACACCAGACAAGGCGCCTTGAAAGTGACACCGGACCGTGTGGGGCGAGGCCGTTCGGCCTACGCCATCGATCCCACGACCTAAACCGGCTGGTGAATGTGCGCTCGCGATGCAGGTTGTGATGATTTGGTCGAAGCTGCCGCCACCGGATTGAGACCGAACATCAGCCGCGTGGCACGCCATCGCCGAACGCCGAATTCATAGATGCCAAATGTCAGGATCGCCACCATCAGCAGGATCACGGCGAACTTGGGCCAAACCCCAAGGTTCCACGTGACCACGAACGACGCAATCAGGAGCAAGACAGGATGGTGGATCACGTACACAGGCAGGACCGACTCCTCCGCGTAACGCTGCATGCGATTCGGGAAGTTGAGCCAGCGTATGCCCAGGTACAGGACGGCGAGCAGCCACGACCACACGAACAGGCTCCACAGGAACGATTGCGCCAGCTGCGCCGGAGCCTGCGCTCCGGTGTCGCCTGTGGCGTGGATGCGCATGAAGTACGTCAGGAGACCGATGCCCAACATGGCCAGCGTGCCGCCGGCCAGGAGCCAGCGAACCTGCCGCCGGATCGCGGCTTCGAAGCGCCGGTCGCTGAAGAAGATCGCCCCCCACAGGAAGGCCAGCGTGTAGGTCGCGACGTCGGCCCAATCCTGGTACGCGGGGAACCGGGGGCGCAGGAGGAGCTGCGTGAGTACCAGCGGCGCAGCCAGCACGAGCACTCCCCCCCTTCGGCAGGCGAGGGCGACCAGCCAGGACGTCAGGCGCCGGCCGGCCGGCTTCCGCAGCCACACCAGGACGGGCGCACACACAAGCGTGATCGCAAAGAGATACGCGAGAAACCACAGGTGCAACCAGTACTGGCTGATGAACTGCAGCGTCCAGGTGAAATGAAAGTTGCGGAAGAATGACGTGTAGAAGGCCCAGAAGGTTTCGATGGACGGCGGGGGATTGGAGCTCGTCACGAACCGCTGCAGAGGCGACAGCACCAAGAGGCCCGGAACGAGTGGCACCACCAGGCGTAGAAAGCGCCTGCGAAGGAAGTCTGCGACCGAGCGAGAGTGGAGCCCGAACCACGCGTCGGCTCCCGCAATCAGGAACATCGCGGGTATGCCCCACGGAAAGCAGAAGCCGGCGAAGGCGCTGAGGACGACGCTCCGCTCGTGGTTGGAGACCAGCCAGGTTCCGAATGAGAAGACAAGCGCCACGTGAAACACGACGATGCCGTAGACGATCAGCACCTTCAGCCAGTCGAGGTAATGGATCCGTTCCGAGCTCAACTCGAATCGAGTTTCCGTCCTGCCGGACGGCTAGTCAGGGACCGAAAGACCCTCGAACTTACGGCCTCTCAGCAGCCAGGCGCCGGTGGTTATGAACCAGATCGTCAACACGAGCGTGAACGGCCTCTGGAAAAGACCGTCGGGATAGGACATCACCGGGCGAAGCGCGATGGCAAGGATCTCGATGGCGATGGCGGCGATGCCCGCCGCGAGCCAAAGCCGGCGGGGCGGAGCGAGATGGGTATGGCTGGCCGATCCCGCGACCAGGACCAGCGGTGCCACGCTGGCGATCGCGAAGCAGGTCTGCGCCATCGTGCCATGCAGCAGGCCGGCCACGAAGGAGGTGGGGTCCTGCGGGAAGCTCCCGACGGCAACCATGAAAACCCCCGTGAACACCACCAGGAGCGCTCCGGCACGCCAGGCCTGGCCGCCTCTGATGGCGAACCAGAGGCCGACGCCCAACACGATCGTGAGCAAGCCGGGAACGAAGAAGAATCCCAGGGCGAAAAGGTCCGCATTCGGCGTGCCGCGCGTGGCGAGATCGCTAAACGGCCGCGTCAGCAGGTTGTAGCCAGGGCGCGAGATCCCCATTGTCAGGAATTCAGACCACATCAAAAGCGGCGCGGCCAGGGCAGCCAAGCCGGCCGCGCGGCGCCAGTCGAGGGGGATCACCAAGAACATGTTATGCCCGCCGGTCACGCCGTCAAAACCGCCCAGCTTTCGTCCTGTGGTTTCAGGGCCGGTCGGCCCATGACCCGCTTACGTATCTGCCGGACACTGTCCCTGAAGTAGTGACGGAGGTGACAACGATGAAGGTGGCAAGCTTGTGCAGCACTGATCTGATCACCGTCGAGGTGACGGACACGCTCTTCGAAGCTGCTCAGAAGATGGCCCGCAATCACGTTGGTGCGCTGGCTGTGCTTGACGAAGGCACGCTCGTCGGCGTGTTCAGCGAGGCCGACCTGGTGGCGGCCGTCGCCAAAGAGGCGAGCCTGGAGCTGACAGCGGTCGAGGAATACATGACCGAGGACGCGATCACAGTCGTTCCCGGCGACGAGGCAGGGATCGCCGCGCAGCGCATGGTCGAGCACGGAATCGGGCACCTGCCGGTGATCGACGCCGGCTCTGCGATCGGGATGCTCTCGAAGAGTGACCTGCTGGCGGTGGGCGCGGTGGCCTCCCGGCGCGGCATCTAGAATCCTCGCGCGTCCTCCAACAGGTGATCTCGTAGGCGCCGTTCCCTGGGGCCTCATACACGGCGCGGCACAGCGCCGCTGATTGTGAGAATGAAGCGCATCGCTTTATGCGCTCCATCCGCGGTGGGGTCGAACATGCTCGGGCACCCACCGTCGGTGACAGCTATTCCCCGTTCGCGTCCGTAAGTTGCGGCCGATTTCGAGACACTTCCTCCGCCCATCGAGCGGTGCATCCAGACGTACTTGATGCCAGGGTCCGCACACTCTTGCATCGTTTCGTCGGCGGTCTCCGGCCCCGTTCCGATCACGACCGCCTCGACGCCACCGGGAATTAACCGCCCCAGGGTCGAGACCACGGTCATAGGGGCCGGACGACTTGCGTTCGGCGTGACCTCCGTAACATGGCGGCCGCATGATTCAGCCGATTCCTCGCCCCCGTTCCACCACCCCACGCCCGTCCTGGATCCGGCTCGGCCTCCGGCTGCTGGCCGCCGTCCTCGCCGTCTGGTTGGCGGCCAGCTTTGTCGCCGAGCGGACCTCCCTGCATCCACCGCGGCGCGGAATAGGTCCAACACCGGCCGCTATGGGCATGGCTTACAGCGACGTAAGCTTCAAAACGCGCGACGCACTGACTCTGCGCGGCTGGTGGATTCCAGGTACCCGACACGAGAGCATCGTGATGATCCACGGCCTGTCCAACAGCCGTCACGAGCCGCTCGACAAGGCGGGCTACCTCCACGAGGCGGGTTACAACCTGCTGGTGTTCGACCTTCGCGGGCATGGTCAGTCGGATGGAGAGGGAACGACCATGGGGTTTCGCGAGCCTGAAGACGCGCGCGCGGCAGTCGCCGAAGCACGAGCGCTCGACCCAGGTCCGATCGCCCTGTTCGGCTATTCTCTCGGCGCTTCGATCGCGGTCGAGGAGGCTGCCGTTAATCCCGACGTCAACGCCGTCGTCGAGGACAGCGGGTTCAGCTCAGTGGGCGAAGTCTTCATGGCTCGCTTCAGCGAGGTCACGCATCTTCCGGACCTGCCCTGGGCAGCTCCGCTGCTGGCGTTTGGGCAGATGGACGTCGGAACTTCGCTGTGGAACGTGCAGCCGGTCGCCAAAGCGGCGTTGCTCGACAAGCCTCTGCTGGCGATCGTCGGCAGCGCCGACACCATCGTTCCACCCGCCGAGGGCATGGCCATCTTCCAGGCGGCGGCCGGGCCAAAGCAGCTCCTCGTGGTGCCCGGCGCCGGCCATGTGGCCGCCTACAACACCGCCAACGTTAAGTACGAGCGAACCGTACTCGACTTTCTGGCCAGGAGTCTCGGAGGAGGCTGATGCCCTCGGCGACCACAGCCGGGAGGACGTGGTCCATGCTCGACGCGCTGATCGCAACGGCTTCTCGGCCCGGCCTGGGGGGGTCCTTTGCCACTTTGCTCGAACGCGCCTTTGCGCGAAGGTGAGGTCACCAACAGGAGGTTTGCTATGACACAGGGTTACGTCGTCAACATCAAGAAGGCCGCGAAAGACAACGCCTTCTTCCGCAAGGTTCTGGTCACCGGGACCAAGAGCCAGCTCGTGCTCATGTCACTGCGGCCCGGCGAAGAGATCGGGACTGAGGTCCACAAGGTCGACCAGGTCCTGTACGTGGTCGATGGCGAAGGCAAGGTTGTGCTCGACGGCGTTGACAAGGAATTCGAGAAAGGCGAGATCGTGTTCGTGCCCGCCGGGGTGCAGCACAACGTGATCAACACCGACGACGAGCCGATGAAGCTGTTCACGATCTACGCACCGCCCCAGCACGCACCAGGCACCACGCACCGCACCAAGGCGGTGGCCGAGGAGGCGGAACGAGAAGCGCTGGCGTCCACCAAGGCCTAGCGCTCGTAGACGTGTTCAACCAGGGAGGAAGAAGCTCTGTGGCCACTTCAGCTGTCAAGCCGGCACCGCTATCGACCGCCTACGCCACCCAGACGATCCCGGGGGTCTTCTTCGAGCAGGCGGCCAGGTTGGGCGAGCGTGAATACCTGCGCTTCTTCCGCGACGGTTCGTGGCACGGCCTGAGCTGGACCGAGATGGCCGAGCGCGCGAGGCGGGTCGCGTGTGGCCTGATCGCAGCCGGGCTGCAGCGCGGCGACCACGTCGCATTGATGTCCGAGAACCGCGCCGAATGGCTGTACTGCGACCTTGCCATCCTGGCCGCAGGCGGAGTCACCGTACCCATCTACCCGAGCCTTCCCCCACGAGTAGCCGGCTATATTGCCGAGGATTCGAAGACCCGGCTGGCCATCGTCTCGAGCGAGGAACTTGCGGCCAAGCTCTCAGGTCACGACTACCCGAGCCGCATCTTCATGGTCGACACCGATGTCAACCGGTGGGTTGACGACAGGCCAGCCGCCGAGCTGGAGAGCGAGCTGGCTTCCCGGCTCGAGGGCCTCACCCCCGATCGGGTCGCGACCGTCGTCTACACATCAGGCACGACGGGCGATCCGAAAGGCGTGATGCTCACGCACCGCCACTTCGTCGAGATGGGCCGGAGCGCGCTCCAGGCGTTCCACATGGGGCCGAGCGACCTCATCCTCTCTTATCTCCCCTACTCCCACGTGCTGGAACGCGTCGACGGCATTTTCGTCGAGACGATGGCCGGCTGCTCGTTCTGGCTTGCACGCGGCCTCGACACCCTCGTCGAGGACATCCAGGTGGCGCGACCAACGGTGATGCTGGGCGTGCCGCGCGTCTTCGAGAAGGTCTACGAGGCCGTCTTTGACCAGGTTCACGGACAACCTGTTTACAAGCGCGCCATCTTCAGGTGGGCGCTCGGCATCGGAGCTGCGCGCCTCCATGGCGATCCCGGGCCATGGCTCCGGCTGCGGGTCATGATCGCAGAGCACCTGGTCCTCGAATCGCTCCGCACGCGCCTGACCGGAGGGCGGCTGCGCTTCTTCATCAGCGGCGGCGCTCCGCTGAACGAGAAGGTCGAGGAGTTCTTCTGGTCGCTTGGCGTGAAGATATTGCAGGGCTGGGGATTGACCGAGTCCACCTCGGGCGTAACCTCGAACACCGAAGAGGAGCACCGCTACCGCACAGTGGGAAAGGCGCTCCCGGGCGTGCAGATTCGCATCGAGCCGGACGGAGAGATCCTGGTCGGCGGGCCGTGCGTGATGCTCGGCTACAAGAACGGGCCAGAGGCCACGGCCGAGGCGATCAGCGGTGGCTGGCTCAAGACTGGCGACATGGGCTTCGTCGACTCCGACGGCTTTCTCACCATCACCGACCGCAAGAAGGACTTGATCAAGACGTCCGGCGGCAAGTACGTGGCGCCGCTGCCCATCGAATCGCAGCTGGAGCACGACCGCTATGTCAAGGCGTCTTTGGTGGTCGGTGACGAGCGCCCCTACGTCGTCGCCCTCATCGTCCCGGATTGGGAGGCGCTGCGGGCCGACAACGGCCTGCACGGTGAACCTGGCGGCCTCGCGAACGACGCCACCCTGCGCGCCCGTTTCTCCGCTATGGTCGACGAGGTCAACACGGGGCTCGCGAGCTTCGAGACGGTCAAGTACTTCACCCTACTGGACCGCGACTTCACAGAGGCGGAGGGGGAGCTCACTCCAACGATGAAGAAGAAGCGCCACATCATCGCCAACCACTTCCAAACCCAGATCGACGCGATGTACTCGTCTCGCAAGAGGTGATCGAAGAGTCAGGCATCGCCAGGACTACGCCTGGACGCGGCGCGTCAGTCGCGACGATTCATTGCCCCGAAGAAGTGCAAAGCCACCCACGCCGAGGAGCCAGACGATGAACGGATGGCCGCTCGCTCGGCAAGCCCCGCCAGGTCGCTGTTCGCCGCGATGCTGATGACTCGCCATGGGCGGCCCATGCGCCGAAATGCGGAGCCATAGACGAACGACCCGACGACTACTGCGATCGATGACGCGCTCGCGAATACCACGTGACCAATCCCTGCCGGCGTGGTGGGCGCCCCACCGAGGTCTTCCGTGAACCAGGTCACCGTCATCACGCCCGCGATGGCGTTAGCCGTTAGAAGGTCGAGGCCGATCTGGAAGAGTCGAGCTGTTTCGGGTCCGGCTGTGGACGGAAGCGAGGAGCCCGGGTCGGCAGAAGCCATTTCATCCCAATCGGGTGTCACCTTGCGGCCCTGGTTCCTCGCTGATCTCAATCTAATCGGTGCGTCATCGCGGTCCGAGGGTCGAATGGCCCTGCTCTTTCAGGCCTAATCACCTTGCCCGCCGCGACGATCTAGAAATTTTGGTCACTCAGATCAAGAGCGTGATCGCGCCCTGCGCGTCGGGCAGGGCCTTGGTCGCGCCGGCGGGCTCCGACCGTGCCATGCGCGTCGACCCGGCCGCGCACACCGTGTGCCTCATGGTCTTTTCACCTCCGCGCCGAGCGGCTGGGTGATGCGGCGGCCGGTGGTCGATCCGGTAGTCTCAGCCCGCTCGAGCCGCCAGGCCTCGAGGGTCATCTTCCTCGATCTGTTACAGCTCACTCGTGCGATTGGTAGTTCGGGCTCACCCTGGCGCATCCCGCACGGGGGCGGACTGGGATGGCGCGGTCCTGCACGTGCGGGTTACGGCGCGCGCCGTCGAGGGCGCGGCCAATCGCGCGCTCATCCAGGCGGTGGCGGACGCGCTCGGCGTGCGGCGGTCGGCCGTCAGCCTGGTCGCGGGCAAACGGTCACGTGAGAAGGTCGTCGAGGTGAGTGGCCTCGATCCAACCTCTCTGGACAGCCTGCGTGACCCGGGCGGTTAGGGGACAGCACCGGCAGGACGCCGCGAAGCTGGACGCCAACTGGGGCGCGGCGCGCATGTGTACGTGCCTCGAACCGGGTCAAGCCCGAGGTCGAGGTGGTGGCCGGCGGCGTGCCAGGGGCGTGACCGAAGGCGGCCAATGCGTTGGGCGAGTGAGCGACGGTGGCAACTTCGTGTCGAGATCAC
>PLYZ01000023.1 GCA_003151935.1 Candidatus Dormiibacterota bacterium | reverse complement strand
TGTCCAACAGGCCTGCCAGTCGTCGCAGGAGCAGAGGGTTCCGTAGGGGGATCCTGATCCCCCTGCGCCCAAACCACGCGTCGCGTGCAGAGAGCGGCTCGAAGAAGGGCTTCTCAGCCATTCGAGTCGCCGCCGCCGGAAGCCACGCCGACATCGTAAAGGGGAAACGCTGCCGTGCCGTAGGCTTCGGGACCGATGGCATCCGTGGTCGAGGTCTGGCGCTACCCGGTGAAGTCGATGGCCGGCGAACGCGTGGATGCGTGCGCGGTCGCCGAAACGGGCCTCGAAGGCGATCGACGCTGGGCCTTTGTCGACGGCGCGCCCAACCGCGCCGGCAAGCTGTTCACCATCCGCCAGGACCGGCGGCTCATGACCTACCGAGCCCGCCTCGCCAATGGCCACGTCGAGGTCGTAACTTCGGGGGGTGAGGTCCGTGACCTTGACGGCGGCATGGTGTCCCGACTTGCCGCCGGTGCATCCCGTCCGCTGGCCTTGCGCGAGCTCGAGGGGGGCAACTTCGACGACTCGCCGGTGCTGCTGATCAACCTTGCTTCCGTCGCGGCCTTCGGAGCCGAGGCCCGCATGCACGTCGATCACCGGCGGTTCCGGGCCAACCTGTACGTCGACGGCCTTGCACCGCAGGAAGAGATCGCCTGGTTGGGCCGGCGCGTCAAGGCGGGCACCGCGGAGCTGGAGGTGGTCAGCCGCTGCGAGCGCTGCGTCGTCATCACGCACGACCCGGACACGACGGTCACGACGCCGGCGCTGTTGCGCTTCCTCACCGACACTCAAGACACATGCATGGGCGTTTACTGCCGCGTGACGCGGCCGGGCCGGGTGGCCTCCGGCGACACCATCCACGTGGTGTAGCTTTGTCGCCGGCGGCTGTTGTCGGGAAACCAGGAGGAACGCATGGCGATCAAGGCTTTCTCAGCGGAGTGGGCGGACCAGTTAAAAGACGAGGTCAATAAGTCCAGCGTCTACAAGGCGGCGGCCAAAGGGTGGAAGTGGACGGTCGGGTTGGTCGTCGAGGCTGAGCCGGACAAGCATTTCCCGGAGGCGCGCGGCCTCGTGATGGACCTGTTCGACGGCGAGGCGCGTGATATCAAAGTCGGTGCGGCCGCCGACGCCCAGAAGTGCGACTTCGTGATCACCGCCCCCTACTCGCGCTGGAAGCAGGTCGCCAAGCTGGAGCTCGATGCGACCAAGGGCATGCTCCAGGGGAAGCTCAAGCTGAAAGGCGACCTGCCGACCATCGTTCGCTACACGAAGGCGTCCCAGGAGCTGACCATGTGCACGACCCGGTTTCAGACCGAATGGCCAGACGAAAGTTAACAGCGGAAGCAGCGAAAAACGAGTCCCTTCTCCCCTCAGGGGAGAGGGCTAGGGAGCGGGGCGTGGAAGAACGCCACCTGGTCGCATACGCCAGCAAGGAGCCCAGCGCGTTTGCAGAGATGCTCGGAGGCCTGATCGAGGCCAACGTCCGAGCCCATCCTGACAAGAGGAAGGACTTTGACGCGCTGATCGCGCGCGTCGGCATCTGGGTCACCGACATCGACGAGGGCGTGACCCTGGTGTTCGATGCCGGGCGGCTGACCGTTTACAACGGGCTCGAGCCCCGGCGCACGATCACGATCCGCGCGGAGGCCGAGACCGTGATGAGCCTGAGCAACCTGAAGATCGGAATCCTCGGCCTTCCGGTTTACTACGACGAGGTGGGACGAGGAGTCGCGTCGAAGCTGGTCCTTGGCAGGCTGAAGATCGACGGGCTGCTGCCCAACATCGCGACGCTCAACCGCGTGACGCGGATCTTCTCGGTGCACTGATGCGCCTGGTAGTGATTGGCGCCGGCAGCATGGGGGCCCAGATCGCGCAGCAGGCCGCGCTCTGTGGAGTCGAGACCTGGCTCAGTGACACCAGCGCCGAGCAGCTTCAGAGGGCCCGCGACTCTAACCGCGGTCATCTCATGCGGCGCGTCGAGAAGGGCAAGCTCGGGAAGGTCGAAGCCGAAGAGGCCCTGTCCCGGGTGCGCGAGACCACAGACCTGTCCGAAGCGGCATCAAGCGCTGACTTCGTAATCGAAGCGGTCTTCGAAGACCTGCAGCTGAAGCGCTCCGTCTTCGCCGAGCTGGACCGGGCCGCGCCGGCGGACGCGGTCCTCGCGAGCAACTCGTCGACGATGGGAATCAGCAAGATCGCCGGCGAGACCACCAGGCCTGGGCGCTGCGTGAACATGCACTTCTTCTATCCGGTGCTGGTGATGGACCTGGTCGAGGTGGTGCGCGGGCCTCAGACCTCGGATGAGACCGTGGATCGCGCGATGTCGTTGGCGCGCGAGATCGGTCGCACGCCGGTGCTCATCAACAAGGAGATCGACGGCTTCATCGTCAACCGCATCCTGCACGCCGCAACCCAGGAGGCCTACAGGCTTCTCGACGCCGGCGTGGCCGGGTTCGAAGACATCGATGTGGCCGTCGAGAAAGGCCTCAACTGGCCGATGGGTCCCTTCCGCCTGGGCGACTTCACGGGCCTGGACGTGACATACAAGGCGAGGCTGCACATGTATCAGAGCACAGGAGAGGAGCGATTCCGGCCGTCGCCGAAGCTGGAGGCGAAGGTCAAAGCCGGGAAGCTCGGCCGCAAGAGTGGTGAGGGCTGGTACTCGTATTGAGCGCGCCGGATCGCATCCATCACATCGGCGTCGCGGTGGCCGACCTCGACGAATCGATCCGGCTCTACCGCAACGCGCTGGGAGCCGAGCTCGTCCACCGCGCCGCCAGCGAGACCGAAGGGCTCGAGGCCGCGCTTCTGCGCGTCGGCGATGGTGAGATCGAGCTCATGTCGGCGATGCGCGAGGATTCGCCGATCGGGAAGTTCGTGGCGAAGCGGGGCCCCGGTCTGCACCACGTCGCGTACGGCGTGACCGACATCGAGGTCGCGCTCGCTGCAGCTCGTGAGGCCGGTCTCGAGCTGATCGACGCCGAACCCCGCATCGGCCTTCATGGCAGGCGCATCGCGTTCGTGCACCCCAAGAGCATGGGCGGCGTGCTGACGGAGTTCGTCGAAACATGACCGATGTCCAGAACGACAGTGGCCTGCCGCTCAAGCCGGTGTACTCGGTCGAGGACAGACGCGCCGAGGAGCCGCCGCCGGGCGATTTCCCGTTTACGCGCGGCATTCACAAGGACATGTACCGGGGCCGCCTGTGGACCATGCGCCAGTACGCCGGGTTCGGCTCGGCTGCGGAGTCGAACGAGCGGTACCGGTTTCTGCTGAAGCAGGGCCAGACCGGACTCTCGGTCGCATTCGATCTCCCCACCCAGATCGGCTATGACTCGGACGACCCGATGGCCAACGGCGAGGTCGGGAAGGTGGGCGTTGCCATCGACTCGCTAGAGGACATGGAGATCCTGTTCAAGGACATTCCACTCGAGCGGGTTTCGACGTCGATGACCATCAACGCCACCGCTGCAATGCTGCTGCTGCTCTATCAGCTGGTGGCGGAGAAACAAGGCTGCCCTCCCGAGAAGATCACGGGCACAACGCAGAACGACATCCTCAAGGAGTACGCGGCCCGGGGGACGTACATCTTTCCGCCGAAGCCTTCGATGCGCCTCGTCACGGACCTCTTCGCTTACTGCGGTCGCTCGCTGCCAGGTTGGAACACGATCTCGATCTCCGGCTACCACATCAGGGAGGCCGGCTCGACCGCGGCCGAGGAGATCGCGTTCACGCTCAGCCATGCGATCGCGTACGTCGAGGCGGCACAGGCGGCCGGGCTCTCGGTGGACGACTTCGGCCCGCATCTCTCCTTTTTCTTCGCCGCGCACATGGACTTCTTCGAGGAGGTGGCGAAATTCCGCGCGGCCAGGCGGATGTGGGCGCGCGTCATGCGCGACCGCTTTCACGCCGCCGACCAGAGGTCTCTGGCTCTTCGGTTCCACACCCAGACCGGTGGCGTCACGCTCACTGCCCAGCAGCCGCTGAACAACGTGGTGCGGACCACGCTCGAGGCGATGAGCGCGGTGCTGGGTGGCACGCAGTCGCTGCACACCAACGGGTATGACGAGGCGCTGGGGCTGCCTTCGGAGAGGGCGGCCGAGCTTGCCCTGCGCACGCAGCAGGTGATCGGCTACGAGACGGCCGTGCCACTGGTCGCCGACCCGCTCGGCGGTTCCTACTACGTCGAGAACCTCACGGACCGCGTGGAGGAGGAGGCGCAGTCGATCATGGCCGAGGTGGACGAGCTGGGAGGTGCTGTGGCATGCATCGAGAGCGGCTGGACGCAGCGCCGAATCGCAGACAGCGCATACCGGCTGCAGCGGCGAGTCGAGTCCGGCGAGCGTGTCGTGGTGGGGGTCAACCGATATTCGGAAACAGGCGCCGAAGCCGTCGAGATCATGAAGATCAGCCCGCGCCAGCAGGCAGAACAGACGCGCGCCCTCGAGCAGCTGCGCGCGCGCCGGCCTAAGGCGCTCGTCGAACGTCACCTCGCCGAGCTCGAGCGCGCGGCGCGCGGAACCGCAAACCTGATGATCCCGCTGAAGGCCGCCCTGGCCGACTACGTGACGATCGGCGAGTGCTGCTCGGTCCTGCGCGGCGTGTTCGGCGAGTATCGGCCGGGGGAGGCGGCCTGATGGGATCACCAACACCCAAGCGGCGAAAGGTCGATCCGCTCAACGAGCTGCGCCAGCGCAAGTACGAGGCGCGGCACGGAGACGCAGAGGCCTTCAACCGGCAGCACGCGAAGGGCAAGCTCACCGCGCGCGAGCGGATCAATCGCCTGGTCGACCGCAATTCGTTTGAGGAGATTGACATCTTCGCCAAGCACCGCGCCACCGGCTTCGACCTCGAGAGCAAGAGGGTGCCGGGCGATGGAGTGGTCACCGGCATGGCAAAGATCGATGGGAGGGACGTGGTCCTGTTCAGCCACGACGCATCGGTCTTCGGCGGCTCGCTCGGAGAGGTCTTCGCGGAGAAAGTGATCAAGGTCATGGACCTCGCCCTGCGCAACCGGATCCCGATCATCGGCATCAACGACTCGGGCGGCGCGAGAATCCAGGAAGGGGTCGTCTCGCTGGCGGGCTACGCGGAGATCTTCTGGCGCAACGTCGAAGCCAGCGGTCTCATCCCCCAGCTCAGCCTGATCCTGGGCCCGTGCACCGGTGGCGCCGTCTACTCGCCGGCGATCACCGACTTCACCTTCATGGTCCACGAGGTGGGCTACATGTTCATCACGGGGCCGGAGGTGATTCGCGTCACGACGGGCGAAGAGGTTACTTTCGACTCCCTTGGAGGCGCCGAGGTGCACAACGTCAAGTCGGGCGTCGCCCACTTCCTGGCCGAATCAGAAGACGAGTGCTTCGCCCAGGTACGCCGCCTCTTCAAGTACATCCCGCAGAGCTCGGAGCAGCAGCCGCCCATGGCCGGCACCACCGACGACCCAGAGCGCGCTGCGCCCGGCCTCGCGACGATCATCCCCGACAATCCCAAGGAGCCTTACGACATCAAAGAGGTCATCGGGATGGTCGTGGACCACGGCGACTTCTTCGAGGTCCAGCCTTACTACGCGATGAACATGGTCGTCGGGTTCGCGCACCTCGACGGCCATCCGATCGGCGTGGTTGCAAACCAGCCGAAGGTGATGGCGGGCGCGCTCGACATCAACGCCTCGGTGAAGGCTGCGCGGTTCGTTCGCTTTTGCGACGCGTTCAACATCCCGCTCGTCACGTTCGTCGACGTGCCGGGTTTCCTGCCGGGTACGGCGCAGGAGTACGGAGGCATCATCCGTCACGGAGCGAAGCTGCTCTACGCGTTCAGCGAGGCGACCGTGCCGAAGCTGACCGTGATCACGCGCAAGGCATACGGCGGCGCTTACTGCGTCATGTGCTCGAAGCACATCAGGGCGGACTTCAACGTCGCCTGGCCGACGGCGGAGATCGCGGTGATGGGACCGGAGGGCGCGGTCAACATCATCTTTCACCGCGAGCTGGAGGCCGCCGCGGATCCGGTGGCCCGGCGGCGGGAGCTCGTCAGCGATTACACGGAGCGGTTCGCCAATCCCTTCAATGCTGCTGAGCGGGGTTACATCGATGACGTGATCGAGCCGGGCCGGACGCGTTGGGAGCTCATCCGGGCGTTGAGGATCGCGCTTCGGAAGGAGCGGCGGCGCAGCCCGAAATGGCATGGGAACATCCCGCTCTAGGGGGGACGGGGAAGAGGGAGTCGGGGCGGCGGGCTTGGGTGCCAGTAGGACTCTCGAAAGAGACTGGGAGGGGGGTGTCGGGGCGGGAGTTAGGGGTGCGCTTGGGTGGTGGGGGCGTGCTTGGAAAGGGACTTGGAGGCGGGGCGTGGCAGCGGGGTCTGGCGGGGAAAGGTTGCCCAAGGAATTTGGCATTTTTCTGGCTTTTTACGATCAAATCTATTGACGAGCGAACGTCTGTTTGGTAGTCTGTTTTTATGCTCGCGACGCAAGACGTGCAGCCTTCGGCCGGCACTCAGCTGGCATTCGAGGAGCGCTCGGAGGGCAACTCAGAGCTTGCCGAAGAGCTCAGGCAGGTGCTCCACGAAAGGCACCTTCTTGACCTCCGTGCTTCGCGCCTCGCCGCTCGCTTCGCGGCCACCAACGAATACGACGATCATGGCTTTGCGAGCCCGATCGACTGGATCCGCTTCAACTGCCACCTGACCAGCACCGCCGCCGCCGACCTGATAGCGGTCGGCGAGAACATTGAGCGGGTGCCCGAAAGCGTCCAGGCGGTTTCCAATGGCGAGATCGGCTTTCCTCATTTGAAGACCATGGTCAGGACGGCGAATGCCGTCGGCGCCAGGTTCGACGAGGCTTCGTTGCTGGAGAAGGCGCGGGAGAACTCCGCCGGCAAGTTCTATTACATCTGCGACCACTACCGGCACGCCGCCGATCCCAAGGGCTATGAGGCTGAGCAGACCGAGCGGGTGGAGAACCGCAAGCTCACGATCACCACCTGCGATGACGGAGCGGTGCTGATCAAGGGCGTCTTTGACCCCGAGGGTGGGGCTGCGCTTCGGACGGCTTTCGAGCCGCTGGCGCGCAAGTCTGGCGCTTATGACGACCGGAGCCGGGAGAAGCGGCTTGGGGATGCCGCGGTCGAGCTCGCCCTGCATGCACTGGACAGCGGGCTGATCCCGCAGCAGGGATCGCAGCGGACTCACCTCCAGGTCACCACCTCGCTCGAGACTCTGCTCGGCTTGCCGGGCGCGCCGGCGGCGGACCTGGAGTTCTCCTCTGTTCCTGTCTCCTCAAAGACCGTCGAGCGGCTGGCTTGCGACGCTTCGGTCACCCGCATCCTGCTCGACTCGGAGTCCACGGTTATTGATGTCGGGCGGGCCAAGCGGACGATCTCCGGACCGGCGCGCAAGGCGCTCAACGTGCGCGACAAGCACTGCGTTTGGACTGGTTGCGAGCGGCCCGCGAGCTGGACCGAAGGGCACCATCTCGTGCACTGGATCCACGGCGGAACGAACCGACCGTCCAACCTTGCCCTTCTTTGCTACCGGCATCACTGGATGGTGCATGAGGGCAACTGGCAGATCATTCGCGACAGTGACGGCCGGATTGTGACCATCCCGCCGACGGTTACGTTCGGGCCACCATTGCGGGGACCCGACTAGCCCGATCAGGCGCCCTCTCATAATTAGTCCGTGCCGAGACTGGATGTCCCGCTGAGTTGAAGCTTCTCGAGTACCAGGCCAAGGAGGTGCTCGCCTCGCTTGGCATAGCGATACCGCCGGGCAAGGTCGCGCGCACTCCAGACGAGGCGGCGGCCGCTTGTGCGGAGCTTGGCCCCGTCGCCGTCAAGGCGCAGGTGCCCGTCGGCGGGCGCGGCAAGGCCGGCGGCATCAAGCTCGCGCGGACGCCCGACGAGGCGCGAGCGGCCGCCGCCCAGATCATCGGCATGGACATCAAAGGCTTCAAGGTGCCGCTGGTCTATTGCGAAACGGCGCTCGAGATCGACCGCGAGATCTACCTAGGCTTCACGGTCGACCGCGATGCGCGCGCCAACATCCTCATGCTCTCGGCGAAGGGTGGGATGGAGATCGAGCAGGTGGCCGAGGAATCGCCTGAGTCGATCGCACGGCTTTATCCGAACCCGTGGCGCGGCCCGCTCGATTTCGAGCTCACCCAGCTCGTGTACGAAGCCGGGCTCGGCGAGCTCGCGCGCCCGCTCACGAGCCTCATCAAGAAGCTCTACCGCGCGATCCCCGAGCTCGACGCTGTCACGGCGGAGATCAACCCGCTGGTCGTGACCAAGAGTGGCGAGGTGATCGCCGGCGACGCAAAGCTCGAGGTCGACGAGAGCGCCGCCTGGCGGCACAAGGATCTCGAGCAGCGGTACGGCGGCGTGCTGGAGGGCGACCCATTCGAGGTCGAGGCGAAGAAGCTAGGCCTCACCTATGTGTCGCTTGACGGCGAGATCGGCATCATCGGCAATGGCGCCGGCCTATGCATGAGCACCCTCGACCTGGTCCAGCGCGCGGGTGGCCATGCCGCCAACTTCTGCGACATCGGCGGCGGCGCGAAAGCCGAGGTGGTGCAGAACGCGCTTGCCGTGATCCTCATGAATCCTCGTGTGAGGGGCGTGCTGATGAACGTCTTCGGCGGCATCACGCGCGGAGATGAGGTGGCCAAGGGCCTCGTCGCCGCTCGTGACAACCTCAAGATGCAGCTCCCGCTGGTCGTCCGCCTCAGCGGCACTCGCGAGGCTGAAGGCCGCAAGATCCTCAAAGAGAACGGCATCGAGCCGGGCGCGAACGCCTGGGAGGCGGCTCAGAAGATCGTCGAGCTGACGAGGGTCGCGGCCAAATGAGCATCCTCCTCGATGCTTCGAGCAGGGTCATCGTGCAGGGGATCACCGGTCGCGAAGGCACCTTCCACGCCGAGCAGATGCAGGCGATGGGCACCAGGGTCGTTGGTGGAACCAGCCCCGGAAAGGGCGGCACCGCGCACATCGGCGTGCCCGTCTTCAACACCGTGGCGGATGCCGTGAAGGCGACCGATGCCAACGCCTCCGGCATCTTCGTGCCGCCGCCCTTCGCCGCCGACGCGATCATGGAGGCCGCCGCATCGGGCATCACCCTGATCGTGTGCATCACCGAGGGCATTCCGATCCAGGAAATGATCAAGGTGAAGGACTTCCTGCGCGGCTATCCGGCAGCGCGACTCATCGGGGCCAACTGTCCGGGCTTGATCACGCCCGGCGTAGCGAAGATCGGCATCATCCCGCAAAACATCACCTCATCCGGTCCGGTCGGGCTCGTCTCCCGCAGCGGCACGCTCACCTACGAGGTCGCATCGGCGCTCTCAGCCTCGGGCCTGGGTCAATCGACCATCGTGGGCATCGGTGGCGATCCCGTGCTCGGGCTGACGTTCCGCGACGTCATCGAGCTGTTCGAGCAGGACCCGGCGACGACCCATCTGGTCGTGATCGGCGAGATCGGCGGAAGCGACGAGGAGCGTGCCGCCGAGCTGCTCGCGCGCGGCAGCCGGCTCAAGACAGTGGCTTTCATCTCCGGGCGGACCGCTCCGGAAGGCAAGCGGATGGGCCACGCCGGAGCGATCATCTCGGGCAACCGTGGCACCGCGAAGAGCAAGGAAGAGGCTTTCCGGAAAGCCGGCGTTGCCGTCGCGGAAACCACCGACGAGATCGTCGGACTGCTGAGATGAGCGCGGTGCCGATCAGCCTCACCCGCGCCGTGCCGGCGGACAGGCTGCGCGACCTCGCCCTGCTCGCAGGACTTCTGCTCTGGCTCGCCTACACCAGGATCTTTTTCCTTCTCCAGGCTGCGCACCTGGCCGCTCCGCCCTGTCCGTTCTTCTACCTGACCGGGCATCCATGCCCGTTCTGCGGTGGGACACGCTCGTTCGCGTACATGTGGCAGGGCGATCTCTCCAACGCCGTCAGGCTGTTTCCGCTGGGACCTCTGTTTTTCGCCGGCACCTTCGCCGGCGTTGCCGGGCTCGCGGTGGGAGCCATCAGCGGCCGCACGTGGACGCCTCGCCTCACCCGAATGCAGTGGCGACTGCTGGCGCTGGGAGCGGTGAGCGCGGTGGTCGTGAGCTGGGCCCTGAAGGTCTTCATCCTCGGAAATTGAGATCCGGCAGCTTGGGCCGGAAGACTGGCAATTGTTCCGCAAGGTGAGGCTGGCGGCGCTCCGGGATGCGCCATTCGCGTTCGGCTCGACCTACGAGCGCGAGCAAACCGCCGACGAGACGAGTTGGCGCGAGCGACTTGCCAACCGCGCCCAGCTCGCGGCCGAGCTCGATGGTGAGATCGTCGGCACGGCCGCCGGCATCGCCTCTGACAAGACGAGCGCGGCTCTCATCTCGATGTGGGTCGCCCCACGCGCGCGCGGCCGGGGCGTCGGAGCGCGGCTCGTGAATTCCGTCGTCGACTGGGCGAAGGATCAGGGCTACTCAACGGTGCTGCTGTGGGTGACCGACGGCAACGCGGTGGCGGAGCGACTCTACGAACGCTGCGGGTTCGCGCGCACCGGTGTGGTGCAGCCGGTGCACCCCGGTGAGCCCCGGCTCGAGTTCGAGATGGGGAAACGGATCTAGCTCGTGCAAGGATTGGTGATGTGGACTTCGAGCTGAGCAGCGAGCAGCAGGCGATTCGTGACACGTGCCGGGACTTCGCGCGCGAAGTCGTCGCTCCGGCGGCGGAGGAGCTCGACCGCGAGCACAAGTTCGGTTACGACGTCGTGCGGCAGATGGGGGAGCTCGGCCTGTTCGGCCTTCCGTTCTCGGAGGAGTACGGCGGCGCCGGTGGCGATTTTCTCTCGCTCTGCCTCGCGATCGAAGAGATCTCGCGCGCCGACACCGGCGTCGGGATCACGCTCGAAGCCGCGGTATGTCTCGGAGCGGCGCCCATCTACGATTTCGGCACCAAGGAGCAGAAGGAGCGCTGGCTCCCGGAGCTGCTCGCGGGACGCAAGCTATGGGCCTTCGGCCTGACCGAGCCGGAGGCAGGATCGGATGCCGGCGCGACGAAAACGAGGGCTGAGATTCGCGACGGGAGCTGGGTCATCAATGGCTCCAAGCAGTTCATCACCAACTGTGGAACGGACATCTCGGCGGGCGTGACGGTAACTGCGGTGACGGGGAAGCCGAACGGGGGCCGTCCCGAGATCAGCGCGATCATGATCCCGACGGGCACTGACGGCTATCACGTGCTCGCTTCCTACCGCAAGCTCGGCTGGCACTCGTCGGACACCCATCCGCTGAGCTTCGAGGACTGCGCCGTGCCCAAGGAGAACCTGCTCGGCGCGGAGGGTGGCGGCTACCGCCAGTTCCTGCACACGTTGATGGGCGGGCGAATCGCCATCGCGGCCCTTTCGGTTGGTCTAGCCCAGGCGTGCCTCGATGCGTCGCTCGCGTACGCGAAGGAGCGGAGGACATTCGGCGTCCCGATCTCCAAGCACCAGGCCGTGCAGTTCAAGCTCGCCGACATGGCGATGGAAACGGAGCTCGCGCGGACGATGGTGTACCGCGCCGCGGTCACCTATATGCGTGGCGGCGCCGAGACGTCGGACGAGGCGCGGATGCTCGCCGCCATGTGCAAGCTCTACGCCTCCGAGGTTTCGAAGCGCGCGGCCGACCAGGCCGTGCAGATCCACGGCGGCTACGGCTTTATGGAGGACTACCCCGTCGCCCGCTACTGGCGGGACGTGAAGATCAACGAGATCGGCGAAGGGACCTCGGAGGTGCAGCGGATGCTGATCGCCCGCATCCTGGGTTGCTGAGTCCCCAAGCCGCGCGGCAAGTAGGCCGGATTTACTCCGGCCGTCCCCAGCGGGCATTCGTGTCGCTCACATCGTTAGGAGTGAGTAATTCGACAGTCCGATCCCGGGGAAGGTGAGCAGGCGCCTTGGCGAAGCCAACGCGCCGATGCAATCAGTAAATCCCATCCTGCTCGCCGCCCTGCGCGCAGCGGAAACCGCCGAGGGTTCCGCTCATATCTTTAGCGATAGACGCCGTTGTGGCCGAGGCTGTGCAGCCCCACGTTGGGGAAGTACGTGAGCCCGTGGTCCTGCGATCCGACGGGGATCTTGGCGAGGAGCTGCCCCGTGACGGTCGACATCACGTACACGGTTGCGTTATAGCGACCGGACGCCCACAGCTGCGTGCCTTCGGGGTTGAGCTGGAGCATGTCGGGAGATCCACCCCCAGGTATGCGCCACTTCGCCGTCACGGTGCGCGTGGCGAAATCGATGACGGAGATCGAGCCCTCGAGGCGGTTGGAAACGTAGAGCGACTTCGTGTCGCGAGAGACCTGAAGGCCGTGCGCGCCGCGCCCGGTGGGGATGAACTGGATCTCCTTCATCGCCACCGGGTCGATCACCGACACGCCCATCCGTCCCTGGTTGGTGACGAAGAAATAGCGACCGTCGGGGGAGAGCTTGACGTCGATCGGCAGGCCGCCGACCCGGACGTAGCCGTCGAGCTTCATGTTGACCACATCCACCCTTGCGACGACACCGGAATACTCCGCAGAGATCATCAAATAGCTGCCATCAGCGCTGAAGTCGAGATGGTCGGCGCCCGGCCAGGGAATGCCTACCGACTTGAGCAGGCGCCATCCGTTGTTGGGATCTCGAAACTCGATCCGCTGAAGCCGCTCCACGACGTCGATCGCCTTCGTGCCGTCGGGCGTGAAGTAGAGGTTGTACGGATATGGCATCGGGATCGTCTGGCCTGTCGGCCTTCCGGTGTGTATGTCGATCACCGTGAGCTTGCTCGATCCTTCGTCGTCGACATAAAGGGCGCTCATGTCCCATGCCGGCGCGATGTGATGAGGGATGGCGCCGACCGCGTAATGGTCGATCACCTTGAACGTCAGAGGGTCGATGACGTCAACGGTCCCCGCGTTGCTGTTGGGAACGTAAACGCGGGGCGGAAGATCGCACAGCGGGCACGCGACGACCCCGGACAGCGTGTTGGCGTACACGTTGAAGTCTGGTGGCGGCAGGCTCACGGGCTGCACATCTGGCGCCGGCAGCATGCGAGCCGGCTGGTCCTCGGCCGTGGTAAGGGCCGAGCTCGCGACGCTGGTCACCGGCGGCGCCGTCCAGACCACCGCGAAGACGACTCCCGCGGGGCTGACGACCGCCAGCGCAAAGAAGATCCCGAAGAGGATGCGAACCGGCCGCGAGCGCAGCGCGGCGCCCAGCCGGTTTTTATTCGTCGGGGAGGTCTTCAAGCTTTGGGGCGAGCTCGCAAACCCAACGCCCGTCGTCCAGGCGGCGGATGAAGCGGCTGTAGCCCTGGTTCCGCGCCACGTTCAGGAACTGCTCCTGCGCGATGAGCGAGCGGAGCCGGGCGAGGTCCGCATAGGTGCTGTCCCGCATGATGCCGCCGACGACTCCCGCCAGCTCCCGCCACTGTCCTTCCGACAGCGGCTCGCCGTAGCCGGCGATGGTCACCAGGAGCGCCGCCGTGGCGCCGGTGATCGTGTCCGGCAAGAGCTTGTCCGACTTCGCCCGCGAGATGATCTCGCGGCCGGTGCTGATGATGTCGGCGATCCGGTCACGGCGCACACCGATGATGTCGCGCCCACTGCCGACAGTGGTGCCCTCGAGATACCGCGGACCAGCTTCCATGACCAGCCCACTATTCTAGTTAACAGTCACCTTGGATCTCGAAATCGCCCCTGCGCACGCTTCCTTTCGCGCAGCGGTGCGCGAACTTGCCCAGGGCGCCGTTCTCCCCCATGCGGAAGCGGTCGACCGCGACCATCGGTTCCCGGAGGAGGCTGTGAAGGCGGCCGCGGAGGCGAGCCTGCTCGGCGTCCTGATCCCGCGTGAGTACGGCGGGGCCGGGCTCGACGCGCTCGCCTTTGCGATCTGCATCGAAGAGCTCGCGCAGGCGTGTGCCTCGACCTCGGTGATCGTGGACGTGCACACCAGCGTCGGCAGCGAGCCGATCCTGCTGTTCGGCACCGAAGAGCAGAAACGGAAGTGGCTGCCGAGACTCGCTTCGGGGGAGCTGCTGGGCGCGTTTGCGCTGACCGAGCCCGCCTCGGGCTCCGACGCCGCATCCCTCACTTCGAGCGCGCGGCGCTCCGGTGGTGGCTATGTCCTCAACGGCACCAAGACGTTCATCACCAACGCCGGCCGTGCAGGCCTGTATGTCGTATTTGCGCGCTCGGGACCTGAGGAGAGGGCCGCCGGAGTGACCGCGTTTCTCGTTCCGTCCGACGCGCCCGGTCTGCGGATCGGCCAGGTCTTCAAGAAGATGGGGCTGCACGGATCGCCCACTGCCGAGATCGTCCTCGAAGACGTCGAGGTGCCGGTGGAGAATCGCCTCGGCGACGAAGGGCAGGGCTTCACAGTCGCGATGCGCGCCCTCGACTCCGGCCGCATCGGGATCTCCGGTCAGGCTCTGGGCATCGCCCAGGCGGCGGTCGATGAGTCTCGGGCGCTGCTGGCCGAGAGCTCGAGGGAACAGGGTGACGACTTTCTTCTCGCGGACATGGCAACCCGCCTCGAGTCGGCGCGGTTGCTCGCGTATCACGCCGCCTGGCTGTGCAGCCTCGGCCGTCCGTTCACCCGCCAGGCGTCGATGGCCAAGCTCCACTGCACTGATACGGCGATGCAGCTCGCCCTTGACGCCGTGCAGCTCGCCGGTAACGAGGGAACCGTGTCCGGCAGCCCGTTCGAGAGGCACGTTCGCGACGCGAAGGCCCTGCAGATCTACGAGGGATCGAATCAAGTTCAGCGGATCGTCATCGCTCGCGAAGTCCTCCGCTAAGCTCACCTCGATGGATTTCGACTTCTCTGAGGAGCAGGTCGCGATCCGCGACACGATCCGGAAGCTCGTCCAGGACCGCGTCGCACCGCGAGCGGCTGAGATCGATGCGACGAGCGAATATCCGAAGGACATCGAAAAGCTCTTCGCCGACAACGGAATCCTCGGTATCCCGTTTCCCGAGCAGTACGGTGGAATCTCCGGCTCGAGCGTCACGATCTGCATGGGCATCGAAGAGATCGCGAAGGCTTGCGCGAGCTCGTCACTGATCCTCGCGGTCCAGGCGCTCGGCTCATACCCGATCCTGGTCGCCGGCACAGAGGAGCAGAAAAAGCGCCTCTGCGCGCCGCTGGCGGCCGGGGAAAAGGTGGCGGCATACGCGCTTTCGGAGACCGGCTCGGGCTCCGATGCGGCCGCGATGAAAACCAGCGCGAAGCGGTACGGCGACGAGTACGTGCTTAACGGGTCCAAGCAGTTCATCACCGCCGGCAGCGTGGCGGGGACGCTCGTGGTCTTCGCGCAGACCGATCCAGACGCGGATCATCGCGGTATCTCGGCATTCGTGCTCGAGCGCGAGACCAGCCCTTGGCAGGCATCGAAGCTCGAGCACAAGCTCGGCATCCGCGGTTCGCCCACGGCGCAACTCGTCTTCGAGGACGTGAAGGTTCCAGCGTCGAACCGGCTCGGCGATGAGGGCGCCGGCTTCAAGATCGCGCTGGCCGTCCTCGACCGGTCGCGACCGGGGATCGGGGCGCAGGCTCTCGGCATCGCCGAAGGCGCCTTCGATTACGCCCTCGACTACGTCAAAGAGCGCCAGCAGTTCGGCCAGCCGATCTCGAGCTTCCAGGGCATCCAGTTCATGCTGGCCGACATCGCGACGCAGATCGAGGCCGCGCGCCACCTCGTGTACCGCGCGGCGACCAAGGTGGACAGCAAGGCTCCCGACCTGACGAAGATCGCCGCGATGGCGAAGCTGTTTGCTTCGGACATGGCGATGAGGGTGACGACAGACTGCGTTCAGCTGTTGGGCGGCTACGGGTATATCTCGGATTACCCGGTCGAACGCATGATGCGAGACGCAAAGATCACGCAGATCTACGAGGGCACCAACCAGATCCAGCGCGTCGTGATCGCCAGGTCGCTCTTGAGATGAACGTGCGGGTCTCCTCTGAAATCGAAAAGGGGCACTCGGAAATCGCGCCACCGGTCGCGGAGGGCGTTGCGCCCTGGTACCTGCCCCCGAGCTATCCGCTTCCGCGCGTCAAAGCACCGGGATCGACCGATGGACGCGGGATCGCGTCACTGATTGCAGCCATCGCCGGGATCGTCCTCGGACTGCCCATGGGGATACCGGGCACGGTGCTCGGGACGCTCGCCTACTTTCTCGGCAAGTCGGCCGTGCGCCGGATCGACAGCTCGCAGGGCGCGCTTGGGGGCCGCGGCGTCGCCGTCACCGGATGGGTGTTCGGATCGTGGCGATGGCGATCGGATCTGTGGTGAGCCTCATCTGGATCGTGGTGGTACTGGTCGCGACGGCGCAACCCACAGCCGGCGGCTGACCCGAGGCGCGTGGACCGCATCACCGATGCCTTCGTGTGGCCGGCCAGGGATCCCGCGTGGCTGACCAAGCTCCTGATCATCGCCCTCACCTTGCTGATTCCGATCGTGGGCGCCATCAACGGCCTCGGCTGGATGCTTGCGTCGCTCGACCGCCTGCGGGCCGGTGACGAGAGGCTTGCGCCGGCGAACCTCGGCTACATCCCTCGCGGCTTCCGTCTCTTCGTGGTGAACCTGGCTTACGAGCTCGCGGTCGCGCTGGTCGCGGCCTTGATCTATGTCCCCGTGCTCATGGTCGCCTCCAACCAGTCGCATGCCGCCGCCAATCCAGTCTTGATCTCCGTGGCCATAGTGCTCAGCCTGCTGGCCTTCAGCATCGCCACTCTCGGCAGCCTCGCTCTCAACTTCGCCATGCCTTCGATCGTGCTCGCCACCGACCGAGGTGGAATCGCCGGAGGCCTGCACGTGGGCGCAGTGGTGCGACATGCGCGCGCCAATATCGCCAGCACCCTGATCGCCGGCCTTATGCTGATCGCCGCGGGCTTCATCGGGTCGCTGGGCCTGGTCGCCTGCGGTATCGGAGTCCTTTTCACGACGGCGTATGCGCTCGCGATGCAGGCATGGGTCGTCCGCAGTTTCGAGATCGGGTCGCCTGCCGCTATAGCGGCATAAGGAGGTCGTCAGATGTCGGACTTGCCCCCACCGCCGCCGGCTGGAGGGTATCCTCCGCCACCACCTCCTCCGCCACCACCGACAGGCGGGGGCGGAATGCCTCCACCGCCGCCGCCACCGATGGGGGGAGGTGGAATGCCTCCACCGCCGCCGATGGGCGGTTCCTATGTACCGCCGCCCCCTGGCGGATACGCGCCCATGTCGGCCGGTTATGCCGCGCCCCGAAATGACGGGCTCGCGGTCGCCTCGCTGGTGATCGGCATTGCTTCCCTGGTGTGCACCGTGGCGTGCCTCGGCATCGTGCTGGGCCCGACCGCGGCGATCATGGGGTTCATCTCACGCCAGCGGATCGCGTCGAGTGGAGGGGCGCTGGGTGGAGGAACCCTGGCGGTGGTCGGCCTGGTGCTGGGGATCGTCGGCTTCGTCGCTAGCGTCGGCTGGTTCTTCCTGATTCTTTCCGGAGTGATCACCTCAGCGACGAACAGCACGCCGACGCCATGACGTAACCACTTAGGCCCGCACACCGTTTTCTCAGGCCTGGACGCTAAAATCCCCGTGCGCATGCTCAGGGCCAGGCCTAGGGCCAGGCGATCTCGCTACTCCGTCTCCTACCGCCTGACCAGGTCGGTCCCCGCGGCGCTCGTTGCCGCCCTGCTGCTGGTGGTGATCGTTGCCGCCACCCTGACCTACAAGCGATTCGACGATTTCATCACGGCCACCACGGGCCATCACATCAATCCCATCGGCGAGGTCGTGCAGGCTGTTGAGCCTGCGCAGGGGACCATCGCCTACAAGCTCAAGCACGGCCAGCAGGTCAACATCCTGCTGCTCGGGATGGGCGGCTACGAGAACGATGCGCCATATCTGACGGACTCGATCATGGCCGTCACGATCGACCCGACGTCCAATCGCGTGATGCTCGCGTCGATCCCGCGGGACCTCACCGTCCCAATGAATCTTCAGAACCCGTCAAGCAGGATCTGGACGCAGAAGATCAACGCCGCGTATGAGGTTCCGTACACGAACATCATCTGCTGCGTCGCTTCGCAGTACACGGGCCGCACCGGCGGTGGGTATGCCGCGGAGCACGAGGTCGGCAAGGTGACCGGGATCACGTTCGACAAGTACATCGCGGTCGACTTCGTCGCGTTTCGCGACATGGTCAACGCTCTGGGCGGAGTCGACGTCTGCCTGAGCAGCGCCCTCGACGACAATTCGTACCCCAACTACAGCAACGGGTATATGCCGATCCACTTCAAGGCCGGCTGCCAGCACCTCAACGGCGAGCAGGCGCTGGAGATCGCCCGCTCGCGTCATGCGATACAACCTCAGCAGGCGTCCGACTTCGGCCGCGCCCAACGGCAGCAGGACATCATGCAGGCGATCAAGAAGAAGGCGACCACCGTCAACGGCTTCGCCAAAGCTCCCCAGCTCCTCGATGCACTGCAGAAGAACATCAACACCGACATGTCGCTGTCCGACATGAAAGCGATCTACGACTGGGGCAAGAACCTGCCCGACGCGTCGATCATCCGGGTCGCCCTGACTGCGAACTCCGACGCTGCGCCGGGGAACCTGCTCGACTTCGGGAACTGCGGTCTTGGTCCGTACGTTTCACAGCTTTGCGCCGACGACCCTAGCTTCAACATGATCCACAAGTACCTCGCCTCGGTCCTGATCGACCCCAAGACCCTGGCGGAGAAGGCACCTGTGCAGTTTGTCAACGGCTCGACCAATTTCGGCGGTCTCGACTCGCTCGTCACCACGATGTTCGACCCGACCGGCCTTCAGCTGGCTGACCCTGTCGGCCACCCCGCATCGGCCCAGACCCTGATCCTCGACTACTCTGGCGGCCAGTTCCCGCTCACGACAAAGTACCTCCAGAATTTCTTCGGCGGCACTGTCGTGGCCGCGACTCCCACCAACCCCGCCCCCGCATCAGGCCAACAGACGTATGGACTGGTGGTGGTGCTGGGACACGACTTCGCCCTACGCTTCTTGGGCGAGTAGTGAGCTGAACGACTCCGACCTGGAGAGCCGGTTCCGGTCCGGCGACGTCCGCGCCCTGGCGAGGGCAATCAGCATGGTCGAGCGGCGCGATCCCTCGGTGCGCGTGCTGGAAGAGTCCCTTCGGGCACAGCGTCGCGCTCCCGGCGTGGTCGGCTTCACCGGCGCTCCCGGCACAGGTAAGTCGACCCTGGTCGATGGCGTGGTCGCCCTGCTGCGGAAAAAGAGCAGCTCGGTCGCCGTGCTCGCGACCGACCCCAACTCGCCGTTCACCGGCGGCGCGATCCTCGGCGACCGGATCCGGATGCAGCGCCACGCGTTGGACCCGAAGGTGTTCATCCGCAGCATGGGGGCCCGGGGCCACCTGGGCGGCCTGTCGCTTGCGACGCGGGAGGCGATCCGGCTGCTGGGAGCCTTCGGTTTCGACGAGGTCATCCTCGAGACGGTCGGAGTCGGCCAGTCCGAGCTAGAGGTCGCCGCGGTGGCCGGCACCACGGTCGTCGTGCTGACCCCGAACCTCGGGGACGGCGTGCAGATGATCAAGGCGGGGATCCTCGAGATCGCCGACATCTTCGTGGTCAACAAGGCGGACCTGGACGGTCACGTTCGCGTCATGACCGAGCTGCGCTCCATGCTCAGCCTTGCGCCGAGAGGCCAGATCTGGAAGCCGCCCATCCTCGCCACGATCGCCGCCAAGCAGGAGGGGATCGAAGAGCTCTGGGCAGCCGTGCTTGCTCACCGAGACCACCTGGAATCGAGCGGACGGGCCCGCGAGCTCGCCGAGCAGAGGCTCAAGGACGAGACCGGCGAAGTGGCGGCCGAGATCGCCCGCAACCGGGTTCGGCGCGCCCTGGACGAGGAACCAGCGCTCGCCGAGCGCCTGCTCGACGAAGGGACGCCTTACAACACGGCCGAGGAGATATTGGATCGCGGGCGGCAAATCTAAGCCAGCTCCCCTCCGGCGCTTTGCGCCACCTCCCCATAAGATGGGGAGGTCAATGAAAGTCCGAGCTCGCGACCCCAAACAGGCCTGGAAGGAGGATTTCGAAAGCAGTCCCGTGCGGGACGACGGCATCGAGACCTCGACGATCTCGGGGATCCCGCTCCAGCCGCTGTACACGACCGACGACCTTCCCCGCCGGCCGGAAGAGGTGCCCGGCCAGTTTCCCTACACGCGGGGGATCCATCCGAGCGGGTACCGCGGCCGGCTCTGGACCATGCGTCAGTTCTCCGGCTTTGCCACCGCGGAGGAGACCAACCGCCGCTACAAGTACCTGCTGGCGAACGGCCAGACCGGGCTATCGGTCGCCTTTGACATGCCCACGCTCATGGGACAGGATTCGGATGCACCGACGAGCCGCGGAGAGATCGGCCACTGCGGGGTCGCGATCGACTCGCTGGCCGACATGGAGACGCTGTTCGCCGGCATCCCGCTGGCCGACATCACCACGTCGATGACCATCAACTCGCCTGCGGCGATTTTGCTCTGCATGTACATCGCGGTCGCCGAGGAACAGGGCGTGCCGGCATCGCGGCTCGGCGGCACTTTGCAGAACGACATCCTGAAAGAGTTCATCGCGCAGAAAGAGTTCATCTTTCCGCCGGCCCCTTCGATGCGCCTGGTCGTCGACTCCATCGAGTACTGCGCCAAAGAGGTCCCGCAGTGGAACACGATTTCCATCTCGGGCTATCACATCCGGGAGGCTGGCTCCACCGCCGTCCAGGAGCTCGCGTTCACGCTCGCGGACGGCATGGCATACGTCGACGCCTGCCTTGAGAGGGGCATGCGCATCGACGACTTCGCTCCGCGACTTTCATTTTTCTTCGACGCCCACATCGATTTCTTCGAGGAGATCGCGAAGTTCCGCGCGGCGCGGCGCATCTGGGCACGATGGATGCGAGAGCGCTACGGGGCGCAGTCGGAGCGATCGTGGAAGCTGAGATTCCACACGCAAACCGCCGGTGTTTCGCTGACGGCGCAGCAGCCGGAGCTGAACATCGCGCGCACCGCGATCGAGGCGCTCGCGGCGGTCCTGGGCGGGACGCAGTCCCTGCACACCAACGCGATGGACGAGGTGCTCGCGCTGCCCACAGACAAATCCGCGCGGATCGCGCTTCGGACGCAGCAGCTGCTCGCGTACGAGAGTGGAGTGGCCAACACGGTCGACCCGCTCGGGGGCAGCTATTTCATCGAGGCGCTGACCGATGAGATGGAGAGACAGGCGGAGAAGTACTTCAAGAGAATCGAAGACCTCGGCGGGGTCATTCCCGCGATCGAGGCGAGCTTCTTCCAGAAGGAGATCGCCGACGCCGCTTTCCAGTACCAGCGGGAGCTCGAAGAGAAGCGGCGGATCATGATCGGCGTCAACGACTTCACCGTCGATGAAGAGGTCCCGATCGAGATTCTGCGCATCGACCCGAAGCTCGAGAGCGAGCAGGTCGCACGCGTTCGCGAGGTGCGAAGGAAACGTGACCAGGCGAGGTGCTCGAAGGCGCTCACGAGCTTGCGCAAGGCCGCGGCGGGCACGGACAACCTCATGCCCTACATCCTCGAGTCGGTTCGGGCTTACGCCACCGAAGGCGAGATCATGAACACGCTGATCGAGGTGTTCGGCATCTATACCGAACAGGCGGTCGTTTGAGTCCCACCGCCGTGCGTCCCGTGCGGATCATCGTGGCCAAGGTCGGCCTAGACGGCCACGACCGCGGTGTCAAGGTCGTGGCGCGCGCGCTTCGCGATGCCGGCTACGAGGTCATCTATACCGGGCTGCGGCAGACCCCTGAGATGGTCGTTGACGCGGCCCTGCAGGAAGACGCCCAGGTGATCGGGTTGTCGATCCACTCGGGCGCGCACATGACGCTTTTCCCCGCCGTGGTGGAGGAGCTCAAGCGCCGCAAGGCCACAGACATCGTGGTGTTTGGTGGAGGGATCATCCCCGACGACGACATCGCGGCCTTGAAGAAGCAGGGTGTGGAGAAGCTCTTCACCCCCGGAACACCGCTGCAGGAGATCGTCGACTGGCTGCGCCAGCGCTTCCCCGAGGAAAAGCGCTAGCGCAGCTCGTCTTCAGCTCGTCGTGACGATCGTCCCCGCGATCTTGTCGTGGATCGCCTGCTTCTGGGGGTCCCACAGCTGCCACAGCCAGCCGATCGCCCCGATGATGCAGACGGTGAAGCCGACCTCGAGAACCCAGATAAACCCGCGCAATGCGGCCTTGCCCATCGTCGGGTACTGCCCCGTCGCCATGTCGCGCACCTTGAAGCCAAACGGCATCATCCCGATCGAGGCCCCGCGCGAGCTCCAGAAGTATCCGAAGTAAGCGACGTCGATCACGATGTCGATCAATCCCGCGAGTCCTCGTACGTTCTGGAGGATCGTTCCGATGATGGCGTTGATGACGAGCAGGATTACAACGTCGATCAGGCCGCCGACAATTCGCATGCCGGGGCTAGCCAGGTTGCTCGGCGCCGCCATCGCGTACCCGCCACCGCCGCCTGGAGGCATCATGGGCGGCATTCCGCCACCGGACGGTGGTGGAGGCATCATCGGCGGCGGATATCCGCCGCCTGGCGGCGGCGGGGGAGGTGGGGCCCCTGGGGGAGGCGGTGGGTTCTGCATACCTTTCGGACCCTCCTGGTGTATTCGGTTTGGACGCGCCCGGGTCGGCGGCCGGACGGCTTTGCCGTATCATAACCAGCGCCTCCCAACCCGAGGCCGAAGTATGCAACTGAAAGCCTCCACCCGCGAACTCCTGGGCAAGCGCTCTCGCCGCCTTTACGGCCAGGGCAAGCTCGCTGCGGTCGTCTACGGGCACAACACCAAGCCCACGGCCCTTGAGCTGGACCGTCTCGAGTTTCAGAGGGTGTTCGTGAAGTCTGGCCGCACCCACCTGGTCGACCTGGTCGTGGACGGCGGTCGGACTGAGAAGGTCCTCGTGCGCGAGATCCAGACCCATCCTCGCCGCCTCGGCCCCATCCACGTCGACTTCTACCAGGTCAACCTGGAAGAGAAGATCATGGTCGAGGTCCCGGTCCACCTGGTCGGGGAGTCGGCTGCGGTCAAGCGGGGCGACGCGGACGTGCTGCAGCCGATCCACATGCTCAGGGTCGAGTGCCTCCCGTCCGACATTCCCGCCGCCTTCGAGGTGGACCTGACGCCTCTCGAGGAGATCGAGTCGGAGTTTCGCATCGCGGACCTCAACGTGCCGAAGGGCGTGACCGTGCTCCTCGACCCTGAAGAGCTCATCGTGAAGATCGTTCACAAGCGTGAGATGAAGGTCGAAGAGGAAGTCCCGACCGCCGAAGCCGCCGTTGGCGCCGAGGGCGAGGCCGGCGTAGAGGGCGAAGAGGGCGCGGAGGAAGCGGCCGAGACCAAGGAATGACCTCGCCGCCGCTGGCGGGTTCGCTGCTTCCCTTCGTCTCGAACAAGGACCTTGAATATTTCGGCGTCGGCCTGGTCGTGCTGGTGGTCTTCGTCGCCGGGTCCCGTTTCGTTTCCAACCGGGTGGTCGCGGCTCTAAACCGGCGGAACATGCGCTCGGACATGGTCCAGATCGGCGGCCGGGTTGCCACCGTCGTTCTGATCGGGCTCGGGATCTGGTTCGCGATCGGGTTTGCGTTCCAGAGCCAGAACTTCACGCTCGCGGGCATCCTGCTCGCCACCATCGTCGCGAGCTTCGGCGTGCAGGACCTGCTCAAGGACTACGTGTCCGGCTACTACGTGCTGCTCGAGCGCCACCTCAGGGTTGGCGACCGGATCTCGATGGAAGGGGTTGGTGAGGGCACCGTGACCGACATCAAGTTGAGGGTGACGCTGTTGAAAACAGACTCCGGCGACCTGTTGGTGGTGCCGAACTCGGAGCTGTTCAACAAGGCGGTGACGGTCCACGTTCGAGCGGTCGAACGAGCGGCCGAAGGAGTCTCGCCTAAGCCAGCGCCTCCCGAATGACCCGGTAAAGCGCTTCGAGCTGCTCGCCTTCGACTCCCGATTCCTCTGAGAGCAGGTCGTGCATAACCTGCGAGGCGAGCTCCACGTGGATGTTCCCCGCCACCTGCGTCGCAAGCGATCGCAGCTGGTAGGTGTGGTCCGGCCGATCCGTTTTGACATCGAGCCCGACGGCAACGTGGTCGAGCTGCACGACCTTCGACCATTTCTCGACCTCGGCGGCCCCTGACTCGGGCGCGTCCGACAGATGCAGGCAGTTGAGGCCGCCGAAGATGCCGTAACGCTCGCGCAGCGAGCCGGGGCGCGACTGCGCGATGCGCGTTTCACCGAGGTCATGGCGCATCTGGGTCAATGCATCGGCCGAGGCCGTGATGCGCCCGACAACGAGAGGCAGCGCCGTCATGAAGTCGACGAGCCAGGGAAAGAATGGGCGTCCCTGCAGGAAGTCGTAGTGGCTCTCGATCAGCGCGACCGGAGGCTGGAACCAGGCGAGCGACTTGACCTTCCAGTCCCGCTCAGACGACAGCCACTGCCACAGGGCGGCGCGCGCGGCAAGCCGGTAGGCGGCGTCGGGTTTGAAGATCACAAGCGCGTCGGCCACGAAGCGAAATGCTACTTGGCTTGGTTTTTGTCCCGCGGATTGGGCTTGTAGACCTTGCGCCCTTTCAGCTTCTCCGGCATGTGCACCTGATCGCGTGCGACGCCGCCTTCGTGCTCGTGCGCGTACTTGTATCCCTTGCCGTAGCCCATCGACTTCATCAGCCCGGTCGGCGCGTTGCGCAGATGCATGGGGACCGGCTCGTTGCCGGTTTCCTGGATGAGCTCGCGGGCTGCGCCGTACGACGTGAGAGCCGAGTTCGACTTCGGCGCCAGCGCCAGGTACAGGGCCGCCTCGGTGAGTGGCAGCACGGCTTCAGGCATGCCGACGAAGTGGGCAGCCTGCTGCGCGGCCATCGCGACCGAAAGAGCCTGCGGGTCGGCCAGCCCGACGTCCTCGGCCGCGAGGATCACCAGGCGGCGCGCGACGAAAAGCGGATCCTCGCCGGCCTCGAGCATCCTGGCCATCCAATAAACGGCTGCGTCAGGGTCGCTGCCGCGCACGCTCTTGATCAGGGCGGAGACGATGTCGTAGTGCTGGTCGCCCGCGCGGTCATAGAGGAGATGGCTCTGCTGCAGCGCATGCTCGACGTGCTCGAGCGAGATCGTCTCCTCGCCGGCGAGCGCCGCCGCGGCCTCCAGGCCGTTGAGCGCCACCCGCGCGTCGCCGCGGGAGCCCTCGAGCAGGGCGTCCATCGCCTGGTCGTCGACTTGCGCTCCGAGCTCAGCGAGCCCGCGCCGCACCACCTGCGCGAGCTCGTCCCGCTCCAGCTGCTCGAGCCTGAAGACCCGGCTGCGTGAGAGCAGCGGCGCGATGACCTCGAACGACGGGTTCTCGGTCGTGGCGCCGATCAAGGTGACGGTGCCCTCTTCGACATGCGGCAGGATGGCGTCCTGTTGGGCTTTGTTGAAGCGATGGATCTCGTCGATGAACAGGACGGTGCGCAGACCCGCCCGGCGGTGGACCCTGGCCTCGGCCACGACCTTGCGCAGGTCGGCGACGCCGGCGGTCACCGCGGACATTGCCACCATGCGCGCGCTGGTCTCCGTGGCGAGCAGGCGCGCCAGCGTGGTCTTGCCGCTTCCAGGAGGCCCCCACAGCACGATACTCGGCAGGTGGCCCGAGCGCGTCAGCTGTCTCAGGACGTCGACCACCTGGCGCTGGCCGACCAGGTCGTCGAACGTCTTCGGCCGCAACCTCGTCGCCAGCGGCGCGTCCGGCTCGGGCGCCGCCGGCAGCCCGTCGCCGGCACCAAAGAGGTCGCCCTGGCCAGCCATATGCGAATTGTGACGTGGCCTGTAGGCCGGATTTACTCCGGCCGTCCCCCGGCGTGCCTGAAGGCCACCTTGCGTGGCGGGGAGTGATGATTCAGAAAGTCCGATCCCGGGGAATGGGAGCAGGCCCGCTGGCGGAGCCGGCCGGCCGATGCAATCAGTAGGTCACATCCTGCTCGCGCCTGCGCGCAGGGAAAACCGCCCGGTTTTCCCTCATACCTCAATCGCGGGCGCTCGTACTGGTCCCGATGCCTAGAATGCCCGGCATGGCCACCTGCTGGTACTGCAACTCGGAGCTGCCCGAGACGGCTCCGTACTGCCCAAGCTGCGGCCACAGCCAGGCCGATCGGTCGTCCAGCCCTCTTTTCGGGGTCGTCGATCCGGTCACGGGCATCTGGAACTCGAAATTCATAAATGCGCTGGTCGGCCAGGAGGCCAACCGGGCGGTTCGCTATCACCGCCCGCTGTCCGTCCTGGTCGTCGAGCTCGACCATGCGGAGCACATCCACAACGAGCTGGAGCAGATCCAGGTCGAGGCTCTCCTGCGAGAGATCTCCGAACGCCTCGGCCTGGCCATCCGGGATACCGACACGGTCGCCTTCCTGGACGCGGACGGACCGCCGCACTTCGCCATCGTGCTGCCTGAGACCGACGGGCAGGGCGCGACGCTTGCGGCCGACAAGATCCGCCGCTCGATCGCATCGCACGACTTCTCGACGGCGGGCAACTGGCAGCGGATCACCATGAGCTGCGGCGCTGCGACGATCGGCGTGCTGAGTCGAAACGACGAAGAGGCGGGCCTGATGAACCGGCGCGAGTACACCGGCAACCTGCTGCGCGAGGCCTATCAGGCGTTGGAGGCGGGCCGCTCGGGGGGAACGAACCGCACCTCGGTCGGCGCACTGCGAAGCCAATAGGCCCAGATCTCCAGTCGTGACCCAGACCCGCGTCTACATGATCCGCCATGCCGACGTGGAAAACCCGCATCGGGTGATCTACGGTCATCTCGACGGCTATGACCTGAGCGCGCTGGGGCGCCTCCAGGCGTCCGCGGTGGGTGACCGGCTACGCGACGAGGAAATACGGCGGATCGTCCACAGCCCCCTGGCGCGCGCCGCCGAAACGGCCCAGCTCATCAACGTGCGGCTGGCCCGGCCTGCTGTGCTCGAGAGTGATCCCGACCTGAGAGAAGCGGAGTTCAGCCGCTATCTCCAGGGCCTCGCTTACTGGCAGGTGCCGCTTCTCCGCCCCCTCTGGTTCGTCCACAAGGCCAAGCGCGGCCTGGTCCCGGGCGACGAATCGGTCGACCGCCTGGGCGGGCGCGTGCTGGAGGTGATTCGCCGTCTCGCGCGCGAGCACCCAGGCGAGACGCAGGCGGTCGTCAGTCACGCGGATCCGCTCAACGCCGCCTGGATCCTGCTCGATGGCCGGGCCCACAACGAGCGCGAGATGTACCGCAAATCGGTCGACAAGGCAGGCATGCTGCGACTCGACATGGAGGGCGAGACCCCGACGACGTGGGAGTACATCCCGCCGCCCGCCATGGCGAATCCCACGACCGCCGCCGCCTGACCGTGGACCGGCGCTTCCCCGACGGCTTCCTGTGGGGAACGTCCAGCGCCGCCCACCAGGTCGAAGGCGACAACCGCAACTGCGAGTGGTGGGAGTTCGAGCAGCAGCCGGGCCGGATCGAGAACGGAGACACCTCGGAGATCGCGTGCGACCACTACCACCAATACGGCGAGGATTTCACGCTGCTGCGCGAGCTCAGCCAGAACGCGCACCGTCTCTCGATCGAGTGGTCCCGCATCGAACCCTCGGAGGGTGAGTTCGATTCGCGCCAGATCCGGCACTACCGCGACGTCCTGGGCGAGCTGCGTGAGCAGGGTATCGAGCCGATGGTCACCCTGCATCACTTCACCAACCCGCTCTGGTTCATTCGGAAGGGCGGATGGGGGGCCTCGGGGTCGGCGCGTGCGTTCCTTCCCTACGTGCATCGCGTGGTCGACGAGCTCGGTGACCTGGTCTCGCTGTGGTGCACGATCAACGAGCCCAACATCTACGCCGCGAATGGTTGGATCACGGGCGAGTTCCCACCCGGCCGTCGCGGCGATCTCGCGGCGTTCTATCGGGTCCTCGCCAACATGCGGCGCGCGCACGAGCTCGCATATCTAGCGATCAAGCGCCGCTGGCCCGACTCGCCGGTCGGGCTGTCTCATCACAAGTTCCTTTTCTTGCCCGCGAGCACCAGGCGCGGCGATCGGTTGGCTGCACGGACCGCCCAGATGGCGGTCGACCGCTGGCCGGTCGCGCCGGGCCGGCTGGGCAAGGTGGTCGAGGCGACCTCGGACTTCATCGGGATCGCGCACTATCACGGGCAGTGCTGCGCGTTCGACCCCGGCCGGCCGCGGGAGCAGTTCATCAGGCGCTCCAACGTCCCGGGAGCGTTCGTCACCGACATGGGATGGAGCGCCGACCCAACCTGGATGCGCGCGATCCTGAACGAGCTCAAGGGCCTTGGCAAGCCGGTGTACATCACCGAAAACGGGCTGGCCACCACCGATGACTCCAGGCGCGAGCGGTACCTCACGGATCTCCTGGCGAACGTACGGCTGGCGATCCAGGATGGCGTCGACGTGCGCGGTTACTTTCACTGGACGAACATGGACAACTTCGAATGGGCGCGCGGCTACCAGGTGCAGTTCGGTTTGATCGCGGTCGACCGCAGGACCCTGGAACGGACGATCAAGCCGTCGGGGCGGCTCTACTCCCGGATCGCGAGGGCAAACGGCCTCCTCAAGTCCCTAGACTCAGGCGCGTGAACCGCAGGTCTGCGACGGTCGCAGTGGTGGCGATCGTCCTCGGTTCGGTGCTCATGCTGTCGCTCGCTTGGGGCCTCGAGCACGCGGCGCTCGCCAACCCGCCGCTGCTGGGCAAGACCGCGCCGCGGCTGGCGATCGCAACCCAGAGCGGGGAGCAGGTGAGTGTGTGGCAGCTGCAGGGCAAGCCTGTCGTGCTGAACTTCTGGGCCTCGTGGTGCATCCCGTGCGTGCAGGAGCTGCCCGTCCTATCGAACGGTTCCACCAATCATCCCGGGGTCGCGTTCGTGGGAGCTGACAACCAGGACACCTCGGGTGGCTTCGCCAGCTTCGAGCAACTGCATCAGCATCCCTATCCCGCCGGACCGATTGTGGTGGGCAGCTATCAGTCCTACGGGGTCGCGGGGCTGCCGGCGACTTTCTTCATCGACGCCCAGGGCCGGGTGACCGCGTCGTTCGTCGGACCGCTCGATCCCGCCACGCTCGATCATTACCTGGGTTTGGTGACAACGACATGATTGGGCAGTCCCGGCCGGAACACCTCGACGGATCTTCGGCGCCCATGCGGCCCATCTGCGTCGTTGCGACCTCCGCTCCTCGCTCACGCATCAACGGATGCGCTCGCTCCGGTGCTCGGCCGCGCCTAGCATCTGGACCACCTGGCCACCGAATCTCTCGCCGAGGTTTCCGGTCGTGACTGCTAAATGGTCCATCCCGGCGCTGGTCGTCGCCGCGTGCGTCGGCTACCTCATCTACTCCGCCTCCGGGGGAACCACCGAGTACTACCTCACCGTGGGCGAGCTGCGGTCGCATTCCGGCGCGGGCGACGTGCGTGTCGCCGGCGTCGTCCAGACCGACGTTCAGAAGACCGACGGCGGGCTGCACGTGACCTTCACCGAGAAGGATGCGACGTCCTCGGTACCGGTCGATTACACCGGGACGCTGCCGGACATCTTCAAGCCTGGAATCACCGTGGTCGCCGAGGGACGGTTGGGTACGGATGGCGTGTTCCACGCGACCACGCTGCTGGCCAAGTGCCCGTCGCGGTTCTCGACGACTCCCTACACCCAGTGATACTCGGGTACCTCGGCGCGGGCGCTCTGCTCGCTGCGCTCGTCATGGGCGGCTTTTCGGCGGTGCTCTCCTTCTGGGCGGGCCGGCAGCAGAACCCGGTCATGGTCCAGGTCGGCAGGCGGGCCTTCTATGCGGCCACCGCGATGATCGTCGCCGCGGGCGGGGTGCTCGAGTGGGCTCTGCTCAGCCACGACTTTTCGCTCGCGTATGTCACCGAGCACACGGACCTGTCGACGTCGACGGCGCTGAGCGCGGCCGGCTTCTACGGCGGGCAGGAGGGTTCGCTTCTCTATTGGGCACTGGTGCTTGGCGTGCTCGGCAGCGTGTCGCTCGTGGCGAGCGCATCGCTCGGCTTGAGGCTGGCCGGCTACGCGGCGGGCCTGATGGCGGCGATCCTGAGCTTTTTCCTGGTCGTCCTCGTACTGGTGGCGAGCCCATTCGACCTGCTCTCGATCACACCGCCAGACGGTCTCGGGCTCAACCCGATTCTCCGCGACGGCGGGATGCTGATCCATCCACCGGTGATCCTGGCCGGGTTCGCGTCGTTCGCGATCCCGTTTTGCTTTGCGTCGGCCGCGCTCATGGCGGGCAGGCCCGATTCCGCGTGGATCGCGCACACCCGCCGCTTCGCGCTCATCGCGTGGGGCCTGCAGACGACCGGGCTCGTCCTCGGAATGTGGTGGGCATACCACGTCCTCGGATGGGGCGGTTACTGGGGCTGGGACCCGGTCGAAAACGTCGCCCTGATGCCATGGCTGGCCACTACTGCCTACCTGCATTCATCGATGGTCCAGGAGACGCGCGGCCGGCTCCGGGCCTGGAACTTCGGCCTGGTCATCCTCGCCTTCCTGCTCGTCGTGTTCGGAACCTTCATCGTGCGCAGCGGCGTCGTCCCGTCGGTGCACACGTTCGCGATCAGCGCCATCGGCCCGTGGTTCCTGGCATTTCTGTTCATCTGCATCGTCTTCTCGGTCGTGCTGCTGGCTCTTCGTTCCAATGTCCTCGGCGGCGACGCGGAGCCGGTGGCGCCGGTTTCTCGCGAGGGAGCCTTCGTCCTCCAGAACCTGCTCTTGATCGCCGTGGTCGTCGTGGTTCTGTGGGGCACGGTGCTCCCGCTGGTGTCGGGCATGCTCGGGCAGCAGCGCGTGGTCGGCGCCGCCTACTACGAGCGCGCCGCGGGCCCGCTGTTCGTCGTCATCCTCGCGTTGATGGCGGCCGGACCCCTGCTGCCGTGGCGTCGAGCCGCCAGGATGCCTTCGGCGCGAGCGCTGATGTGGCCGGGCGCAGCCATAGTGGTGGTGCTGGCGGCGCTGCTGGTCGCCGGCGTGCGATCGATCCCCGCTCTCATCGCGCTCCCCCTGGTGGCGGCCGTCGCCGGCACATGCTTCACCCAATACGCGCGCCTCGGTAGCGGGTGGGCCCGACTTCCGTCGATGCTGCGTCGCAGGCGGCGGCGATACGGCGCCTACCTGGCCCACCTGGGCCTGGCCGTCCTCGTCGCCGGGATCGGAGCCTCGCACTTCTGGCAGCAGGAGAAGGACGTGACGCTCGCGCCCGGCCAGCAGGTCACCGTCGCCGGCTACACGCTGACCTACACGGGATCCGAGCAGCGCCAGCTGTCCGACCACACGGAGCTCGTCGGCCTGATGCGGTTCGGTGACTCGACCCTGGAACCCGCGCGAGCAACCTATTCGGGGCTCGGAGGGCAGTCACTGACCCACGTGGCGATCAGCACCACCCCTGTGGCCGATGTCTATGTCGTGCTCGCCGGAGTCACCGCCGACGGGTCGGCCTCGTTCAGCGTCTTCGTCAACCCCCTGGTGAGCTGGATCTGGGCGGGCGGGGCGATCATCATCGTGGGCGTGCTGCTGGGCAACATCGGAGAACGAGCTCCCGCGGTCGAGGCCGTCAGGCGGCGCGTTCCCGCCTCGGTGCTCACCTAGATGGCGCTCATCGTCGCGACGCTGCTTTTATTCGCGGCGGGCCCGTTCGTCCTGTGGCCGCTGATCAAAACCCCCGTGGACGATTTCATCTCTCCACCACCTGGGGAGAGCCTTTCACCTCCCCACCCCTTGGGGAGGTCGGCACCGCCCGAGAAGCGGGCGCTGCCAGGTGGGGGGGTGTAATGAGCATTCTGGTGGCGAACGGCCTGACGCATTGGTTCGGCTCCGAGGTCGCGCTGGAATCCGTGGACCTCGCGATCGACGCCGGCGAGCACATGGCGGTCCTGGGTGAGAACGGAGCCGGCAAGACGACGCTCCTGCGCATCCTGGCCACGGCCGCCCGCCCGACCTCTGGCGGGCTCGAGATCATGGGCCTGGACGCGCTTCGCGAGCGCAGGCGGCTCCGGCAGCGGATCGGCTATGTCGCGCACGCGCCGGGGCTCTACCCGGCCCTGTCCGCCGCCGAGAACCTGGAGTTCTTCTGCACCCTGCAGGGCGTCAGCCGGACGCGAGCAGCTGAAACGCTTGCCCTCGTCGGCCTCGCCTCGGAGGCGAGCCGCCCGGCGGGCCTGCTGTCCAGGGGAATGCAGCAGAGACTCGCGATCGGCCGCGCGATCCTCCACGACCCCAAGCTCCTCGTCCTCGATGAGCCCGACGCGAGCCTCGGTTCAGACGCGGCGGACCTGCTGGCCGCGGTGATGAGCGACCGGACCGTGGTGATGGCCACCCACGACCACGCGCTCGCCAACCGTCTGTGCCAGCGGACGCTGACGCTGCGCCACGGCCGTTCGGTGGGCACGGCGACGCGGTTGCACGTCGTGCGATGACGAACTCCTTCGCTGTTGCGGTCGCGGTCGCACGGAAGGACCTCAGGGCGGAGTGGCGCACCCGCGAGCTCGTGCCCGCGCTGGCCCAGTTCGTGATCCTCGCGCTCGTGATCGCAAACTTCGGCTTTCAGATCGATTCGCGGAACGCCCCGTCGATCGCGCCGGGCATCCTGTGGCTGGCCCTCGTGTTCGCGGGCCTGGTCGCCTTCGGGAGGGCGTTCGCGGCGGAGCGCGAGCAGGCGTCGCTCGAAGCGCTGCTCATGACGCCGGCCTCGCCTGTGGCGATCTTCGCGGGGAAGGCGACGGCGGCGACCCTCCTGCTGATCGGCTGCGAGGCGGTGCTGCTGCCGGCCCTGACGCTGTTCTTCGGCACCCCGCTGTCCGTACAGGTGATCGCCGCGGTGCTCCTGGCCACGATCGGCATGGCCGCGCTCGGCTGCCTGTTCGCCGCGATGGTGGCACGGGTGCGCGCCCGCGAGCTGCTGCTTCCTCTGCTCACGCTGCCGCTGTGGATTCCCTTCATCGTCGCGGGCGGGCAGGCTGTGCAGGTCGCGATGGGGGCAAGCGGCAGCTACGACCAGGCCATGGCCCTGCTCGTGGACTTCGACATACTGTTCGTGGTGCTCACGTCACTCGCGGCGAGGTTTGTGCTGGATGACTAAGTACGAAAAAGCGGCCGCCGGCGGGGTTGCGCTGATGCTCGCCGCCGCCGCCGCCATCTTCCTGTTTGCTCCGACCGACGCGCTTCAGGGTCCGGTCCAGCGCATCTTCTACCTTCACGTGAGCGCGGCGATCGCGGCCTACGGCTGCTTCGCGGTGGTGCTGGTCGGCGGCATCATCTACCTGCGCAATGGGAGCCTGGTCGCGGATCGGTTCGCGCGCGCGGGCGCGCTCGTCGGCCTGGTTTTCACCACCGTCACCCTGGTCATGGGCATGCTCTGGGCCAAGCCGATCTGGGGCACCTACTGGACGTGGGACGCGCGGCTCACTTCGACCCTCGTGCTCTGGATCATCTACGCCGGGTACCTCCTTGTGAGGCGCCTCGCCGAGCCGGGGCGGCAGGCGGCGCGCTTCGCGGCGGTGGTCGGCATCTTCGGTTTCATCGACGTGCCGGTGGTGCACTTCAGCGTCACCTGGTGGCGGACCGTGCACCCGGGACCGATCATCGTCAACGACGCGCTTCCGCCGGAGATGCTTGCGACGTTCTTCTTCACCATGGCGTGCACTCTGGTGCTGGCGGCGGTGATGATCGGGATTCGCTATCGCATCGAGACGCTGGCGGACGTAGCGGTGCAGGCCGTGGCCGAGCCCGCGCACATGGTCGCCGCGCGCGACCCGGAGCCGGTCAATTGACCTACCTCATCACCGCCTACGGCTTTGCCGTGGTGGTGCTCGGCGGCTACCTGGCCTGGTCGCTTCGCCGCCTGCGGGAACTGGAAAAGACACGACCCGAGCGCTGATCGCCGGCCTCCAAATTGCGCCATTCGGGCACCGGTGGTCGCATCCAGCCATGGATACAGCCATTCGGGCACCGATGGCCGTGGTTAGCTATTCCAGGGCTTGCCTGAGCTTCGGCGCGAGCCCCGCCACGATTCGCTCGGTCAGGCCCCACACGACGCTCTCCTCATGCGCCAGGTAGCGGAAGCGCCACGGAGCGTCCGATTCGAGCCACGCGCTGTCATCGAGCAGGTGGTCGAGCGGGATCGCGAGCACGCCGTCGAGCTCGCGCTCGTCGTGCACGAACGGAAGTACCGGGTCCGGCAGGTGGGCCACGAACGGCACCACCGAGAAGTTGGACACCGAGGCGTAGATGGGGTCCCCGGCCCCGAGGGGAGCAAGGCCGCCGAGGCGTACGCCGATCTCCTCGTGGACCTCGCGCTGGGCCGCCTCCCAGGCGGATTCGCCCGGCTGCACCCCTCCACCGGGCAGCGCGACCTGCCCCGGGTGGTCTCTCAGGTCAGCCCGGCGCCTCACGAAGGGCACCATCCAGCGGCCGCCGTGGCGGTAGAGGACGAACACGACCGCCGCGGGCCGAGCGCCATTGCGAAACTCGCCCCAGGCGTCGATCGGGCGGAACAATTGTTCGAGCCGCGCTGGGAAATCGCTCAAAACTGGCCTCCCCGGTTGCCGGGGAGGTCCGGCCGCGTGGCGGCCGGGGAGGGGGGATTCAAGCTCTCAATAATCCGCGTCTTATGAACTCGCGGTAGCCGGTAAGCTAAGAAAGGTAGCTGAGCATGATCGACCACACGAGCAACCGAATCGAGCAGCAAGAGACCGCCCTGCGCCGCCAGAACCGGCGCCGGTACGCCTTCCAGCGCATGCTGGAGGCCACCGACCGGGTGCTCTGGCGGCTCGAGGAGATGAACCGGGACGGGGTCAAGACGGTGCCGTCGCCGGTGCGCGCCGAGCTCCGTGAGGTGGTCGAAACGATGCCGAACCACGTCCGCGAGCCGCTGCGCGACTGCGGCCAGGTGCAGGACACGCTGGACAGCCTGTTCGAGATCCAGGAGCGGCTCTTCCGGTGGCGCTACCCGGACTGGCAGGACATCGAGCCCGACGGGGATGGCACGGCCGGCTTCGACTACGCGAGCTGAGCCCGGCTAAGCTCCGCTGGTCGCCGTGAGAAACAGTTCCGTGGCGTAGGCGGTCAGGAAGCCCAGCAGCAGTCCCCAGGCGAACGCCGGCGGCGAGTTGAGCTTGCGGCCCAAATTGAAGAGCTCGTTCAGCACGTAGAGCAGCGCGCCGGCCGCCACCGCCAGAAAGGCGACCGAGAAGTACTGCGAGCTCGCGAGGTACCCGATCCAGGTCCCGATGAAGGTGGGTCCGCCGCCGATCAGGCCGGCGACCGCCAGAAAGCCCCAGGAAGCCGGCTTGGTTTCGGTGGTCATCGGCGCCGCGATGCCGAATCCCTCCGTGATGTTGTGCAGCGCGAAACCCACCGCGAGCACGCCGGTGAACGCAATCGCACCGACGTGGGCGGACTCGCCGATCGCAAGGCCCTCGGACAGGTTGTGCAGCCCCAGCCCGGTCGCGATCGCCAGCGACAGCGCCCGTGCGCTTGGGTTCGCGGTTCCGTGCCTGAGATGGCTGAAGACGCTGCGGTTGAAGTAGACGAGGCCCAGGAGTCCTGCCCCAACCCCGGCCGCGAAGATGAGGGCCATGGCGGCGAACGATCCGCGCTGGCCCTGTTCGAGCGCGGCGGTCACCGGCCCGCCGGCGTGGCTCAGGATGTCCCAGAGCAGGAAGACGAGGATGCCGGTCGCGAACGCGTTCAGGAATCCCTGCACTGACTTCGGCAGTCCCTTCATCCGGGCTACTGGGAGGCCCAGGAATACGGTGGCCCCGGCGATCGCGCCCAACCCGACGGCGGCCGCCTGGCTCATCTGGCCCGTATTCGTGTCACGCTATTAGTACGTGCAAAAGCTTCGATTAGTTAAGTCTAATTTACCCCGCAAACTCGGCGGCCCCTCCGAGGTGGTCTCGCACTATCTCGAGGCGATCTATTACATCGCGAACGAGGGCGAGGCGGTGCGCAGCGCGCGCCTGGCCGACTGGCTGAGCGTGAGCCGGCCCACGGTCACGGTGGGCCTGCGGCGGATGAGTCGCGATGGCATGGTCCGGCTCAATGCGCGCAAGGAGATCGAGCTGACCGCCAAAGGCCGCCGCATGGCTGAGGCGATCGTGAGAAGGCACCGGATCATGGAGCGCTGGCTCACGGACGGCTTGGGCCTCAACTGGGTCACGGCGGACGAGGAGGCGGCCCGGCTGGAGCACGCGGTCTCAGATGTCGTGGAGAAGCGCCTCTACGACGTGCTGGGCCGTCCGCGCACCTGCCCGCACGGCAACCCCATCCCGGGCCATTCGAAAACGGCGCCGAACGAGGTCAGGCTCACGAAGCTGCACGCGGGTGCGCGCGCTTCGATCACACGGGTGTCCGAGGTGGCGGAGCGGGAGGCGCCGCTGCTGCTCGCGTACCTGCATGAGCGCAAGCTCGTTCCCGGCGCCGAGATCGCTGTTTTAGAGGTCGACGGCGTCGGCCGTACGGTGCGCGTCAAAGCCGGTGCGCGCCAGGTGACGCTGGGCCAGGACACGGCCGCGAAACTGTGGGTGGTGCCCTCCTAGAGGCGCGGCCGAAAAGCCCTCGGCGGATCTTCGGCGCCCATGCGGCCCATCTCCGGGTTCAGCTCCTGTGCTTCTCGCTTACGCATCAACGGATGCGCTCGCTGCGCTGCTCGTCGCTTCACCCGGATCTGGACCACCTGGATCGCCGAATCTCTCGCCGAGGGTTTCCGGCCGCGCCTCTCGCGCGCATACTGCAGTCGAGGCGATCCAGTGTCCTTTCCCCTGTTTGACCTCTACAAGGACCTCGCCGTGGCCCAATCAAGCCCCGGCCCGCCAGACGATCCCACCAAGGCAGACGAAGTCGAGGCGCGCACCCTCCGCCGGCGCCTCGCCGCCATCATGTGGGTTCCGGGAGCGGCCGGTGCGCTCGCGCTCGGAGGCTGGTCGGGCAGCGTGATGGTTGGGGTCGCCGCTTTCGTTGTGCTCGTCGCGGGGCTCTGGCTCTTTGCCGAGGGCGGTCGCTCGCCGGCGTGATCCGACAATCCCGCCCGACGAGTTAAGCCACCGGCTGCGGCGAGGTGCAGAACGCGCAGCGCTTGGCGCCGATCGGGATCTCGCTCAGGCACTCGGTGCATTTCCTGGTCGTGGGGTCGGCGGGCGGCTCTTTTTGAAAGCGCGCGATCAGCGCGGTGAAAGGAAGGACAACGAAGAAATAGATGACGATCGCGACGAGCACGAACGCGATCACGACGTTGATGAAGTCCCCATACAGGAACTTGCTGTTGTTGATAATTAACGTAAGGCTTGCGAAGTCGGGCTTGCCGAACAAGGCGGCGATGAGGGGTGTCATGAGGTCTTTGACAAAGGCGGTCACCACCGAACCGAAAGCGACGCCGATGACCACGCCGACCGCGAGGTCGACGACGTTGCCCCTGAGCAGGAATGTCTTGAAGCCTTTCAATTTGCCGGATGCCCTCCTATCTAACCTTCCGAAACCGACAGCACGACCTTCCCGAACTGCTCCGCGGCGTCGAGGCGCGTCAGGGCGGCCTTCACGTCCGACAACGGATAGGTGCTGTCGACTACCGGCTTCAGTCCGCGGTCGATCGCCTTGAGCACCGCTTCGAACTCGTCCGCATTGCCCATTGTCGAGCCGAGGAGGCCCGCCTGGCGGAAGAAGAGCCGCGGCATCGCGATCTCGGCCTTGACGCCTGAGGTCGAACCGCACGTGACGATCCGGCCGCCCATCGCCAGCGAGCGCATGGACTCCTCCAGCGTGGCTGGGCCCACATGCTCGAAGACGACGTCGACCCCGTCACCGGTCGCCTGGCGCACGGGCTTGCTGAAATCCGCCGAATCGAACACAGCGTCCGCTCCCAGGGCGAGGGCACGCTGGCGCTTCGACTCGGATCGGCTGGTCGCCAGCACTCGCGCGCCCAGGTGCTTCGCGATGCTGATCGCGGCCACCGCGACGCCGGCGCCGGCGCCGACCACGAGCACGGTCTCGTCCGCGCGCAGCTGCGCTCGCGTCGTGAGCATCCGCCACGCCGTGAGAAAGGTGAGCGGAAACGCCGCGGCCTCGGGCCACGACAGGCCGGCGGGCTTACGGAAAACGTTGCGCGCGTCGATGTGGATCAGCTCGCACGCGGTACCGTCGGAGTGCTCGCCGAGGATGCCAAAGCGCGCGCACCTGACGTTCTGCCCGGCCCGGCACCACTCACACTCCCAGCAGCAGAGGGTGGGGAAGAGAACCACCTCGTCACCAGGGCGCCAGGCTGGGTCTCCGCTGGATTGCACCACGCCGGCGCCGTCCGCGGCGATGACGCGCGGTGGAGTGACGCGCTGGGCGCCGTGGGCCAGCCAGAGGTCCAGGTGGTTCAGCGATGAGGCTCTGATCGCCACAGCAACGGCGCCGGGCGCGGCTTCGGTTTTGGGGCGCTCCCGAATCCGAACGCCGGCCGGCCCGATCGGCTCCTCGTACACGGCCGCCCGGCCCTGGCTCAGAATGGTGCCGCTCGAAGCTGGAGTCGATGTCATTTGCGAAACTTAACCAAATCCGCGCCACGCCGCGCCGGACCGCAACCTAAACTCGGAATCTCCGTTTCAAGGGCTATGCGGGTATTGGTATTTGCCGTCACCTTCCTCTTTCTATTCCTGTGGGGCGTGCCCGTGCAGGCTTCTCAAGCGCCGCCTCCGGGCCAGAAGGCTGAGAAGTACGTGCGGTGGTCCTACCCGAGCCAGACGAGCTACGGCTCGATCGAGGACGGAAACGGCAACACTGGCCAGGGCCCTGCTCCCGGCGCGTTCCTGACCCTCCCGTTCATGGGACCGCACGTCGTGACCTCCCTCTTCGATCACTGCTACCCCGATTACGGGGTCAATGGAACAGTCTGCCGTTACGACGGCACCCAGGCCTCGGCCAAGGTGGGAGGCCCCGACCCGTCGTTTGACGCCGGTTACGCGCAGACGCCGGCCGGGCACGACTACCTGTACTACGACGGGCATGACGGCTACGACTACGGGCTCACCTATGAGCCGGTGGCGGCCGCCGCCCCGGGAGTCGTCATCCTGGCCAACTGGCTCGACCCCAACTGCCACTCGTGCTTGAGCGGCCAAACGATAGAGATCAACCACGGCAACGGCCTTCTGACCTTTTACGGCCATCTCTCCAAGATCGGCGTGACCATAGGCCAGTACGTCGCGCGCGGACAGGTGATCGGAATCTCGGGCATGACGGGTACGGCCACCGGCCCCCACCTGCATTTCGGCGTCTACAACATCCACCGCAGCCAGACGCCGGTCGATCCGTATGGATGGTCGGGGACGTATCCCGATCCCTATGCGTGGGACCAGGGCGACCTGTGGCTGACCGGATCGCCTCGTTTCGCAAGCATCACCATGCCGAGCGTGACCGTCACCGCCGTCGCCGAGGCCGCCGACCCGACGGCGATCGACGTTTCGTGGTCGAGTCCGGGAAGCGGAAACAGGTACAACGTGTACACGGTCTTGCAGGACGGCACGATGAAGCTCTGGAGCGGGAACTCGGGCGCGGGGTCGGGAGTCTTCCAGGGGCGGCCGGGCCAGAGCTACTGGTTCTGGGCGTCGGCGACCACGGGCCTGGGGTGGACCGATGCCAGCGGATCCCCGGTGGTGGTGGTGCCGGGCGTCAACCACGGCGAGGCGCAGTAAGCCACACCACTAGAATCAGTCGGTCTTGATTGCCGAGGCCTTGAAGGGCAAGACCATCCTGGTCACCGGCAGCACCGGCTTCCTTGGCAAGTCGATCGTCGAGAAGTGCCTCCGCTCGATTCCGGAGGTGGGGCGCATCAACCTGGCGATCCGGTCGAGCGCCCGCCGCCCGGCTTCCGAGCGCCTGGAGCGTGAGGTTCTGTCGAGCCCGGCCTTCAAACGCCTCAAGGAAGAAATTGGCGTGGAGGCATTCGCGAAGCTCGTCGCGGAAAAGCTCGCGGTGGTCGAGATCGACCTCGGCCGTGACGGTCTGGGGCTGAGCGACGCGGGGCGGGAGCAGCTGCGCGCGTGCGAGATCGTGATCCACTCCGCGGCCGCGGTCGAGTTCGACAACCCCGCCGACCTGTCGGCGCAGACCAACCTGCTCGGAGCTGCGCGCATGGTGGAGGCGCTCAAGGCCACCGGTACGCGCCCCCACCTGGTCCACGTCTCGACCGCGTATGTGGGGGGGATGCTGCGGGGGCTCGTGCGCGAAGAAGCCCCGCACGACCCTGGTCTCAACTGGCGCCACGAGGCGGCGGTGCTCTCGACCCTGCGAGGGCCGGTGGAGGAAGAGTCGCGTCGACCGGAGATCCTGAAGCGGCTCGGCCGCGAGGCACGCTCGCGCATGGGACCGGCCGGCACGCCGGCGGTCGCGCGGACCACAGAACGCCTGCGGGATCGATGGGTCAAGGACCGTTTGATCGAACGAGGCCGCGTCCACGCGAACGCGATGGGGTTCGCCGATATCTATTCATTTACCAAGGCGATGGCGGAGCACGCAGTGGTGGAGCTGCACGGCGACATCCCGCTGTCGATCGTTCGTCCGTCGATCATCGAAAGCGCGCTCGAGGAGCCGTTTCCCGGGTGGCTCGAGGGCTTTCGCATGGCCGAGCCGCTCATTCTTGCTTTCGGGCGAGGCATCCTTCGCGATTTCTCGGGGCTTCCCGACTCGGTGCTGGACATCATCCCGGCGGATTACGTCGTCAACACGGTGCTTGCCGTTGCGGCGAATCCGCCACCTGACGAGAAGCCTCGCATTTATCACGCCGCGTCGGGGAGCCGCAACCCCCTGCGCTTCAGAGGCATGGCCGACTCCGCGGGCCGGTACTTCGCCAAGAATCCGCTGCGAGACCGCTACGGTCAGGCGATCGGCACGCCGAACTGGACCTACCCGACGCGTGAGGAGCTCGCGACGCGCGCGCGAACCGCGCTGCGCTTTGTCGAAGCCGCCCAGTGGGTGGTCGAGCGGCTTCCGCTCGGGGCCAGCGTCGCCGACATGTCCGACGACCTGAACGCGGAGCGCGAGCGTCTCGATCGCGGGTTGAACCTGATCCAGCTGTATGGCGTATACACCGAAGTTGACTGCATCTTCGATACGCGAAACCTGATGTCGATCTGGGACAAAGTGCCGGAGGCCGAGCGCAAAACGTTTCCATTCGACGCCTCGCTCTATGACTGGGAGCACTACTTCCAGGACGTCCACTTCCCGACGGTGGTCCGCATGTCGCGTGCCGAGACCGTCGCGCGCAAGGGCAAGCAACCGACGGGCAGCACTGCG
>PLYZ01000055.1 GCA_003151935.1 Candidatus Dormiibacterota bacterium | reverse complement strand
CGACCACCGCCTTGTTGGGCTGCACTGGGGTGCCCGTGAGCTCCGCGACAAGGCGCGAGGCGCGCGTGATCTCTTTGGTATCGACGGCACACTCGAGTCCGAGCTTCGCCTGGCGTACGTTCAGCAGCATCACGATCTCTTNNGCCAGCGCGGCGAGCGTGTTCGCGACCGCGAGGCCCAGGTCGTTGTGGCAGTGGACTGAGAACAACGCCTTCTCGCTGCCACGTGCTTCCGTGATGGCGCGGCGCACGATCTCGCCGAACTCCCACGGCAGGCAGTAGCCGGTGGTGTCCGGAATGTTGATGATGTTGGCGCCCGCGGCGATCATCGTCTCCACGGTCTCGATGAGATAGTCGGGGTCGGCGCGGCCCGCGTCTTCGGGAGAGTACTGAACGCGGTCGCATAGCGACCGCGCATAGGAGACCATCTCGGCGCCGCGCTGGAGCACCTGCGCGCGCGTCATGCCCAGCTTGCGGTCGATATGCACGTCGGACACCGACAGCACGATGTGGATCTGCGGCGACTCCGCTTCCTTGATCGCACCCCATACCGCGTCGATGTCCTCGCGCACTGCGCGCGCCAGGGCCGTAACCGTCGCGCCACGGATCTCACGCGCGATGCGGCGGCAAGCTTCGAAATCGCCCGGCGAGGAGATCGGGAAGCCGGCTTCGATCACATCGACGCCCAGCTTCTCAAGCTGTCGCGCGATGCGGACCTTCGAGTTCGCGTCCAGGTGAAAGCCAGGCGACTGCTCGCCGTCGCGCAGCGTCGTATCGAAGATGAATACTCGGTCGGGACTCTCGCTCATTTCTCTACAGGCTCCAACCAGGTCATCATCGAGCGGAGCTCGCGTCCGACCTTCTCAATGGGGTGTTCGGCATCCTTTTGGCGCATGGACAGAAATCCGTCGCGGCCGTTCGAGTTCTCGTCCAGCCACTTCTCCGCGAAGCTGCCGTCCTGGATCTCGTGCAAAACCTGTCGCATGTTCTCCCGCACGTGAGAATCGATGACGCGTGGGCCCGAGACGTAGTCCCCGTACTCCGCCGTGTCCGAGACCGAGTAGCGCATGAACCCGAGCCCGCCGCGGTACATGAGGTCGACGATGAGCTTCAGCTCGTGGAGGACCTCGAAGTACGCGATCTCAGGCTGGTAGCCGGCCTCCACCAGCGTCTCGAAGCCGGTCTTGACGAGCGAGCTGACACCGCCGCAGAGAACCGCCTGCTCGCCGAAGAGATCGGTCTCCGTCTCTTCCTTGAACGTCGTCTCGACGATCCCGGCCCGGCCGGCGCCCAAAGCCTTGGCATAGGCGAGCGCTCTATGCAGCGCGTGGCCCGATGCATCCTGATGGACGGCGATGAGGGCGGGCACGCCCATGCCCTGGACGTAGGTGCTGCGCACGAGGTGACCGGGGCCCTTGGGGGCGATCATCGCCACGTCGATGTTCTGGTCCGGCTTGATCTGCGCGAAATGGATCGAGAAGCCGTGCGCGAACATCAGCATCGTTCCCGGCTGGAGGTGCTTCTCGATCGACTCCCGGAAAAGCTTGCCCTGGCCCGCGTCGGGGGTCAGCACCATCACGACCGTCGCCTCTGAGACCGCCTCAGGCACCGGCACGGCCCTCAGGCCGTCAGCCTCGACGCGCTCGATCGACTTGCTGCCCGGGTACAGGCCTACACGGACGTCCTCGCCGCTGTCCCGCAGGTTGAGCGCGTGCGCGCGGCCCTGGCTGCCGTAGCCGATCACTGCCACCGGCTCTCCCAGCGAGGGCGGGCAGTCGCGGTCGTAATGGATCTTCATGCGGTTCTCCTCATGACTACGGGTCCCGAGCGCGCCACGTCGAGAACACCATGCCGAATCAGCTCGTTGATGAAGTCGCAAACGTCCTTGCCTTCGCCCGCGAACTCAACCGTGGTTCCGTCAGGACCGGTGTCGAGCACCTTCGCGCCGCGTTCGACCAGGCCCTTGACCTCGGAGGCGGAGACCTTGGCCACGACCAGCTCGCGGCTGTGCACGTCTTCGCCGGTCACGTCCTCGATCTGGATCACCTCGACCAGCCGCTCGAGCTGCTTGCGGACCTGGTCTGCCTCGGCGTGGCCGTGGTCGATCTGCAGCGTGATCCTGGAGCGACCGGGCTGGTGGCTGGGCCCGACCGAGATGGATAGGACGTGGAAACCGCGGCGGCGGATGAGCCCCGACACCTTGCTGAGCGTGTTGGATCCGTCTTCGACGAGGACGGACAGCACCCGGACGCGCTCCTGCGGCCGGTTCACCTCTCCACCTTGTGGGGAGGTCGGCTCCGGTCGCGCAGCGACCGCAGGCGGGTGGGGCGGTTCGTTATGCAAAAAGGTCACTTGTCCGGCGCCTCCCAAAAATCGTTCAGGCCTTTGCCCAGCGGGACGATCGGATAGACGTTCGCCTCCGGGTCGATGCGAAAGTCGATCAGGAAGGGGCCCTTCGTGCGTTCCGCGGCGTCCAACGCGGGGCCGATCTCCTCGAAGGTGTCGACACGGACGGCCGGCATCCCGTACGCGTCCGCGAGCTTGACGAAGTCAGGCATGTGGGTCAGCTCCGACTGCGAGCGCACGCCGCCATAGAAGTCGTCCTGGAACTGGCGGACCATACCGAGGGAGAAGTTGTTGAGGAGGACGATCTTGATGTCGAGCTGGTGCTCGACGGCGACCGACAGCTCCTGCGCCGTCATGACAAAGCCGCCCTCGCCCGCGACGCACCAGACGTCTGCGTCCGGGCGGCCGATCTTGGCGCCGATCGCGGCCGGGAGCGCGAAGCCCATGGTTCCGGAGCCGCCGGAGTTGAGGAACAGACCGGGCCGGTCGTAGTTCCACCACAGGGCAGCCCAGATCTGGTTCTGGCCGACATCAGCGACCACGATCGCCTCGCTGCGGCATCGCCTGTACATGTCGATCAGCACGTCCTGCGGCTGCAGGTGGCCGTTCGAGTGCGTGTACTTGAGGGGATGCTCCTCGCGCCAGGCATCGATCTGGGAGAACCACTGGCCGCGGCCTTCGTGCAGCTCCCCGATGTGTGGGGTCATCGCTTCGAGGGCGTTTTTCGCGTCGGCGACAAGCTCGATATGCGGCCTCACGTTCTTGCCCATCTCCGAGCCGTCGATGTCGATGTGGATGAAGGTCTTGACCTTCGGGGCAAAGTCGGCGAGGCGGGCGGTAACCCGGTCGTCGATCCGCATGCCGACCATCATCAGCACGTCGGCGTTCTGGACCGCTTTGAGGTTCCAGCCGGTGCCCATGAAGCCGGTCATGTGCAGCGAGAGCGGGTGGTTGACGGGGAATGCTCCGATGCCGAGCAGCGTCGTGCCGACCGGCGCACCTGCCTTCTCGGCGAACTCGCGCAGCTCGGCCTCGGCATGGCTGAGGATCACGCCGTGGCCGGCGAGGATGACGGGTCGCTCGGCGTTGGCCACGGCACGCGCGGCCTCACGAGCACGGTCGAGGTTGACATGGCCGTTGAGCTGGTAGCCCGGGATGTCGAGCCGTTCGGTGTTGATGCGCTCGGCGCTGGCCTGCTGCACGTCCTTGCAGATGTCGATCAGCACCGGCCCGGGCCGGCCGGTGGTGGCGATGTGAAAGGCCTCGTGGATCACGCGCGGAAGCTGGTCGATGTTGGTGACGAGGTAGCTGTGCTTCGTGACCGAGCTGGTGGCGCCGATGACGTCGGTCTCCTGGAACGCGTCCCGGCCGACCTGCGTGCTGGCGACCTGTCCGGTGATGGCGATCATCGGCACCGAGTCCATGTACGCGGTGGCCAGCCCGGTGACCAGGTTCAGAGCGCCCGGACCGGAGGTGGCGAACACCACGCCCGGCTTGCCGCACGCCCGGGCGTAGCCGTCGGCCATATGCGCGGCCCCCTGCTCGTGGCGGACCAGGATGTGTTTGAGCTTGGGGTGCTCGGGCAGGTGCTGGTAGATCGGCAGGTTGGCGCCGCCGGGGTAGCCGAAGATGAATTCGACTCCCTCGCGCTCCAGCGCCTCCAGGATCATGTCCGCTCCGGTCAACTTGGTTTCGTAACTCCTTTAAGAAATGAAGAAGCCCCCACCTCTCGGTCGGGGGCTTTTGCGATCTACTCTGTGGTCTGGGTTAGTTCGCGCGCGCCCCCGTTCGTCCGAAGCCAATAAGGCCCAGGAGTCCAAGGAGGAGTACGAGGGTGCGGGGTGAGGTGACCATGTGGACTTTGCATATTAACGAGCGGGACGGCCCTTTGGTTGTGCCCGAGACACAAATTTCGGCCCCAGGCGTTGCGTAGAGTTGTCGTTCCCAATGCCCAGGACAATCGCTCAGAAGCTGTGGGACGCCCACGTGGTACGCGTCGCCCCGGGCGAACCCGACCTGCTCTACGTCGACCTTCACCTCGTCCACGAGGTCACCTCGCCGCAGGCTTTCGAGGGGCTGCGCCTTTCCGGCCGGCATGTCAGGAGACCGGATCTCACCCTGGCGACGATGGACCACAACGTGCCGACGAAGGGAGGGATCAAGGCGGCCGACGACCTCTCCAGGCGCCAGATGGAGCTCCTGGCGGAGAACTGCAAGCGTGAGGCCATCCCCCTGTATCAGATCGGCAGCCGCCACCAGGGCATCGTGCACGTGATCGGACCGGAGCTCGGGCTCACGCAGCCCGGGATGGTGATCGTGTGCGGCGATTCGCACACCTCGACCCATGGAGCGTTTGGGGCGCTGGCCTTCGGGATCGGGACCTCTGAGGTGGAGCTGGTGCTCGCGACCCAGTGCCTGCCCCAGAAGCGCCTGGGCGACCTCGCAGTGACCGTGTCGGGCGAGCTTCCGCTGGGCGTGACGGCGAAGGACATCGTGCTGGGGGTCATCGGCCGGACCGGTATCTCCCAGGGTCAGGGCCACCTGGTCGAGTACCGGGGCTCGGCGATCCGCGCGCTTTCGATGGAAGGCCGGATGACTGTCTGCAACATGTCGATCGAGTGGGGTGCCAAGGCGGGGATGATCGCCCCGGACGACACGACCTTCGCCTACCTGCACGGCCGTCCGAGCGCGCCGAAGGGCGCGGCCTGGGAGGCCGCCCTGGATTACTGGCGCTCGCTCACGTCCGACGAGGGCGCGTCATTCGACGGCGAGACCTCGATCGACGCCTCGCAGCTGGAGCCGCACGTCACGTGGGGCACGAACCCGGGCCAGGTGGTGCCGGTCACCGGGCGGGTACCTCAGCCCAGGTCCGACACTGACGAACGCGCGCTGAAGTACATGGACCTGGTGCCGGGCACTGCGCTTGCCGATATCGCGATCGATCGGGTGTTCATCGGCTCGTGCACCAACGCACGGATCGAGGACCTGCGCGCGGCCGCGAGCGTGATTCGTGGCCGGCACGTCCACCCTAAGGTGCGCGCGATGGTCGTGCCGGGCTCCATGACCGTGAAGCGGGCAGCCGAGGACGAAGGGCTGGACCTCGTGTTCAAGGCCGCGGGATTCGAGTGGCGCAACGCGGGCTGCTCGATGTGCCTGGGCATGAACACCGACATCCTGGCCCCGGGTGAGAGATGCGCTTCGACCTCCAACCGGAACTTCGAAGGACGCCAGGGCTCGGGCGGCCGTACTCATTTGATGAGCCCGCCGATGGCCGCTGCCGCGGCAGTGACGGGCCACGTCGTGGACGTGCGGGAGCTGCTCTAGTGGATCCGGTCTCCCGCGTCACCGGGCGCATGGCGCCGATTGACCGCGCGGACGTCGATACCGACCAGATCATCCCGAAGCAGTTCTTGAAGCGAATCGAGCGGACGGGCTACGGCCCGTTCCTGTTCTTCGACTGGCGGGCGAGCGGGGATTTCGTGCTGGACAAGCCGGAGCATGCGGGCGCGTCGGTGCTGGTCACCGGAGCGAACTTCGGGTGCGGCTCCTCGCGCGAGCACGCGCCGTGGGCCCTGCGCGATTTCGGGTTCAAGGCGATCATCGCACCGAGCTTCGCGGACATCTTCCTGGGCAACTGCTTCAAGACCGGGCTGCTCGCCGTGACGCTGCCGGAGCGCCAGGTGCGGCACCTGATCGACCTGGCGGCGGAAGACCCGTCGGCGCAGGTCACCGTCGACCTCGAGAAGCAGGAGGTGCGAGGCGAGGGCTTCGCCTACCGGTTCGCCGTCGACCCGTTCCAGCGCGATTGTCTGCTCCGGGGCCTGGACGAGATCGGGCTGGTCGAGCGGCACACCTCTGAGATCGGCGCGTTCGAGTCGCACCGGGCGGAGTGGCTGCCCGCGGTGAAATAGGAGTCGGATCCCCCCACCCGGCCGCGCTCGCACCGCGAGCGGGGCCGACCTCCCCACAGGGTGGGGAGGTGAAAAATTAGCCCAGAAAGCGCCAGGCGCCGTACAGCGCTGCGCTCAGGTCCGAGCTAACACTGCGGTGTCGATAGCAGCCGCCTCAGGCGGCGGGCTTGTGTCCCAGCGCCAGGATGGACACTCCAAATGGGATGTTCACACGTCGAAGTATCGGCGCCTCCGCGCCAAAGACTGCGGCGAGCAGGAAATTCAACGGCCCGGGGGTCGGGTATCTGAAATCCGATTTGGGCTCGCTCCGAGGTCGCATCCGGTGCTGCAACCGACGGATCAAACGAATGGTTGCGATGGGCGGAAACATGAATGCGTTCATGTAAGACACGCGCAGCACTTCGAACCCGGTTGCGGTCAGTCGATCTCGGATCTCCCGTGCCACGTAGCGGCGCTTGTGCATGTTGACCTCGTCCTGATCGCCCCACATGAATCGATGGGCGGGAACCGTTACCAGGACGTGGCCGCCCGGGCGCAAAACCCGCCGGATCTCGCGGAGGGCCGCTGCATCGTCATCGAGGTGTTCGATGACGTCAAGCGCCGTGACGAGGTCAAACGTGCCGTCGGGAAAAGGGAGTTTCGCCGCCTCGCCAAGAGACACGTCGACCAAGCCTCGCTCGCGGCAATAGCCCACCGCCTCCGCATCGATGTCGACCCCCTCCGCCTTTCCGTATGAGCCGAGGTAGCTCAGCATGGTTCCCGTCCCGCATCCGACGTCCAGGATCCGCCGCCCGCCATCCTGGTCCTTCCCTATGTACTGATCGAGAACCTGGAGCAGAATCCGACGCCTGCCCACAAACCACCAGTGGACGTCCTCCACCTGGCGGTACTCCGCGTAATACTCTCGCTTCAGCTCAGCAACCCTGCGGCGGGTGGGCCGCGAGATCGAGTTGGGCGTAACGCGCTATCACGTCCGCGACCCCCGACTCGATTGGAACCTTGGCCTTCCAGCCGAGACGCTCGGCGATGAACGATGTGTCCGCCACGAAGTCGCCGGTTTCGACGACCGCTGCATCGGGCGGCCACTCGACATGCTGGATCGATCCTCGACGAGAGGCTCTAACGATGAGTTCCGCCATCTCCAGAAAAGAGATCCCATGGCCGCTACCGACATTGAAGATCTTGCCGTCTGCCTCCGACGCCGTTCCGGCAACCAAGAATGCATCCACGACATCGTCGATGTGTATGTAATCCCTCAGCTGGGCGCCTTCTCCGTAAACGGTGAGGGGCTGGTCGTGCATCGCCTGGTGGATGAACCAGTTCACGACGCCGTACCGATTCTGTTCCGGGCGCTGGAACGGTCCGTAAGGGTTCGTGACGCGAAGGATGGTCACGCGCAATCCATACAGTCGCTGGTACAACAGAAGATATTGCTCGGCTGACCATTTGTGGATTCCATAGGCTGATAGAGGTGCGGTCGGCGCCGACTCATTTGTCGGCTGTTTGTCACTTGACCCGTAGACGAGCCTTGAGCTTGGGAACACGATCTTGACACCGGCGCTGAGGCTGCGGCACGCATCGAGCAGGGTGAGCAGGCCCCGGCTGTTGACGTCCAGGTCCTCAAGTGGCGACGCATTGCTGGCCGCCGGACCGGACTTACCCGCCAGGTGAAAAATTACGTCGCATCCACTCACCGCTTCCTCGACCACGGCGGGATCGCGTATATCGCCGTGAAAGAAAGCCACGCCGCCAAGAGTCGACTCGACATTTCCAGGCAACGGCGGCCATGACCGGCTCAACACCCTGACGCGGGCGTCCGTCCGCTGCAGCGCCCGCACGAGATTGAACCCCATGAAGCCCAAGCCGCCCGTTACGAGAACCCGCTTTTTGGCGTAAGTCATCTGCGCCCGTCGATCTTCTGGGTCTCTACGGCCGAGGTCACCTCTCGAACCGCATATGTCGGGTGCTGCATCGTCCGGAGATGCATGCGCGCGAGGTACTCGCCGATGATGCCGAGCGAGAAGAGCTGCGCTCCAGAGAAGATCGCGATCATAGAGGCGAGGAAGGAAAAGCCAGGTACGCCGCCGCCCTGGATCAGAAACCTGACGATTACGAAGATGAGCGCGGCGATGCCTACCAACGTGAGGAGAAAGCCGATCAAGCTCGAAAGCTGCAGCGGCAGGGTGCTGAAGCCAGTGATCATGTTGATCGCGTGCACTACCAGCTTGCGAAATGTGTAGTTGGACTTCCCCAGGGTGCGCTGCTCATGCCGGACTTCGACGGCCGCGAAACGCGTCGTGCCCCAGGTCAACAGGACGTCGACCGATACATATGGCCCGTCGTAGCCCGCGAACGCGTCACGGATCTGTGTCCGAAACGCTCGGAACGGTCCCGCCTTGCGGGCGATGGGCGCGCCCATGGCAGACTGCAGCGCCATCTTCGTCACCTGGCTGGCGAGGTCACGCCACAACCCGTGCGTCTCCTGGGCGGGTGCGCCATAGACCACGTCGATGTCGTCAGTGAGCTTCTCCAGCAGTTTCGGAATCTCTTCGGGAGGATGCTGCAGGTCGTCGTCGAGAGTGACGATGACGTCATTCTGTGCGAGGCGGATTCCGCACAGGACCGCGTTGTGCTGGCCGTAGTTGCGCATGAGATGGATGCCTTTGATCCAGCTGTGATCCCGCGCCAGCTCCTGGATCACCGGCCAGGTCCGATCGCGGCTGCCGTCGTCCACGATGATCAGCTCGTAATCGCGAGCAGCGGACTCGAGCACCGGCTGCAGCCTGCGAGCGAGCTCGGGCAGTGAAAGCTCGCTGTTGTACGCGGGCACGACCGCCGAGACGCTGGAGCGTGGGGGCGTCAGATTCGACACGGTAACAAAGAGGGTAAGGCGAACCGCTTGGCGGGAGGCGTCAGCTCAGGGTGTAAGGGATCGGCGCGTATGCGTCGTAGGCGCCCAGGGTGGTGCGGTTCAGCCCCGGGCTCGCCGCGTCGCGGACCCAGACCCCGAAGTGCTGGGTTCCCGCCGGCGCTCCGGTCGTATTCCAGGTCCAGGTCGCAGTCGACGACCAGCCCTGGACCACCCGCCAGGTCGACCCGTCCAGGAACCAGAACTCATAGAGCGGGTTGGGATTGGTGCAGCCCGCGGCGACCGCGGTGAAGGCGACCTGGGCCCCCGTGCCGTGGGCCGCGGAGGTGGGTGAAGCGGTGATCGTGACCGAGCCGCACGAGACCGGGTTGACCGCGACGGGCGTGCTGGCGACCGCGTCATAGGCGGCCGGGCTTCTCGCGTCCTTGGTCCAGACCCCGAAGTAGACGGTGCCGGGGGCGGCGCCGGTGCTGTTCCAGCTGTAGGTGGGGCTGGTCGTGTAAGCCTGCACGACCTGCCAGTTGCTCTGCGAGGCGGGACGCATGACGAACTGGTAGAGCGGATTGGGGTTGGTGCAGCCGGTGGCGGCGCCGGTGATCGTCACGTGCGTGCCCGAGCCCTGCGACACAGAGGTGGGGGCGGCGGTGACGGTAACCGAGGCGCAGGACACGGTGGTGACCGTGTACGGGAAGCTGGTCTGCGCGTCGTAGTTGCCCATGCTCGAGCGATTCGTACCGGCGCTGCTCGCATCCCTGACCCAGACCCAGAAATTCACCGTGCCGGGGGCGGCCCCGGTGCTGTTCCAGTTGTAGGTCGCGTTCGTGGAGTACGGCTGGACGAGCTGCCAGGCGCCGGTCCCGCCAGCCCGCATCCAGAACTCGTAGAGGGGGCTTGCATGCGAGCACGTCGCGCTTGCGGTGACCGCCACTGGAGTGCCTGACGATGCTTGCGACGGCGGCGTCGCGGAGACAGTCGGCGCGGCGCACGGAGTCGAAGTCACGGTATCGGTGACGTCGAGGAAGGCGTCGTAGGTGCCCCGGTCGCTGCCGCTGATGATGCCGCTGATGGTGTCACGGACCCAGACCTCGACCTTGTAGTCGGCGGAAGGCGCGCCGGCCGTGTTCCACCGCCAGGTTGGGCTTGATGTGTAGCCCTGTTCCAAGATCCAGGGGCTGGTTGCGCCAGGGGGCGCCAGCCAGAACTCGAACAGCGGATGCGGGCAAGTAGTTGTGGCTGCCGTGAAAGAAGCCATCGTGCCCGTGCCCTGCGGCGATGGAGGATCGATCGAGACCGTCGGCGTCGTGCACGCCGGCTCCGCAACCGCGTACTGCATCGTCGCAAGCGCTTCGGAAGAGGAGGTCGCTCCGGCATTGCGCGCGTCTGCTCTCAAGGTGTACCAGCCGACTGGGAGCCCGGCCGTGTTCCAGGTGTAGGTGTTGGCGGGCCCGTAGTCCAGGACCACGCTCGAGCTGCCGTCCGGTTTAGTGATCATGAATCGGTACTGGGCGATCCCCAAGCACGTCGCCGTGCCCGTAAGCACAACGCTGGGCCCTGGCAGTTGTGGCGAGGCCGGGTTGGTCGCCAGCGTTACCGCGCTGCAGGCCGACAGGGTGTACGCCACCTGGGCGCTCGCCATGCTGCTCACCGGCGCCGTTGCGGATTTGGCGTCCACCTCGAGGTTGTACGTTCCGCCGGGGCCGACCCCAGACCAGTGGTACGCACTGCTGCTCGAGAAGTCCTGCGCGACAGACCACGATCCGCCGGGCGCCTGGATCATGAATCGGTACTGAGGCGTGCCATCGCATGTCGCGGCGCCGCTTAACCCGACCTGAGTCCCGGTCGGTTGAGGCGACGCTTTGTCAGTCGTGAGCGCGGCGGAAATGCACGACCTCAGCGCGTAGGGAATCGAGGCGTAACTCTCGTACGCAACCCCTGTCCCGGTCGTGCGGACCCAGACGCCCACGTAGTAGTCACCGTATGTCAGTTGAGTCGTGTCCCACCTGAACGTCGCACCGATGCCGTAGTCCTGCGCGATCGTCCACGCGCCACTGGCCGTCCTGGTCAGGAAGCGATACTCCGGTGTGCCTTGACAGGTCACCGCGGGCGTAAAGGTGATCGCTGTTCCGACACGCTGGGGCGGCGCGACGTCAGACGTCAGAGTTGGCGTGACGCATAGAGCGAGCGTGAATGTCATCCGGGCATAGGTGTCAAGGATCACCGGCGAGCCCTGGTTGCGGGCGTCGACCTGGATCGTGTAGGTGCCAAGCGGTTGCCCGGTGGTGGTCCACGTCCATGTGTTCGCGATGTTGTGGTCTTGCATGAGCGTGAACACCGTGCTGCCCGGGGCCTCGATCCAGAAGCGGAACTCCCCGGTGCCGGCGCAGAGGGCAGAGCCGGTGAATGTGATGCTCGTGCCGGGAATCTGCGGCGACGTATGGTCGGCGGCAATCGCGCCCTGCGAGCATTGGCCGAACTTGAGGTTGATGAGGTTCCAGAGCTCGGGCGCGCCGCCACCATAGTTCAGGGCGAAGATTCCCGCGCCTCGCAGATGGTCGTTGATGATCAGGTCGTACTTGTTGGCTATCGCGGTGGCGTCATCCCAGTAAAGCTCGCGATTGCAGCCCGCGGTCGTGCTGGAGAACGTGTCCCACCGCGTGCCGCCCAGCGGGTCACGCGTCTCTCGATGCGCAACGTACAGGGTGTTCCCCGTGTAACCGTTCTCTGCTTGCGCGTCGAGGTAGCCATCCGCTGCGACGCTGGTCCCCTGGGCGTTGGCAGGGATCTGATTCGGATCGGGCACCGCCACGCATTCTTTGCGGCCGTAATAGGGGACGCCCATGATGATCTTCGAGGCCGGCACCACCGCCGTGTACTCGGCCGCCGCGCGGGTGTCGTTGAACAGATATGTCGACAGCGGCGCCGTCGGCCCGAGGCAGAAGCTGGGGCAGTTCAGAGGCGCTGCGTTCCAGTTCGCGTACTCCATGTCGTAGGCCATGACGAAAAAGGAGTCCGCGTAGTTGGCCAGCGCCCCGATGTCAAAGAAGCCGAGAAACGGACAGGTGCCACAGTTCCTGAACCCGGCCGCGCCAGAGTACGTGTCCACTGATAGGTAGTTCGCATTGGCCGGCAGCGCCGTCTTCAACCGAGCCACGAAATTCGTAAACAGCGTTTGCGAAGGGGTCACGACCCCGGTACTTGGCTCGGTGCACGGTGTGTTGTTGCTCTCGTAGTCGACATTGACTCCGTCGACGCCCTTGGCGATGATCTCGGCCACCGTGCGCTGGATCGTCACATCGCTCCGCTGCAGGGCGGAGCACATGTTGGGCGTGCCGCTCGTGGAGTCGAACATCGCGATGCTGAGAACGACCTTCGTCCCGCTGGCGTGGGCGGTCCGTATGAACCCAGGCACAGGTCCGTTGGGGTCGTTCCAGGTGTTGAGGGCGGATCCGCCGCTGAAGTCGCCTGTCCAATCGACGTGAATCCCGAAGTAGGCGACAGTCGAGAGCAGCGAAAAGTTCCATGACGGATAGCCGATCGTGGGATCGCCGAGGCTGCTGGCAAACGCGAAGCCGAACACCTCTCGAAAGAGCCGGGTGTTGCTCACCGCTGTGAGGGGCCGGTTGGGGGGGGCGCCAGTCGTGGGTGCATATGTGCGGGTAGGCGCCGTAGCCTCGAACTGGGCCGCCTGCTCCATCGAGGGAGGTCCGCTGTCTCTGAACTTTTGGAGTACTGCGCTCTCCGGCGCGGTCGCAGTTGGAGGCGCCGCCGCACGGGCTGGGCTGGAAGCCTGGGCCGGCGCGACCGAAACCAACGGCGCCAGGCTGCAAACCAGGGCAAGAACGAGAGAGCGGGACCAGTACTTGGACATGGGCAAGACCACCCGCACTCTAGCCCGGCGAGCCCCTGAGGTCAAATCATCAGGAGCAAGGCGCCGCATGGTTGGCCGGGGTCCCCCCGGCCATGACTTTGTTCTCATTTATTGCCCAACGTCGCGAGGTCGCCAAACTTCTGAAATAAATCCAATCCGTACTCCGGAATGGGAGCGGCGACTGCGGCGAAGCCGCACTCGCGATGCAATCAGTAAGTCCCATCCTCATCGCCGCTTGCGCGCAGGGAAAACCATCCGGGTGTTCCCTCATCTTTTTACGGCTTGAGGATTGCGCCTTCGGATGCCGATCCGACGAGCAGGGCGTACCTGGCGAGCACGCCTTTGCGGTAATTCGGCTCAGGCGGCGACCAGCTCTTCAATCTCGCCGCCAGGTCGACGCCCTCGACCTCCAGCTTGCGGTCTTCCACGTTGATGGTGACGATGTCGCCGTCTTTGAGCGCGGCGAGCGGTCCGCCCAGCGCCGCCTCCGGCGCGACGTGACCGATCATCAGGCCGCGGGTCGCACCCGAGAAGCGGCCGTCGGTCACCATTGCGACAGTCTCACCCAGGCCCTCCCCCACTATCGCGGCTGTGACCTGCAGCATCTCGCGCATGCCGGGACCGCCGCGGGGGCCCTCGTAGCGGATCACCACGGTGTCGCCCGCGTTGATCTTGCCGCCGAGCACGGCCGCGAAAGCGTCCTCCTCGCGGTTGAACACGCGCGCGGGGCCTCGATGCGTTCGCGGCGTGTGCTGTGTGACCTTGACCACCGAACCTTCGGGCGCCAGCGAGCCGCGCAGGACGACGAGACCACCCTCGGCACCGAGCGGTCGCGCCAGCGGCGCGACGACCTCCTGGCCCGGCGTCTCCTTGACCGACTCGCATTCCTCGCCGAGCGTGCGGCCGGTGACCGTCAGCGCGTCCCCGTCGACGTAGCCGCCTTCGATCAGGCGCTTGGTCAGCACGCCGATGCCGCCGGCGCGGTGGATCTCGACAGCGGCGAACCGGCCGCCCGGCTTGAGGTCGCACAGGAGCGGAGTGCGGCGGCTGATGCGGTCGATGTCGTCGATATGAAGCTCCACGCCGACCTCGCGCGCGAGGGCAAGCAGGTGCAGCACGGCGTTGGTCGATCCTCCGCTCGCGGCCACCGCCGCGGTGGCGTTGTCAAAGGCGCGGCGCGTGAGGATGCGCGAGGGCCGGAGGTCGTTTTCCAGTGCGTTGAGGACGACCCGGCCCACTCCCTCCGCGGCGCGATGCTTGCCCGGGTCCATCGCTGGGATGGAGTTGAAGCCGTACGGCGAGAGCCCGATGACCTCCATCAGCATCGACATGGTGTTCGCCGTGTACTGGCCCCCACAGGCGCCGGCTCCCGGACACGCGACCAGCTCGAGCTCCGCCAGGTCGGCCTCGCTCATCGTGCCCCCGGCGACCGCGCCGATCGCCTCGTAGACGTCGCCGACCGCGACGTCCTTGCCGCGAAACCGGCCCGGCATGATCGAGCCGCCGTAGAGCAGGACGCCCGGCCGGTCCAGCCGCGCGAGTGCCATCGCGGAGGCAGGGATGGTCTTGTCACACGCGCAGATCGCGCACATGGCGTCGAACTGGTGGCCGCGGCCGACGAGCTCGATCGAGTCCGCGATGACCTCGCGGCTGACCAGCGAGGCCTTCATGCCCTCGCTGCCCATCGTGNNGCGATGGTGTTGAACTCCATCGGGTTCGCGCCCGCCGCGCGGATACCTGCCTTCACGGGAACCGCGAGCTCCCGCAGCCCGAAGTTGCAGGGCATCGTTTCGAGCCAGCAGTTGGAAACCCCGACGAAAGGCTTGTCGAGGTCTTCGGGCTTCAACCCGATTGCATAGAGAAACGAGCGCGCCGCCGCGCGGTCACGACCTTGGTACAGAGCGCGGCTGGGCAGGTCAGGAGGCATCACGGGGAGTTTATCGCCAACCTGGGCTGCCGACTTTGCGTAGCGTTGGTGGCTTTCGGCACGGACTCGCCGGCTATCACGCACCGCCCAACTCTTCGTTTAATAGCACCTCAACATCCACCTGGAGTGCACGGTAGGTTGCCAGCGCACGCTGATCGCGCGTGGCGAGCTTGATTCGGTGTTCGATAGCGGTCGCGCCAACCAAGGCGTCGTACACCGAGCCACCAGCGATACCGGCCTTTCCGAGCAGTTCGATCAACGCGTCGGCGTGTTGAGGTGACAGGTATCGACTTTCCGGGAAGTTCTCAGCCAGCAACCTCGACACTACGTCCGGAGAGCGGCGAGCCGGTGCCGGAAGCCTCGTCAACACCGAGAACGTTTCAAACGCGGCATGTCCCGCAAGGCCGAGCCGACAGCGACCTATCGCCCTCATCGTTTGGAGGTGGTGCGCGTGATCGGCGAGGACAAGAGCGACGGCTACGCTCGTGTCGACCAGGAAGTCAGGCTGTTTACCGCTGGTCGGCATCACGAAGGGCGCGGACGCCCTCATCATTGAGCGTCACGCCAGACGCAGGAATTACCAAACGTCCCGAGCGTCGCTGAAGGTTCTTCCCGGTGATCGGCTCGACCCGCAGCGAGGCGCCGTCGGCATCTATTTCGACGGGACCAGCGCGCAGTCCTAGGCGATCTCGTAGCGTCTTCGGGATGACCAATCGACCGGCCTTGTCAATGGTTGTCTTCATACCAGAACAATACCATGCTAGTGGGTGGCTGAGCGGCAATCTGCTCGCTCAACGCAGCCATTATTGCGTCACGTCAGCTGGCAGCGACTAAGCACGGACTGCTCCATGGTGGAGTGCACTGGGGGCCTATCTCGGTGGAGTTTCGCCGTGAACGATCACCTCCATGAGCGAGAAGCTGGAGCACCACACGTTCGCTTGTTCGAACCTAGCCGAGGCCTGCGAACGTTTGCGCGCGCTTGTCTGGACCTCAGCGATTAGCGGTGGGCGCGGCCATGGGCCAGTCGGCGAACTGTGAGGGGACGAACCTCAGCGATTCGCTCGAAGTCGCCATCGACGTGAACCACGCCAAGGCCATGATGCAGCGCAGTTTCGGCGATGAGCAGGTCAGGGATCGGCGTCCGATGCCACATGCCGTGATGGTGCGCAAGGTCTCGCTGAAGCCGAAGGGCGCGTTCCAAGACGTCAGTCGGAGCAGCGACGATGTCGAAGCTCGCACGAAGATCGACCTTGAGGGCGTCATAGTCCTGCGCCGATCGAGCCGAATACAGCTGTTCAAGTTCGCCCACGGGACAAACGAACAGCGAACCGGCCATCTCCTGCAATTGGGAAGCAACCTGGGGATTGTCTACGCGGGCGGCGGCGCTTTTGTCGAGGATCCAGCCCGCTACCGCCACATCTCCTCCGAGCTCAGCACCTTGAGATCCGCACGCTTCCTGAGTTGCTGAAGATAATCCTGCTGGCCAATTGCCCGCGCCGAGCGCGCGCCCTCCGCCGCTTGTGCCGCGAGGCGCAGCGATTCCTCGACCGTTGCGCGAGTAGTCCGGGCCCCCAGTGCCTTCTTGGCACGCGCGAGAAGCCCCTCGTCAATCTCGATTGTCGTTCGCTTAGGCATACGTACATATTAGCAGTAGAAGAGGTACATATTCGATGCGAGTTCTAGCTCGAGGCCGCCATCGACGTCTCGAGAACAAAACGGGAAAGCGGGAGACGGGGTCTGGCGCGCCGAGTACCAATCACCAGGTTGAGTTCATCTACCGACTCGGCAGTTGACGGCGCGCTCACGGATGGGCGGCAGCTACGCGGGGGCGACCGCGGCTATCCCCAACGCCCTGGCGGTTACATACATCCGGTTGTCATACGTCACCAGTCGACGGAGGCTAACACCGAGCTGCCGCATCGTCGCAAGGTGAATGGCGTCCAGCGGACGAACTTCCGCCGGCAGCAAAGACCCGGCCTCCAGAAGGATCCGGTCGGTGACTCGGATCAGTTCAAGGCTGGTCAGGACGTCGTGGCCCCTTTGAACTGCGGCGGGCCCTAGCGGGAGTAGGGCTCTAGCCACCTCGGTTCGCGCAAGTGCACTGACAACCAGCGGCGCACGGCGTCGCAGGTATCGACGCAGAGCGGTTGACTCCTTTTCTTGAACAGCCAGCTTCACAATCGCCGACGAATCCAGATAGATGGCGCGGTCAGCGGTCATCGCGCCGTAGCCGCGCCAGGACCGCCGAAGGTGCTTCCTTGCCCACCGGCAACGGCAGGGGTTTGGGGAGACCGTCGAGGCTTCTAGCGGCCGAAGTCACATCACCAGCAGCCCTAAGCCGTTCGAGGGGCTCGGCTTCGGGCAACGGGGCCAGCACGGCTATCGGTCGACCCCGATCCGTCACCTCGATGGTCTCACCAGCCTCGACGCGCCGCAGCAGTTCGCTGGCACGCTGGCGGAGCTCACGCACGCCTACCGTTGTCATGTGCTATTTGTAGCACATCTGGTCTACACACCCAATCGAGGGAGGATCGCGCGCGGCGGAAGAATTTCAAGGCCGCGCACGACGATGCCATTGAAATGGTGGTCGCGCGTAACCAGGGCGTCGGCGCGACTCTCTTTTGCGAGTTGGATGAGGTAGTCATCGCCGCTGTCTGAGGGCACCATCCTCGGCGGATCGATTGGATTGGCAAGCCAGATCGATTCCTCCTCGAGGCGCTTGCAGAATTCATCGACCTCATCTGGTGTGATGCCGTACCGACTCGAGATCCTGGAGTCGCGGAGAGCCTTTCGAACTTCGCCCACAAGCTGCGGACAGGCGATCAATTCGAACACGCCCTCGCGCCAGAGGTCCAGGAGTCGTGACGCCGCTCCCGAGGCGGCCAGGACGCCGGCAATCAGGCAATCCGCATCGATGACGATCTGCAAGCGGCGATCAGGACCGGGACGATCGGGACGGCGATTTCCTGGATGGGCGTGTCAGCCTGCCTTCGTGGACTGCGCGGTGCGCCAAATCATGCGCGTCCTCCTCGGCCAGGCCGGCCTTTGCCCTGATGCGGTCGATGATCCCCAGGCCCTCGCGTAAGGCAGCCTCCAAAACCTCGGAGTCACGCCGTCCCGTGCGAGCCGCCCTGACGCGCACCTGCCGCATGAGGCCCGCGTCGATGGAAAGTGTCGTCTTCACCTTGGCCATATTTCCATAATGCCATATCGCGGGCAAATCCGAAGTGGAGTTACGGCACATGTGGCAAGCTCCCCCGCGTAGCGCGGATGCAGGGCTTGTAACCGACGCGTCGTTATCATGCGTCCCGACCGAATGGCGACAACGGCGATAGAGGTTCCCGAGGCGCAGCTGATCCGCTACAGCCGATTGGCCCTCGCGGTGACAGTCGCGTGTCTCCCTCTGTACGTGGTGCGCTTCCACGTCGGCCCCCTCCCCACCACGCTGCTCGAGGTCCTCATAAGCATCACGGTCGTGCTGTGGGCGGCCGGCCGCCTTCGGACCCGCGGCTGGCGACCGGCGCGCACGCCGCTCGAGATTCCGATGGCGGTCTTCCTGCTCGCCGGCCTGATCGGCATCGCCGTCTCGCCCGACCACGTCGGCGCGCTGGGCATCTACCGCGCCTACTTCATCGAGCCCGCCGTCCTTTTCTATGTGGCGCTGGATTTGCTGCGCAAGCCCGACGACTTCCGAATCGTCCTGGCGGCCTTTGCGGCCGGAACGACCATGTTTGCGATCGCGAATCTGGGCGCGTGGGTCCATGCGCTGGCCACCACGCGCCTCGCCGATATCGATCTCGGCAACGCCCCCAAGGCGCTGTACACGAGCCCGAACTCGGTGGCCATGTTCCTCGAACCGGCCGTCACGCTCGCTGCAGGGTTCGCTCTCTACGCAGACAACAGGCGCGACCGGATGGCGGCGCTCGTCTGCCTGCCCTTCTTGCTCGCTTCGCTGGTGGCCACGCTGTCGCGCGCCGGCCTGCTGACGCTGGCCGTGCTCGGCATCGTCGCCATCGTCACCATCCGCCGCCGCCGCTTGAAGCTGGGTCTGTTGGGTGCAGGGGTCGTGGGCGCGATCGGCCTACTGCAGATTCCGGAAATCTCGCAGCGCATGTACCACCAGTTCGACCCCAACTATCGCTACAACACGTTCGAGGGCCGGCTCCAGATCTGGAGCGACACCCTTCACATGCTGCGCGACCATCCGATCTTTGGCGCCGGGCTGCGCGGGTACGCGATCGTGATGAAGCCGTACGTCACCACGCCCAAAGGCCTGCCCGAGCTATACGCGCATGACATCTTTCTATCGATGTGGGCCGAGCTTGGGCTGCTCGGGCTCGCCGCATTCGCGGTGCTGCTCGGAATGCTGCTCTGGCGAGGCTGGGCTTCGTTCTCGAAAATAGAGGGGTTCGCCAGGGCGCTCTTGTGGGGCACCGCGGCGGCCTTCGTCGCGATCACCGTCCACGGCCTTTTCGACACGCCCTACTACGGCAACGACCTTTCCGTCGAGTTCTGGATGCTGGCCGCCCTGGAGATCGCGGCGATCAGCACTTTGTTGCCGAAGGCGACCGGAAACCGGACCTTCGAGCGTTTAGGTTGACGTATTGAAGGTGCTGCGACTCGCGGGGACCGCTGTCGTGATGCTTGTCCTCAGCTCGGCCCCAGCCGTCGGCGCCGCAAGGCCGGCTCCCATCTCAGCCGCGGCACCCAAGGCCACCGCCGCCGCCCCCAGCGGCAGCTGGACGGTGTACCACCACGACAACGCCCGCACCGGCTACGACAGCACGCAGCCTGCGGTGACGGGCGCCACGACCGGCTGGGTTTCACCGACCCTGGACGGAAGCGTCTATGCGGAGCCCCTGGTCTACAACGGCATCGTCTTCGCCGCGACCCTGCAGGGGACTGTGTACGCACTCAACCAGTCGGACGGCACGATCGTGTGGTCGAGGAACGTCGGCGTGCCACACCCAATTGGCACCGGCCAGTGCGGCAACGTCAACCCGCTCGGCATCATCAGCACTCCCGTCATAGATGTCGCCGCGGGCCGCATCTACGTCTCGGAGATCCTGAATGCAGATAGCGCTTGGCACGTCTTCGGCATCGACCTGATGAGCCACCTGGTGGTCATGGACACGACGATCCCGTCTGGGGTAGGCACTGGACTGGACTGGACGATCCAGCAGCAGCGCGGCGCGCTGGGGTTGGCCAACGGCTATGTGTACATTCCATTCGGCGGTCGCGACGGCGACTGCGGGCCCTATCACGGCTGGGTGATCGGAGTGCCGACCAGCGGCAGCACGTCAGTGGCTGTTTACGAAACGCCCTCCACCGCGGAGGGCATATGGGCGCCGGGAGGCGTCGTCGTCGACGATTCGACGGGCAACGTCTTCTTCGCCACCGGCAACGCGATCCCTTGCAGCGGTGCCGTGAACAGCGACTCGGTGATCAGAAACGCTCCAACCCTTGGCGCGGCGACATCGTTCTTCCAGCCACCGGACTGGTCCGCAAACTGGTGTGGTCCAGACGAGGACCTGGGGTCGATTAGTCCCGTGCTCATCAGCCCGAGCCTCATGTTCACAACGGGGAAGTACGGCCAGGGATTTCTCATGGATCCCACGAACCTCGGGGGCACCGACGGCCAGCTGTACCCCGGCCGCACTCCTTACAACGGTGTCGACGTGTGCCTCGGCGACCACAGCGCCGCATCGTATGGCTCCATCGCGTCCGCTTATGGCCGCGTCTACTTCAGCTGCGAGGGCAACGGCATAGTCAGCCTGAGCGTCAACACATCGACTCCTTCGTTCAGCAGCTGCGACGCCACCTGCAACGCGACAGGGACCTGGCACGTGGGTGGCCTCGGCACCATGTCGTCGCCAATCGTCGCCGGTGGTGCGGTCTGGGCGATCAGCACCAGCGGCGGGGGCCTTTACGGCTTCAACGCGACGACAGGCGCTCAGATCTTTCACAGCGCCAACTTCGGCGCCAGCCGCTTCTCCACTCCAAGTGAGGCCGGCGGGCAGATCTTCGCCGGCTCCGGCAACGTGATCCGGTCCTTCAACATGGTGAGCGGCTGTTCGTCGGTGACCGTCTCCGCGGCGCCGACCACTGTCAGCAGTGGGACTCATGTCACAGTCACCGCCGTTGCCACGGGCTGTCCCACCTCCCCGCTCTATGAGTACTGGGTACGTCCCGCCACATCGAGCACCTGGCAGATGGTGCAGGCGTACGGCACGAGCGCGACCTACGACTGGAACAGCACGGGCGCGGCCCCCGGCACCGTATACCTCGGCGTCCACGCGCGGGACGCGGGCAGCCCGGCCGCCTACGACGCCGTCGCCAGTACCCCGGTCACTGTGACGGCGCCGTCCTGCGCGTCGGTGACCGTTTCGGCGTTGCCAACCAGCGTGAGCAGCGGAACCCATGTCACCGCCACCGCCATCGCCACGGGCTGTACGAGCAGCCCGCGCTACGAGTTCTGGCTGCGGCCCGCCACATCGAGCACATGGCAGCTGGTGCAGAGCTATGGGACGAGCGCCACCTACGACTGGAACAGCACCGGGGCCGCCGCCGGCACCGTCTACCTGGGAGTCCACGCGCGCGATGCCAACAGCACCGCCGCCTATGACGCGGTCGCGAGCACACCGGTCACCGTGACGACCCCGTCCTGCGCCTCGGTGAGCATCTCCGCTTCACCCACCAGCGTGGCGCATGGCAGCGGAACGCACGTCACCATCACCGCCGCCGCCACGGGCTGCACTAACAGCCCGCGCTACGAGTTCTGGCTGCGACCCGCCAGCTCGAGCACCTGGCAGCTGGTGCAAGGCTATGGCACGAGCGCGACCTACGACTGGAACAGCACCGGAGCACTCCCGGGAACCGTGTATCTGGGAGTCCATGTCCGCGACGCCAACAGCACGGCAAGCTACGACGCCGTGGCCAGCACCCCCGTGACGGTGACCTGATCGATTCACCTCCCCACCATGTGGGAAGGTCGGCGCGAAGCGCCGGGTGCGGCGTAGGGCAAAGTTAACCATTCTTTACCGGCCCCCCAAGCTCAACCCACGAGTCTCGGTGCGCAAGATGGCTGAACCCCGGGGCGTTTTGCTTAGAGTTGTCGGCCTTGCCCAAATCCCTGTTTTTCCGGCTCGCCATCCCGCTGCTGGGCGCCCTCTGCCTTGCCGCCCTACCGGCGATGCCGGCAGCGGCTCCCGTTCACCTCACCACCGCGCCCGTGGCGAGCAGCGGCTGGCTGGCCACGTTGAACAGCTGGCGGGCCAACGCGGGCGTGACGGCCCTGACCGAGAACACCACCTGGAGCGCCGGCGACTACAACCACGCCCTCTATATGGTCAAGAACGATCTGGTCACCCACTACGAGACAGCGGGTACTCCGTACTACACAACCGCCGGAGACACGGCTGCCCGCCACAGCAACATCCAGGTCAGCTCGACGACCAGCACCACCGACGACCAGGCGATCGATTGGTGGATGGGGGCCCCCTTCCACGCCTTGGGGATGATGGATCCACGACTCACGCAGACCGGCTTCGGCTCGTACCGGGAAGTCAAGTCGGGCTGGCAAGAGGGCGCAGCCCTGGACACACTGAGCGGCAATTCATTCACTGGTGGTCAATACCCGGTCTACTTCCCAGGCAACGGCACCTCGGAGCCGCTGACCACATACAGCGGGAATGAGTCCCCCGACCCGCTCCAGGCGTGTTCGGGCTACAGCGTTCCCACCGGCTTGCCTGTCTTCATCCAGATTGGGGGCAATGTCGCCACGACCGCAGGCCCAGTCCACTCCTTCACGGGCAACGGAGTTGCACTCGCGCACTGCGTGATCGACTCGAACAGCCCAGGGGTGGGCAGCGACCTGACCGGCCGGGGCGCGGTGATCGTCGTCCCGAGGCAGCCCCTGGTGGCCGGGGTGAAATACACGGTGGCCCTCACGGTCAACGGCACGCCGTACACGTGGTCCTTCACCGTCGGACCGTTCTTCAGCATCACAGCCCTGTCGCCCAGGGGCGGCCTGCCCGCGGGCGCAACCCCGGTGACGATCACGGGGTCGGGTTTCACCGGCGCGACGGCGGTGAAATTCGGAACCTTGCCGGCGACAAGTTTTTCGGTCGTCAACGACACCACCGTCACCGCGGTCAGTCCGGCGCACGCGTTGGGCACGGTCGACGTGTCGGTCACAACCTCCGCCGGCACAACGCCCACCGTGACCGCCGATCAGTACACGTACTCGACGCCATGCACCGCGGTGACGCTCTCCGCATTGCCCGCCTCGCCGCAGGCCTCCGGAGCGCAGGTCACATTCACAGGAGTCGGGACCTGCCCAAGCCCCAACCCTCAGTACGAGTTCTGGATGCGACCGGCCTCGCAGAGTACATGGCAGCTGGTTCAGGCCTACTCGACCGGCAATCAATTCCACTGGAACAGCACCGGCGCTGTAGCGGGCATCGTGTACTTCGGAGTTTGGGCCAAGGATGCGACCAGCTCGGGGATCCTCGGCGACAGCACGGACAGCTATGACGCCAACGTCAGCATTCCCTTCGCGGTGACCGGCACGACCTGCACTGCGGCGACGATATCGGCGGCGCCTGCCTCGCCGCTAATGGCCGGTACTCCGATCGTGTTCACCGCCACCGCTGCCACCTGCCCCAACCCGCTTTATGAGTTCTGGATGCGGCCCGCCAGCTCGAGCACCTGGCAGATGATCCAGGGCTACTCGACCAGCACCCAGTACCACTGGAACAGCACCGGCGCCGCCGCCGGGACCATCTACTTCGGGATCTGGGTGAAGGACTTGAGCAGTCCCGGCGCCTACGACGCCAACACCAGCATCCCGTTTGCGATGAACGCCGCCTCCTGCGGCCCGGTCACGATCTCCGACTCACCGGCCTCACCTCAGGCCACCGGCACGCAGGTCACATTCACCGCGACCGCTGCGGGCTGCACCAACCCCGGCCCGCTCTACCAGTTCGTGATGCGACCCGCGAGCTCGACCACATGGCAGACGATCCAGGCTTACTCGACCGGCAACACCTACCGCTGGAACAGCACGGGCGCAGCCGCGGGCATTGTGTACTTCGGGGTCTGGGCCAAAGACGCGAGCAGCGGCGCGGCCTACGACACAACCATGAGCACCGCTTACTCGGTGACAGCGGCATGCGCGTCGGCGACAGTGTCCGCCGCGCCAACCACTGTGGTGCACAGCACCAGCGGCGGAACCCACGTCACCGCAACCGCCGCGGCCACGGGCTGTACGAACAGCCCTCGCTATGAGTTCTGGATCCGCGCCGCCAGCTCGAGCACCTGGCAGATGGCTCAGGCCTACAGCCCGACCCCGACCTACGACTGGAACAGCACCGGCGCCGGGACAGGCACCGTTTACATCGGCGTTCATGTTCGCGATGCCAACAGCACCGCCGGCTACGACGTCGTCGCCAGCACCCCGGTCACAGTCACCTAGGAGCTTGTCGCCGGGAAGGCCCAGCGGCCGCATTCCCTGGCTAGAGTCCCGCACAAAGTAGGCCCAACGGCCCTCCTGCTCCGAATCGTCATTGCAGATGCTGTGGTCTGCAGCTTCCAGCCGAAGGAGATTGCCAAATGGTCAGCATCTCGATTGCGTCCAAACTGGTCCGCATCGCCGTGGTCACAGCCTTGGTGGCCGGCTCTCTGTTGATCCGGCCGGTCACCATCTCGGCCGCCAACGCGAGCCTCTGCGGGACGCCCGGCTACGGCAATGGCGCAATCCCCGTGGTTGACAGCGTCAGCCCCAACCGCGGTCCGTTCGACGGCAACACCTCGGTCACAGTGACGGGCTGCGGATTCACTGCGCGGCCGGGCCCCGGCGGCCAAGCCACCGTGTGGTTTGGATCTACGGTGTCGGGGAGCGTCTTGGTCGCGTCGGATACCCAGGTCACCGCGATCGCCCCGGCTCACAGCCTGGGGACGGTGGACGTGACCGTGGTCACGGGCTACGGTACAAGCCCAATCCAACCTGGCGACCAGTACACCTACCTGGGCCGGCTCAATCAATGCGGAGCGGTGACCCTGACGGCGGCTCCCCCTTACCAGACGAGCTCCGGAACCACGGTGACGTTCACCGCCAACGCGACCGGGTGTTGGAATCCCAACCCGCTGTATGAATTTTTCATCCGGCCTTTCGACGCACTCGTATGGACACCAGTCCAGGCCTACTCGACCAACAACGTCTTTCAGTGGGACACCTCGCGCCAGGAGCCGTCATACATCTTGGTGTGGGCAAAAGACGCGAGCAGCTCGACCGCCACGTCCGATGTCAGCGCCATCTACCAGTACATGGTGACGATTGCGTTGTGCTCTCCAGTGACCCTGGGCGCGGCACCCGCCTCGCCGCAAAAAGCGGGCACGCATGTCACCTTCACGGCCTCGACGAGCTGCACCAATCCAAATCCCTTGTATGAGTTCTTGATGCGGCCTGCCCTGTCGAGCACCTGGACCATGGTGCGAAGCTACTCGACCGCCAACCAATTCGAGTGGGACACAACGGGCCTCTCGGGTTCCTACTACATCGGCGTGTGGGTGAAGGACGCCGCGAGCGCCGAATCCTTCGATTCAAATGCCAGCGTCCTGTACGTGGTAAATCCGCTCACCTGTACAGGCGTGACTCTCACGGCCACGCCGCAATCACCACAGAACGTGGGCAGCCAGGTGACGCTCACTGCAAACGCCAGCGGCTGCGCCAACCCGAACCCGCTCTACGTCTTCTGGATCCGCGCAGCTTCGAGCACCATCTGGATGCCGCTCTCCCCAGCGGTGCAGTACCCACCCGACACGCCACCGTACCCGGTCTACACAGCCTCCAATATGTTCGGCTGGAACACGACAGGGAACGCAGTGGGCCAGTACTACCTCGGCGTTTGGGCCAAGGACGCCGCCAGCACCGCTTCCTATGACACGTACGTGAGCATCCCGTTCGTACTCAGCTCGGGTTCCTGCGGCTCGGTGACGATATCGGCCGTCCCGGCCTCACCTCAGCTGTCCGGCACCCAGGTCACGTTCACGGCGTCCGCTTCCGCCTGCGCCAACGCCAATCCGCTCTACGAGTTTTGGATGCGGCCCGCCTCGCAAACCAACTGGCAGTTGATCCAGGCCTACTCGACGACTGGTCAATACCACTGGAACAGCACCGGGGCTGCACCTGGCATCGTGTACTTCGGGGTCTGGGCCAAGGACGCCGGCAGCGACGAGGCCTATGACACCAACACCAGCATCCCTTACACGGTGACCACATCCTCCTGCGCCTCGGTCACGATCTCCGCCGCTCCAACGTCGGTGGTGCACAGCACCAGCGGCGGAACCCACGTCACCGTCACCGCCGCGGCCACGGGCTGCACGAACAGCCCTCGCTATGAGTTCTGGATCCGCGCCGCCAGCTCAAGCACCTGGCAGATGGTTCAGGCCTACAGCCCGACCCCGACCTACGACTGGAACAGCACCGGCGCCGGGACAGGCACCGTCTATATCGGCGTCCATGTTCGCGATGCGAACAGCACCGCCGGCTACGACGTCGTCGCCAGCACCCCGGTCACGGTCACTTAGCCCCGCCGAAGTCCAATCACGCTGCGCTGCGCGCCGGTGAGGAGCGCATTGGGCCCAGCGTCAAGAACCCGAGCCATAACACCACAGCGATGTTGGCGACGATGCCGACGGTGATGAATCGATCATTGGTGTAGAGCCCCACGACGAAATGGGTGATCGCGTTGTTCGCTGGAGCCAGCAGCGGATAGTCTTGGGCGAATATCGCCCGGCCCATATCGCCATACATGGTGACGAACGTGGTCGCCGTCCAGATCACCGCGACGTAAAAGTAGGCGACCGCGCCCATCCATCGACGGGACAGGAGGAGAAATGGAAGCGCGAGCACGAAGTGACTGGCGACAAGACTGAACAGAAGCATCAAGAAGGCGGTTATGCCGATGGCGACGTATGGAATGTAAGCGCCGGCTTCATCGGTGGCCCGCCGGCGAAAGAACAAGAATCCGGCCAATAGCAGCATCACCGCCAAGGTCAGGACCTGGCTGACGCTCTGATATGTGATTGGGCCCACCAGAGTCACGTTGGTCGGGTTGAATGCCTGGTGCTGACCTGAGGCTCCCTGTGCCAGGTACTCGATGAGGGGCCAAACCGAGTATGTGTCCTGCGAAACGGTCGTCACCACGTTGTTGGTCGCAGCCTCGTGGACATGGAGGATGTTGGCCGTGATGTCGACCGGTAGGGACGGACTGGTCGCGAGCGTGAAAGGGATCAAGGCGATGAACGTGACGATTACCGTCCACGAGAGGCCCAGGACGTTTTCTCTCCATGAGAACTTCCGCAGAAAGACGATGCCCAGCAGAAGGCCGAACACGAACATCTGCGGCCGTGTCAGGCATGCGGCCGCCAGGGCCAGCCAGGCCCACACCGGAAGATGCTTTTCCGCCAGCAGGATCGCCGCCAGAACAAAGAAGAGGCTGAAGACGTGGGTCTCGCCCCACACCGACATGCTGAACCAGACGGCGGGGTTGAACAGGAACAGGCCGCCCGCAACAAGGCTCCAGCGATTGCTCATACCGATCTGCCGCAGGATCCAGTAGATCAGCGCGGCATCCGCGAGCCCAAAGACAACGTTCACCCCTTTGACCAGGTACTCCAGCTGGAGGCTGTCAGCGGTGAGCGGGCCACCGCCGGAAAGCAGGCCATGCAGCCAGCCGATGCCGAGGGATAGGTACGCCATGACCGGTTCGTAGGGAAACGCGATTTCCTGCCTGGGCACACCCTGCCAGATCTTGGGCAGGCCAACGATGTTGGGCAGGAAGTAAAGCTGGCCCGGCCCGTATGACCTGGCCACGTACGCGTACAGCTTCTCGGCCGCCACGTCGAACGGGTGACCGCCCAGCCTGAACAACCAGGCATTGCCGGCGAGATACACCACGATCGAGCCGGAAAGCAGCGCCACCCGCCCCGGCGCGGATGCCAATCGCCGCAGCAAGTCCGTGGATCCGTTGCGAACCCGGCTGCCGATCGAGTTGTAACCAGAGAAGAACCTAGGGGCGATGGCGAAGACGATCAAGACCGCGCCCGCGATCGCAAGGCCAATCAGGGCAAGCGTTGCCCTCGGATCGTCGATCTTTGACGCCCACAACCTCTCATGGGGGAGGTCGACGGCGTAGTTCCGAAGTACCACCCGGCTGGAGCCCTCTCCGGCCGACGCCGACGCGCTGAGCGCCAGAGGAAGGTCGAGGAACAGCTTCGGGCTCTGTCGAGAATCAACCGACGCCGCGACCGAGGTGCCATCCGGGTTGGTGATACGACTGGTCAGCAAACCGGCGGCCTTGTCGAGCAGGAAGGCGACGCGATAGGTATCGCCGACCTTGTAGCTGCCGAGCGGCGTTCGGTTGATGACCGTGCCGCTGACCAACGTGAAGCCTGAGCCCGCATCGCTAATGGTTTGGGCCGTGATGAGGTTTTGCGGCCCCGCTTCAAACACGACAAAGTACGCTGCGCTGGAGGACACAGACCACAACCCGATCCCAAACGGCATGGACGCGCCCTCGTTCGTCTCGACGGTGACATCAACCGACGCGTCAAACCTCTGTAACGGCGTCGTGGCCAGGGTGATGGTCGGATCAGACCTTTGTTTGGCTGTGACCTCGACGGTGCTCGCCGACACACTCACCACGCCAGAGCCACCGTTCGACGTGTAAACGAAGTTCGGGTCGAAGCCCCTGTAGCTCGCATCCAAGACTGGGTGATTCCAGACCCCGGCCGGCGTGATGGTGAGCGCGAGCATCAGTAGGGCTACTGCGGGCACAGCCCATGTCAAAGCGGCAACGATCGAGTGGGGCATGCCGCCCAGCGGCCGGCTCTTCAGGAGGGCGCCCCGACCGCAGTTCGGATCATGAACCCAACGTCTCTAAGAGATCTTCGCAGCACTGTCATCGGGTTTCAGCGATCGTTTTGAGCGACGCATCGCGACAACATCTTCGACAACGTGTTCGAACTGGGCACCGACCTTGCTCCATGCGAATTGGCGGACGAAGTTAAGCCCGCCTTCGGAGAGCCGGCCATAAAGGGAGTCGTCCCTCAGCACCGTGCAGATGCAATCTGCCAGCGCACCAATGTCTCCCGACGGATATCGCAGGCCGTTCTTTCCGTCACTTACGGCACCCTGGGGAACCCCAGAGCTAGCCACGACTGGAACGCCACAGGCGTTGGCCTCGAGCGCGACGATGCCAAAGCCCTCCACTACAGAGGGGATCACCAGGACGCGCGAGCGCTGGATGAGATCGCGTTTCTCATCCTCGGAGAGATCGAACCGAAACGCCACGTGTTCGTGGAGGCCTTGCCCATCGACCAGGGACTGAAGCTGTCTTTCGTAGGGCACGTCATCGTGACGACCCGCGATCGTCAGGTGAGCGCCAGGAACGCGCTTGAGGACCGCCGGCATGGCCTTGATGACATGATCCGGGCGCTTGTATCGCCGAATCTTGCCGAGCCACAGGATGTTCGGTTCGGTCACGGGATTCGGTTTGGTTTCGGTCAACCAGTCGTCTCGGATGCTCACCGGCAGGACGAACACCTTGTCGGGTTTGAAGCCGACCTGCACAAAGGCGTCCCGCCACTCCTCGGTGCCGGCCCGCACGAAGGTGTTGCGGTTCACCCAGACCGCCACGCATTCCAGCAGGTTGAGCGGACCGCGTAGTACGCGAGGATACTGCGCCTCGAACAGGTCGCGGTGGACCTGGTGCCACTCGGTCACGAGCGGCTCTTTGACGTAGAGGGGAGCCAGCCGCGGAATCCGGGAGCCGCCGAATCCCTCCGCAACCACAACGTCATAGCGCCCGCGATTTGCGAGGTAGTACACCAACGTCCTCGACCACAGCGAGTGGATACCGCCGAGCCGGACGACATGGAGTCCATCGATCGAGGCATCAAGGGCAGCACCCTGGAACGCCGCGGCCAGGAATGTGACCTTGTGTCCTCTGGAGGCGAGGTAACGCGCGTTCTCCCACATGGTGTTGTCCCCGCCCGTGGTGGCAGGGTTGTACCAGTCTCGCGTGGCCATGAAAAGGACGCGAAGGTGCTGCATTCGCGCCTATCTACTTGGTCGCGGGGCTGGCGAGCGGGGTGTTGTCAACAGGGTCGCGATCAGATCTTGAGCCGACTTTGAAAGTCATGATGTGCCAGATCATCGCGAGGCCGACCTGGAGGCCCTTGGCGAAGCTCTGGCTGGCTCCCTTCGACGGTCCCACGCGAGGCTTCAGGCGAACTGGGATCTCGATCACCGACAGGCCCCGAGCCATGGCGGTGAGCAGCATGTGAACCGAGAATGTGTTGCCGCCGACCACGAGGTCAGGAAGGATCCGCTCAAGTGCCGGGCGCCGGATGGCCCGATATGTGCATCCGACATCCATCAGCCCTGCGGGGCCGAGATGCCGCCCATCCCAGAACCGCAGCCGCAGCAGCATCGCCACCGCCATGTTGCCCCAGGTGAAGAAGTAGTCCATCTGGGAGTCCACGTCGACCATTCCCCTGACCACCCTATTGCCGACCACCAGGTCGGCGTTGTCGACGTAGGCCAGGAACTTCGGTAGGTCCTCGGCATAGAAGGTGCCGTCGCCTTCAGTCAGGACAATCACCTCGGCCTCAGGGACGGCAAGACCTTCGGTAAGGCCGCGGATGCACGCGTACCCATAGCCTTGGCGCGTCTCATTCACGACCTGAGCACCGGCGGCTGAGGCGAGGGCCTCCGTGTCGTCCGTTGAGTTGTTGTCGATGACGAGCACTTTGACGACGCTGGGCTGCCGCATAAAGGCCCTAACGGCCGCTGCCGTAGCAGCGGCGTCGTTGTAGGCGGTGATCGCGACAGCAACACGTGTCGGTCCGGCAACGGCGGTATCCCGACCAAAGTCGCCAATCGAAAGAGGCGACATGCGGTGACGGAGACGGCCCCGCACGATGTAGAAGACCATTACGCCCACGAGCGTGAGAACTCCCCAGCCGAGAGCGTCGGCGATAACTGACCGCACCTCTTCGAGGAACCTGATCAGACCGCGCGTATCAAATGGAATTGCGGCGAGCAGAAGAGCAAGCGGGTGCAAAAAGGCGCCCACGACTGCCACCAGGACCACCACCAGCGCCAGCTGAACTCGAATACCCCGCATCCTGGACCCCAAACTCTGGAGGTTACAAGCTTTTAAATAGAAGCTCAATGGATGGGGCTCGGGAGGTCGGTAGACTGCCGCGGATGCACAGCAGGCACCGCCGCCTTCGCTCCCACAAGCTCACGGCGCTGCTGGTCGTCCTGATCATCATCGCGGGCATCGGCGGCGCCAGCGATCTGGGCTACCTCGCCCTGAAGTCGCGAGCCGACCAGTTACAGGCCGAGCTGGCGTCCGATTTACAGGCGGGCCAAAGCGAGTTGGAAGCCGGCAAGACCCTCCTCACGCAGGCCAACTCAGAACACGCTCCGGCCCTGGTAGCTCAGGCCATAAGCAGCTTCGTAACGGCCAAAGCCGATTTCCTGTCCGCAAGTCAGCAAGCCGATGACAGTCGCCTGCTGCGCTACCTCGAATACGCCCCCGCGGTAGGAGACTTCGCGCGCTCGCGACACACCGCGGTGGACAACATCGCCGCGATGGGCGCCGCGCTCGCCGACGCCGGGCAGAGTGTCTCCAACCTCGACGGAGAGATCATCAAACCGCCGTCGTCTGGCGAAGCCGGTCGGACTCTGTTGACGGTACTCAACCTGGTCCAAGCGGGCTTGGTGACGGTGCGTGCAGATCTCGACACTGCGCAGAAGGCAGCCGCCAAGGTGGATGCCAAGGTACTCCCGGCGGCCCAACAAGCTACGTTCCTGAAAGCCCGCGCGAGTATCGATTCAGCCGTTCCGGGATTTGCAGAGTTCGAACGCTTGGTGCCCGTTCTTACTGATGTGCTAGGAGGCAATGGCGCACGCAAATATCTTGTCGAGCAGGTGAATCCCGCTGAGCTGCGTGCCGGCGGCGGCTTCATCGGCACATACAGCCTGCTTCAGGCGGATCACGGGTCGCTGAAAGTAATTCAAAGCGGCGACGCTTACGACCTCGTCAATCCACGTCCGAATCCAGGTCAGCCAGGTTTCATTCCCCAACCGACCCCATACCGAGAAATAATTCCACAAATCAGTTGGAGCTTCGTGGATTCCAACATCTACCCCGATTTTCCTTCCAACGCTGCAGCCGCGGAGAATTTTGTCCAGCCGCGGATTGGACATATCGATGGGGTCATATCCATGGACTACTACGTAGTAGCCCAATTGCTTGCATTGACCGGCCCAATCGATGTGCCCGGGTATGGCCTACGTGTAGACACAAATAACTTCATCCCACAAGCGATGAGCCACGACATTGCCGGCGACGCCGCGCATAAATCGATCCTCAGCGCACTCGCAGGTATTCTGATGGGACGGATCGCATCGCTCACGCCAGACGCGTGGCCGGCGCTGCTTTCCATGCTCAACGGTCTTGCGGCCCAGCGCCACCTTCAGGCCTATTTCAATGACGCAACTGTCCAGGGCGAGATCGATCGAATCGGCTGGTCAGGCGCTTTGAATTTGAGCAGCGCCTCTGACTTCATGATGGAAGTCGAAAGCAACTATTACGGAACAAAGTCCAACTACTTTGTGACCCGTCACTATTCAATCGCTCTAGTGCGATCGGGCACCACGCTGCGCCACGAGATAGCGGTCGACGTCATCAATAACGAACCGTGCGGAATCGAGGCCCGAACGCTGTACAAGGCCAATATCCGACTCTTCGTGGGCGCCTCCGCCTTTTCCACATCGGACAATCTGGTCGCCGTGGCATATTCGAATCCAGCGCCGCCGAACCAGACAAAACTGCTGGATGGTTGGTTGTTCGTTAACTGCGGCGGCGGCCACGGTCAGGCGGTTTTTGACTATGACACGCCCTGGCCGGCTCAGAACAGCGCCGCTCAGGAGATTTATTGGCAAAAGCAGCCCGGGACCTTGGCCGACACGATTCACGTTACCTGGAACTCCGGCGATGGCCAGACGCACACGGCAGACGGGACGCTGAGCGAGGATCGGATGTTGAGCGTCTCGTCTGCCGGGGTTACCCTCAGCGCCGGCAAGCCGGCCCAAGCGACACTGCCGAGCCTCAGCCTCGGTTAAGTCGCACCAGTAACACGCGGCTTAAGTAACGGGCTTACGGTCGTGGCCCATTCAATAGACTTGACAACCCATGTCAGAGCGAATTCGAGCACTGATCACTGGGATCACCGGTCAGGACGGGTCGTACCTTGCCGAGCTGCTGCTGGACAAGGGCTACGAGGTCCACGGACTGATTCGGCGGTCTTCGTCTATCAATACACACCGAATCGACCACATCTATGAGGACCCTCACAAACCGGACCGTCGGCTGATACTTCATTACGGTGATATGTCGGATGCCACCCGCCTCGCTCGGCTAATCAACGAGGTCCGGCCACGCGAGGTCTATAACCTCGCCGCACAGAGCCACGTGAAGGTCAGCTTTGAAGCACCCGAGTACACGAGCGACATTGATGCCCTCGGCGCGCTTCGGCTGCTCGAAGCTATCTCCCATTGCGATCAAACCATCCGGTTCTATCAGGCGTCGACTTCGGAGCTTTTCGGCAGCGCGCCTCCCCCCCAAAACGAGCAGACGCCATTTCACCCACGCAGCCCCTACGGCGTCTCGAAGACCTTCGCCTACTGGATCACCGTAAACTATCGAGAGGCCTATGGCATGTTCGCCGCCAACGGCATTCTCTTCAATCATGAGTCCCCTCGCCGAGGCGAGACCTTCGTGACACGCAAGATCAGTCAAGCTGTCGCCCGAATCGCGGCTGGCCGCCAGGAGACCGTCTACCTTGGCAACCTCGACGCTAAGCGCGACTGGGGCTACGCGCCCGATTATGTGCGCGCCATGTGGATGGTCATGCAACTCCCCGAGCCAGTCGATCTGGTTGTCTCGACGGACGAGCAACATTCGGTGCGCGAATTCGCTGAGGTTGCGTTCGGCCTCGTCGGATTGGACTGGAAAAAACACGTCCGAATCGATAAGGCCTATCTTCGCCCGGCCGAGGTTGACACTCTAAAGGGCGACTCAAGCAAGGCCCGTGGACTACTTCAATGGTCGCCATCGGTCAGTTTTCCCGAATTGGTTCGATTGATGGTCGAGTCCGATCTAAAGGACGAAGGCCTCAATCCTGAGGAGGTGATGGTACGAGCACCTGGTGGTCCGGCCGCCGTGTCACGGTAACCGGCGGCAACGGCTTCTTGGGCCGCCGATTGGTAGCTTCCCTGCGCGAGCGGGAACCCGCCGAGGTTCACACCTTTGGCAGCCGCGAGTACGACCTCACAAAAGAGTCGGATGTGATCCGCATGTTCGCTGATCAGCGGCCTGACGTCGTAATCCACCTCGCCGCGCGAGTGGGGGGAATCGGCGCCAACCGTGAAAACCCTGGCCGCTTCTTCTACGACAACGCAGTGATGGGGATCCTACTAATGGAGCACGCTCGGCGAAATCGCGTAGCCAAGTTCGTGCAGGTGGGCACCGTCTGCGCGTACCCAAAGTTCACGCCCGTGCCGTTCAAAGAGGACGATCTCTGGAACGGCTACCCAGAGGAGACGAATGCTCCTTATGGGATCGCCAAAAAGGCGCTTCTGGTTCAAGCGCAGGCGTACCGGACCCAATACGGTTTCAACGCCATCTACCTGCTGCCGGCCAACCTTTACGGGCCCGGAGACAATTTTGACCTGGCTTCGTCACACGTTATCCCCGCCCTCATTCGAAAATGTATCGAGGCTCGAGAAGCAGGCGCCCCAAGCATCGTTGTGTGGGGTACTGGGAACCCAACGCGCGAATTCTTGTATGTCGACGACGCCGCGAGGGGCATTCTCCTGGCGGCCGAGAGATACGACAAGGCCGAACCGGTGAACCTGGGCACGTCCCAGGAGTTGTCTATCCGAGATCTGGTAACGACGATCGCGCGACTGACCAATTTCGCTGGTCAAATCGTTTGGGACTCCAGCTATCCGGATGGCCAGCCCCGCCGTAAGTTAGACGTCGAGCGGGCACAGCACGAATTTAGCTTCTCAGCGGAGGTGGGCCTTGAGGCCGGCCTGCAACGCACGCTTGATTGGTACGAAGGTTCTCGAACCTAGACCGAATGTTGCCCCCTTGGGTTCCATGGTGAGCGATCCGGTACCTAACGGGAATGTAAAGTGGCGGCTGGTAAAGTGCGGCGGGTGCGTTCCTCACCCCACCGCCGCCGCCACACTCACAAGCTGATCGTAGCCGCCGTGCTATTCGCGGCTGTCGCAGCGATCGATGCTGAAGGATCTCTCGCCACGGGACCGTCGCAAGCGGCCTACGCGCGTAGCTCATGACCCCGAGGCCCCGAATCTCGATCGTCGGTAACCCGAGTGATGTTTCTCGATTAGGGACGACGGATTCGAACGTCACGGGAGGGCGGGAGCCGATGCGCAAAGTGTGTGGATGGTGCAATCGATTCGCGGTCGGCTTTGTGGGCCGATTGGTGCCGGAGAAGCACTTGCCGACCCTGGTCAGAGCGACCGCTGTCAGCCAAGGTTAGGAATTCTTGCGGATCTTGCTCGCGGGTGCCAACTACGCACCGGAGACTACGAGCGTGGCCCCTTACACAACTGGGCTAGCCGAGCACCTAGCGAAGCAGGGTCATGACGTCGTGGTAGCTACGAGCTTCCCGTTCTATCCGCTATGGCGGTGGTATGACCCTCCACCTCGATGGCGAATTCGGCAGGAGTTGAATGGCGTCGACGTGTGGCGGACGAAGATTCTCTTGCCTCCCCGGCCAACGGCGTTGTGGCGAATCGTGTTCGACTCGTCCATAGCTTTGACCAGTGGGTTGACGGCGCTCTCCATCCCGAGGGTCGACGTGACAATCTGTTTGTCGCCCCCAGTTCAGACGACCCTTCTTGGCGCAGGTATCCGGTTCAAGCTAGGCAAGCTGGTAGTTCTGGTTCAGGATCTTCCTACCGAAGCTGCGCGATCGGTGGGAATACTGAAGGACGGTGCCGCGCTGCGCCTGGGTCGGGCTCTTGAGCACCTCGCATACAGGCTGGCTGATCACGTCGTCGTCATCAGTAGCGCCTTTGCCACGTACATCCAGAGCGCTGGCGTAGAGCCGGCGAAGATCAGCGAAATACCCAACTGGGCCGACCTCGACTCAATCAAGCCTGCGCGCCCAGATCCGTTGATGCGGAGCCGGCTCGGAGCTGGTCAGGACGACTTCCTGGTCGTCCATGCTGGGAATATGGGCGCGAAGCAGGATCTACTCAACGTCGTCGCTGCCGCCACCCTACTCAGGGACAACAATCACATCAAGCTCGTGCTCATTGGCGACGGGCAAGAACGGAACACGGTGGTTGAGGATATTGCCGCTCGGCATATCGACAACATCAGGCTCTTGCCTCTGCAGGCTAGTCAAGAGTTCTCCACAATCCTGACCTCCGCCGACGCTCTGTTGATCAATCAAGCGCCAAGCGTCGTGGATAGTGTTTTACCGTCGAAGCTGTTGGCTTACATGGCCTCGGGGCGGCCAGTGGTTGCTGCTGTGCACCCCAGAAGCACAACGGCTGATCTGGTCCGGCGAGCAGGATGCGGTGTTGTTGTGGATCCAGGGCAGCCAGAAGCTCTCGCATCAGCAATTCGGTCCATGCGTGCGATGGGTGGTTCGCAGGGATTAACGACTATGGGCAGGCGGGGTCGGGCTTATGTGGAGGAGCATTTCGCGCGCAGCGACGTGCTTCGGCAGTGGGACGACCTAATGGCTCGTATCAATCCGCGGAACGGCAGCACCCCAATCGGCGATTAGCCTCGAAGTTGGCATGCTGGGTCGGTGTTTTTTTGTTTGCGGAACAGACATACGGCGAAACGACAGAGATGCCGCGTTAGCCAGGCTTGATGCCTTCGGCGTACACGCTCTCCATCCTGCGATTGGGACCATCTGGAGCTGGACTGATGGACGACTCGCCAAAGGCACGCTCTGTTACGTGCTCGAAGCCCGCCTCCGTGAGCGCGAGGCACAGCGTCGAGCCATCCCAGAGGGACAAATGACCATAGCAATAGGCCGCCTCGGCAAGTGCCAGCAAGGGCGTCGGTCGACCAGGCCTGAAGCTTGCGATAAACCCGCTCGGCTCAACATAGTCTCGGATGTAGAGTCCCGCGTCCGGTACCCCGACTCGCAGGACCCCGCCCACATGCAACACACGTAGGCATTCTCGCAAGAAGGGCAGGACCGCCACGAGGGGCAAATGCTCGAGCAGGTGTTCATGGAATATAGCCTCGGCCTGCGAGTCGCGGAATGGAAGGCCCATACGCAGATCCCAAGCCAAGTCGGTCGGTAGGCCGAGCAGATCGATGTTCACCCAGCCTTCGCGTCGGCTCAGGCCAGAGCCAAGGTGCAGGCGCAGCGGGTCTTTCACTAACGACCGCGCACGCAGTCTCGACCACGGAGCAATCAGCCGAGTGGCGGCTCCCTGAATGCCCTCGCGAAGTGAAGGGGAAAACGAGTCCTTGAACCCCAAATTAGTGGCCGTCAAGTCGGTGCTCAGGCTGTAATGGCTTCGATGGAGAGCACGGACATAGGCCTCAAATTCTCCCAAGGCCTCAATAGTATCGCGGGCCGGCGATCGAGCCTCATGACCAACAAGGTGTGCTGCCATCAGCAGCATTCCGACCGAGTGTGCACTGCCGCTGCAAAGTTTACCAACCCCGCTTAATGAGTTAACCCCTGGCACTGATCCGGAGCCTCCGCCCATGGGTTCGAACAACACGTTGCCTTGACGCGGATATCCGCGTTCCAGCGGAACAAGGTAGCCTCAGCAACACATATCCGCACCTGCACGGCGCAGGATCCAGGATCACCTGATGCACATCGCACCCCGGCTCCTCCAGAAGGTAGCGGCTTTGTTGCCCGCAGTAAAGGGCACAAGACGGGCCAGCATCGAGTCCTTGGCCGCGGGTTTCGTTGGGCAAGGCTCGTTGATTATCACCGGCGTTTTGCTGGCGCGCCTTCTCGGTCCCGAGCAGCGCGGGTATCTCGCTCTATTGCTCCTCTGGCCGGCCCTGATATCCCGCGTCGGAGAATTGGGCCTGCCTAACGCAGCGGCCTATTACATCGCACGCGAGCCGGGGTCGTTCCATCAAATTCTCGGAGAGGTCAAGAGGCTTGCTATTCGTCAGGCCCCCTTGCTGGTTGCCTGCCATGCAGCCGTTTTGACTGCATATCTGATCGGTAAGCCGAGCGCGGTGATCAGCGCCGGCATCTTAACCATTGCCAATGTGCCGGCCTCGATGGCCGTGGACTACGGCTTTTCCATGCTGCAAGGTCAGCGACGGTTCAGCACGCTCAACCTCCTTCGAAATCTCAACCAGGCGATGGTCTGCTTAGGTCTGGTGATTCTCGTGGCACTGCATCGGACCTCGCTCGTATCGGCCACAGTCGTCGTGCTAGTGGCGCTTTGCGCCACCGGCGCCGCATTTCTATTCGCGGCTCTAAGCTATCGGCCAAGTCGCGCCGCGCAGGTACGTGCGGTCTCGAGCGGTGAGCTGATGCGTTTCGGACTGCACGGCCTGCTGGGCTCGCTGTATCCCCTAGAGACATTTCGAATAGATCAAATTGCGGTCGGACTTCTACTATCTCCCGCGGCTCTGGGACTATATGTAGTTGGCTTCGCGTTCACAAACATCCCATTGTTTATAGCTTCGAGTCTTGGGTTCGTCGCGTATCCTGCTATCGCGGCTGAGACAAACCGTAGACAGCGCCGCCGGATTATGTGGCAGTTCTTTTGGCTGGTACTCGGGCTGTCGATTGTGCCGGTTATAGTGCTCGAAGCGGCGATGGGAGCCTTAGTACCATGGTTCTTCGGACATCAATTCGAGCAGTCGATAACCATCGCGCGAATCGTGCTCGTTGGCGGCCTCGTCCTGGCCGCGCGCCGAATTCTTGCAGAGGGACTCAGGGGCGGCGGCAATCCTGCAGCCGGTACTCTTGCAGAAGCGACCCTCCTCGCCGTGCTGCTTCCGGGCCTCATCGTCGGGAGTCGTTACTGGGGTGCCGACGGAGTAGCCTGGGCCGTTACGTGCGCGGGACTCGCGGGTCTGTTGGTGTTGGTAGGGCTCGACTTTTGGGTTAACGCCCGGACGCTCGATAAAGGCGTGGCATCAGGGCCAGACCCCTCGTGACCGTGTATGACGCAGGCCGTGGTTTGGCGGCTGGGGAACAGAGCCGGCAGCGTAGACCTGCTCGTCGTCGACTGGAAGAGCAGTCCGGGAGGCAGTTCCGGCTCGCCCGTTTCCTTTACTACGCGGGCACCTGTTTCGTGGCCGCGGGGGCAATTCGCCCAATCCCTCAGCTCGACCTCTCCGACTGCCTCTTCTTAGGGTCTTTGATTACTGCGGTTTTCACAGTGGTCTTGAGGTCCGCGAAGGTTGATCCGGCACTACCAAGATTGTTCATTTTCGGTTTCGCGGTCTTCTGTCTTGGCGCGGTGTTCTCCTTGCCAACATCGCCACACGCCGCCGATGCCGCGGGTGCGCTAACCCGGTTCGCATACACCACCATTATTTGGTTCGGGCTGGGCGCCATCCTCTTGCGTAACCGTCGGCACGTAGAAATCGCTGTGGCGGCTTGGATCTTGTCGGTCGCAATGTCTGGGCTTGGCGCCATCGCCCAGGTGCTGTTCGGTCAAGGCGTGCTCGCTCCTTTGACGATCCCAGTTCCAACATTCTTTTCAAGGCAGGTGGGCCTGAGTCAGCACCCCAATGACCTTGGAGGCGCGTCCGCCATCGTGGTGGTACCGGCGATCCTTTTCGCTGCGTCACGCATCTGGACTGGAGCGCGCCGCTATGTGTTTATGGGACTCCTCGGGCTTGTCGTCGCCGGCACTGCCGTGTCAGGCTCCGTCACGGCCTTCGGTGCGGCCGCACTTGGTGCGACGATCTGGTTAGTGTCGGGCCGGGTTGGGGTGAAGCGATGGATTGTGGTCGCGGCGGCGCTTGCGCTGATGAGCGTCGCGCTGGTTCTTATTAATCAACAGGGAGCGTCATCTGTCCTGTCACCCATCGACCGCGTGTCCATAACGCTGGGCTTGTCGACCACGCCCCTTGCGACCGGGCTCGACCGTCTGAATCTGGATGCAACCGCCTGGAATCTGGTTGTTCGCAATCCTCTTATTGGCGTCGGTCTCGACCTCGGGAGCATTGCGGACGTCATGGGAGGCGTTGATGTCCACAACATGTTCCTGTTCACCTGGCTTGGAGCCGGCTTCTTCGGGTTTCTAGGCCTCGTCCTAATGGTAGTTGCGCTTATCGGCAGTTACGTTGGCGAGTACAGGAAGCCTGTGCCCCACGCCGAGCGATCGCTAATCCTTGCGCTCGGAATTTCGTTTCTAGCCTTTCTGATCGTCGCCAGCGGTCAACCAGTACTGTTCATACGCTATGGATGGGCTCCCGCCGCGCTCTTGTTACCGCTACGCGCGAGTCGACTTCGCCGCGAACAAGCCAACCGCACTACAGCCCTAGCGAACAGTCAAGTCGGCGCCAACATGGCAGCCCGTCGCGCAACTGAGCTCTGAGCTTCTTCACTAGGAATTGTGGGCGGACCTTTTGACCGGACTCAGAAGTGGATCGTGCTCCTCGCGGCGAACTGAGGATCGCTTTTGAGGATATGCCACCAAGTCACATCGGGCGCTCGTAGCTTACCTTCTCCAAAATCCTTGCCGATCAGCAGGGAGGTCGGGGAGGCTCAGGTAGCGCCACGATCGCGGGCTCAGCAGCCATGGCAGATGTCAGGCTTCAAGGTTAACTGCCAAGCGCGTGACTCGACGTCTGACCGGACGAGTTCAGCCCATGAACGCCAGGCCGGTGCGTGGCGTACTGAAGCGTCTGCTCGCGCTGATCTAGCTCCCTATGATGATCGCCAAGAACGGAGGCATAACGGGCCCTCCGCGTGCCGACCACACAGTTACAACCGGTCGGCGCCGAGCCGTGCTGCTGAGGGAGAACCATTGCCTTGTCGAGCAGGTTGATCGACGGCCGCTTCGTCCAACATCTGATTAGGTGCCGTTCGGGGCTGTAATCGATAGCCGGGCGCGAGCAAGTCAATAAGTGGGAACGGCCACCTGGTGGGAACAAGAAACTCGCGTAGCTACAGGCCCTTGAAGATCTCGCCCGCTGCGAGGCGAGCTAGAAGGCGGGCGGCTTCGTCGTCGGAAAGCTCTAGGTGGTTGACGAAGTGTTGACGGGCCGCAGCCGACGCTGCCGCATAGGCCGCCGGGTCACGAAGCCACCCTGCGACGACATCCGCCGCCTTCGCAGGAAAGTCCGCCGTGCCCGCGAGCACGAAAACGCCAGATGCGGCCTCTAGCGCTCGCACGCAGCCGACTTGGGTAGCGATGACCGGGATCCCGGCGGCAAGCGCTTCGTAAACCACAAGTGGTTCGGCTTCATGTCGGTAGCGGCTCGGGAAGATCAACACGTCGACGCAATCCAGGAACCGAACCTTGTCGGCGCGGTATGCCGCGCCCCAATACCGCGTCAGCGGATCGCGCGTCGCAAGTTGCACAACCGCTGCGGTGGCTGCAGCATCAGCGCTCGGTCCGGCGATGTGCACCAGCAAATGGGGACTCCCGGCTCGCAGGGTAGTGACGAGAGCCAGGAAGTCCCAGATACCCTTCTCTGCTGAAAGGGGTCCCAAGTAGCCGACGGCGCCAACTCGGCCACGCAAACGGCCCCCCATGGCACGGATTTCGCGTTCCGCGAGCATCACACTGGAGAGCACCGTTGTGCGCCGGTGATCGACCGCATACTGCTGGCAATACCGGGCACGCATGTGCTCGCACAGAAGGATGTGGAGTGCATCGCCCCCAGCGGCACGCACGACGACGGCCTCCAGGAAGTCCCGGGCATTGATGTAGCGATAGCTGTGGTGGTGAATGACGACTTGCGTGCGCCTGAGGCGCGCGACCATCAGAATCGCGACGTCATAGATTCTGCCCAGACCAGCGGACGCTCCCAGGTACACGACGCGAGGCAATCGCTGGGAGCGGATCAATGTCATGTTAGCTCGGATGGCCCGAAACGCTCGTATCAAGCGCCCCAAGAGTCGCCTGTGATTCCCAGGTGACAAGTCAAGGCGCCGGACATCGAAACTGGCGCTGGCGAACCGCTCGGCCATCTGGACGTTGGCATTGGATAAGCCGTCGTGCGGGGGAGGAAAAACGCCGATGATAAACACCCTGCGGTGTCGAGGCGATTCTCTCGGGGAGACCAAGTTCGTCATTTTTTGGCCGGCAATGCGTCGATCGCAACTACAGTGCGGCTGGGCAAGCAGTCAGCATAACTGCCGGCACCCGACAGGCATCGAACTACAAGACGACACGGAAGCGAGGTACCCGATGGGCGAGCAATGCTGGGATGGACATCGTCGTTGAAGGGCGAGGACGCGCGCGCCCTCGACACGGACGGCTCGGAGGACGTGGCCGGCCCTGCTCGCGTTGTGACCATCTGGGCGAGCTACGGCCCGTATCACATAGCGCGGCTGAACGGGCTGCGCCGAGCAGGGTTCGACGTCACGCCGTTCAGCTACGCGACAACGGACCCAACTTATCCTTTCTTCCGAGAGCGTCCGCCGGGGCTAGTCGTTTTGAACGATGCGCCGGTAGGGCGGGTGAACCCGGTGTCATCTTTCATCCACACTCTTCGCAGCCTGCTTAAGGAAGCCCCAGATCTAGTATTGACCTGTGGGTACGAACGGCCCGAGTCGCTGGCAGCCGTAGTGTATTGTCGGCTGCCGTGGCCGTCCAGGCGCCGTCCGCGGGCGCGCTGCGTGCTGATGCTTGAAAACGTCCGTGGGTCTCAGCGCCGCCGGTTGATCGAACAGGTCAAGAGCTTGTACCTACGCGCCTTCGATGGCTTTCTGGTCGGTGGCAAGGCCCAGATTGCTTACCTTCGCACGCTGCGCGTCTCCCGCGACAAGATCGCAGTTGGATACGCCTGCGTCGATAACCACCGGATCGAGCTACTGGTTCGCGGTGCCCGCCACGACAGCAGGCGACTTCTGCCTGCGGATTACCTGCTCACGGTCTCGCGCCTAGTCGACCGAAAGAACACGGCCGCGATCGTGCGTGCACTCAGCACTTATGTGCGAGCTCTTCGCCAAGGTGCCGAGCCTTTCCATCTGGTGATTGTCGGCGATGGCCCGGAGCGATCGCGGCTCGAAGCATTGGCGGAAAACCTACACGTGGCTGATCTCGTACATTTCACGGGCGAGCTGAGCGAGTTCGAGGAGGTCGTGCGTTATTACGCGTTTGCGTCAGCCTTCGTCCTTGCGAGTTGGTTCGAGCCATGGGGCCTTGTTCTTAACGAGGCCATGGCCGCGGGGCTCCCGGTCGTCGCGGCATCGCAAGTTGGGGCCGCTGCCGACCTAATAGAGGAAGGCGTAAATGGCTTTACGTTTGAGGCGAACTCAGATGATGGCCTGGCGGTGATACTTCGCCGGCTCCACGACATGCGCGCGGACCTACACGGTCTCGGGACGGCAAGCCGGTCGATTGTCGACCGTTTTTCTCCGGAGGTATTTGGTGCGAACGCTGCAAGCTTTCTCAATAATCGGCCGCCACAGTCCCCGAGCCGTAGCGCATGAAACCACATGTTCCCAACAAGGACGGCGACTCCGCTGAAAGAGAACCTCGGGAGTCGTTCGATCGCTCTCGCCGGGGGCCCCGCACGACGGTCGCCGCCGACTACTCCGGCCCCAGTGGCGAGCAGTACGCCAGTTGGCAGCTGCGGTCGGCCGATGGCATGGCGGCGGAAGTGGCACGAAGGTTCCTGCCATGGATATCGCCAAATATGGCAATTGTCGACTTTGGGTGTGGGGGCGGTGCCCTCCTTGAAGTGCTTCCAGCAGCTAGAAAGATCGGTATCGAGCCCAATGCTGCTGCGGCTGCCCTGGCGGTGTCGCGCGGGATCCACGTAGTTCCAATGTCAGACGATCTAGACGACGATTCAGTCGACTTGGCGATCTCAAACCACGCACTGGAGCACGTGCTCCACCCGGTCGCCGAGCTGCAGCAGTTGCGGCGGATCCTAAAGGTTGGAGCTCACCTCGTGATCATCGTGCCGGTCGACGACTGGAGAGCCCAGGACAATGGCCGTGCGAATGACCCGAATCATCACTTGTACACATGGACGCCCTTGCTACTAGGAAACCTGCTCAGTGCGGCCGGCTTTGCCGTTGAGCGCGTGGAGCTGATCCATCGTGCATGGCCACCCGCGCACCAGTTCTTGTGGCGGATCCTTCCTCCGAGCGCCTTCGACGTGCTCGCAGGCCTGGCTGCTCGCGTCCAACGGCGACGGCAGTTAATAGCCGTTGCACGTAAGGATATCTCCTGACCGCCCAACGAAATTCCCGGGCAACCTGGACCTGGACCCACAAGGATTCCGATCGGGCGATCAAGCCGTCGGTTTCTTTAATGCAGCGGTTAGTTGATTGGGCATATCCAGTGGCTTCGCGACGGTATTGAGAAGAGCGGTACCCCCCTGAAGCGGGATGCGCTGCCACGTCGGGAGATCGTTGAAACGTACCAGGAGATTGCGGGTCGAGTTCTTGCTGCCCTGAATCTTTACGACAACTAATCCGACCTGAGCTGCGGTGGCAGCGACTGCAACTGGACCTAGACACGCCACATGGCCAGCCTTAATCGTCTCTGTTGCGGGTCGGGCCAAGCGGCCCCTACTGAGTCTCAGAACGAGCGACGCTAGTCTCTGGAAAGCCGGAGGAATTCAACTCTCTGTATGGAAAGACCTCAGAATCCTACGAGGCCTTATCCGTCCTTTCGTGAGCCCCAACGTTTAACCGCAGCATTCCGGGCGATCTCTCGGCGCTCCTCAGCTGTCAATTTTGCCGCCCTTTGCTGCTCCACCCTTCTTGCCACCCAGCCGCCCCAGCGCCACTGCGGCCGGATTCTTACCCGAGTCAGGTGCGGGCTTCAAACCCTCCGTAGCGATCTCGGCTATCTTGGCGGCTAGCTGGTTGAGATCGCGGGGGCGCTTGCTTGAGCGTTCAGGCGTAGCCAGATCCTAAACCGACCCGCCTGAGTGGTACGGTCCAACGGTCAAGGGTCATTAGGCTCACCTCGCCTAGCCAAAACCTCCCGGGCCGATAATGGCTCGGGTGGAGTGGCTCTTTAGGATTCTGCGACCGATCGTCAACCCCCTGCTGCCCAGCCGACCGATGGCCATCCGAGTTGTTGCCGGCCCAGCTCGGGGCATCCGGCTGATGATCGAACCCCGGAGAGAGAAGTTCTATTTGCGCGGTGTTCTCGATCCGGCCGTAGTCAAGGCAATGACACATCTTCTGAAGCCAGGACATGTCTTCTGGGACGTGGGCGCCCACATTGGATATATGAGCCTGATAGCCAGTCGATTGGTAGGTCCCACAGGTCATGTTCATGCTTTCGAGCCGGTCCAGGCTAACGTCGCACGTCTGCGCGAAGGGCAGCGAATGAATGCCGTCACTAATATGACCGTTCACCCGGTCGCCGCGAGTGACACCGATCGTTCTGGTCAGGTGCACCGATATCCACACGAAATTAGCGCCCTGTGGTCTCTGGTCGGGGAGGGTCCTCTCCGAGAGCAGGTAGCCTGCGTAACGCTGGATGCGATGCTTGCATCTCTTGGACCTCCGGATTTGGTCAAGATCGATGTGGAAGGCGGGGAGTTGCATGTACTCGCCGGGGCCGAGCGGCTGCTCGGCCTGCATCCCATCTTGATCGTGGAACTGTTGACGGATGCCAACCGAATTCAGGCCGAGGCTTTGCTGGCGGGATGGAACTTTGAGCGCCTCGACCGGAGCAATTGGCTCGTGCGGCATTCTTAGAGGCTTCCTAAGGCCGATTCAAACAGCAGCTACTCAAATTGACCCACTTCCACCTGGTGGCCAACCTTGACGGCGTAGGTACTTGTAGTGTCGACGTGCTCGCCCTCGCAGGTAATCCCGAGTCTTTGCGTCTAGTGCGTCGTATTCAAAGGCCTGCTCTCGAGGCGCCCTTCCGACCAGACATTGCGCATCGCAACGCCCGCAAACCTCAATACTCCTGCCATTGATGGTCCAGAGGGTTTTGAACTCCCGGCAGTCGCAGGCGAAGCACCGGTCGCGATCAGGCAGATTAGACATCAGACTTGCCACAGGGCCGGGCTTAGTTGCCACCAAGGCGATTTGGTGGCGTCGGAAGGAGGTTAGTTCTCCACCCAAATATCGACGGGATGGTTAGTAGAGCTATTCGTAGGTCGAGGACCAAAGAATGGTTCTCTATGTAGAATCGATCGAGCGCTATTCTCTCGTCGTAGCCATAGCTAGTTTTGGATACCTGCCACAGCCCGGTAATTCCAGGACGCACACTTAGACGTGCGGTCCCAAATGACCCGAACCTGGCGAGTTCTGATGGGTGAATCATCCGAGGTCCGACAATGCTCATTTGCCCAGCGAGCACGTTCACCAGCTGTGGTAACTCATCGATATGGAGCCCGCGCAGCAGACGTCCCAGTCGCGTGACACGGGGGTCCTTGTCCAACTTCGTATGCGCCCGGTATTGCTCGTACAGTGCCGGCTCCTGCACGATCCACTGGTCTGCATCGGCCCGCATCGTTCTGAGTTTGAGCGCTTTGAACTCAGACCCACCCAATCCGAGAACCTTCCTGCGATGAATGACTGGCCAACCGTCTTCTACCAAGATACCCAAGCAAGCGGCGACGAGCAGGGGGCTGACCGCAATCAGGCCAATGAGACTAAGGGCGACGTCCATGGCCCGACTCCCGCGAGGCTGGTTGAAGCCAACGCTCCCTCCGCTACCCGCTGCCACCGCGCACATTCTTCTCCTCCAAACTCTGCGAAGGCACCCGGCTGACAATGGCGGTGTCTTGCCGCCGGGGTACCACTAAACGCTGCGACGCAGAAGGCCCAAAGCGCGAGTAGTTTGGTTGGCGCTAGCCTCCATTTGCCTTACGCTTTCCTGTCGCAGCGTCGGCCCTCGCCAATGCAAGAGGACCCACCGCTGCATCTCATGCTTGACAACCACCTCCCAGACCTGTCAACCTCGGCGCCTCCAAGGTTATCGACCTCCGCCACTCGAAACATAGGGGTTCAGGGCTTGCCCGCCACCGACCGATCTAGGCTTTCATTTATTGGAGGTCTGTTGCCAAGGCTGACTCACCCCATTAGGCACGCAGTTTGAGCTTAACACCGGCGTCCAAACTCGCGAGCCGTCCACTCGGCTCAATTGACGCTTACCTCGACGGGATGGTCGCGGCTATTCGTGGCGTCGACCCTCAGCAGCTTGCCGTCTGCCTCGACGTGCTTTGGAGTGCATGGGAAGAAGACCGCGCCATCTTCATCGTCGGCAACGGTGGGTCGGCGTCCACGGCCTCCCACATGGCAAATGACTTATCGAAGCAAGCGTTCATACCCGGTCGCAAGCCGCTGCGGGCGCACGCCTTGACTGACAACGTTGAGGCACTCACCGCCATAGCTAACGACACTGGCTACGAGAACGTATTTGCCGCCCAACTCAGAACACACGCGCGAGCGGGCGACCTTCTGATCCTGATCTCGTGCTCAGGCAACTCGCCCAACCTCATCAGGGCAATCGAGGTCGCCAAGCGGATCGGCGTTAGGACGATTGCTTTCGGAGGCCTCGCAGGCGGCCCCACCCGCGATCTCTGCGACCACTACGTACACATGCCGTCCTACGACTACGGGCATGTCGAAACTGGGCACCTGCTATTCGAACACCTGTTGACGAAGCTGCTACTCGATGCCGGACGGTCCGCTCGCAAGCCCGCGGTGCTGATTGACCGCGACGGCGTAATCGTCAAAAACCGAGATGACTACGTGAAGAGCCGCTTGGAGATGGAGGTCCTGCCCGGCGCGCTAGAGGCCCTCGGCACGTTGTCGAAGCAGGGTCATCGAGTCTTTGTGGTAACGAATCAATCGGCGATCGGGCGCGGGCTAACGACTTTGGCCGAAGTGGACAGGATCCACTCACGCCTAGCTGATGAGGCGCGGCGGTTCGGTGGGGAGATAGAGGCGTTCCTTGTCTGCCCGCATACCCCGGAGGACGGCTGCGAGTGCCGCAAGCCGGCTCCCGGACTTTTCTTCCAGGCGCGAGACCGATATGGCGTCGACCTCGACTCGGCCGTGATGATTGGCGATTGGGAGACAGATGCCCAAGCAGCGCGGGCGGCGGGCTGCATCAGCATCCTCGTCACGGACGGTAGGATCGGTGATAAGGCTGAGAACGGAGCCGACCACACCGTGAAAGACATCTCCGAAGCGGTCGAGTTGATCATCAGCCGCAACGGGACCCTACGTATCCGAAGCTAGTCTTCGTCCGCCGCGTTCACCGGCGCGCCGATGCCGTGTCGTTGTTGTCCGGGGGTGGCGGCGTGCCGCCAGCTGGTCAGTAATGCCCACCCCACCGCGAGCAAGATGCGAAGGTCCAGCCAGATCGAATACGAGCGCGCGTAGTTCAGGTCTGCTTCGATCTCTTCATTCACCTCAGCCGGGCGGCCGTGCCCCGAAAGCCACCACGGTCCGATGAACCCCGGCTTCAGAGCGGCGAGCACATCGCCCCAGCGCTCATAAGGACCAGTGTTTTCGAGGAGCACTGGCCGAGGTCCGACCAGGCTCGCGTTGCCTCTGATTACCTGCCAGAGTGAGGGCAGTCGCGTCAAGTGACTTGCACGTAGTCGAGCTCCGCCGGCAAACCGCCAGATAGTGATCGGCGCGCCCCTGAAACCTGAAGCACGGAGTACTTCAACCGGCCTCGCAGCACCCGCCGATTTGAGGTAGCCCCAGATCCCGATTTGTAGCGGGAGGGTCAGCACCAGCACGGGAATCGCAACGCCGAGGTCAAACGTGCGCTTGAGGAACGCTTCAAAGCCAGAGATGCGCGTCGCCCTGGGCGCCAGGAGTAGGGCGCGACCCAATTGGGTGGACCGCAGCGGGGTCGCCGAAACGTCAAACAGCCCCGGCGCCAGCAGAACTTGAGGTGTTTGGCTGGCGTGCATCGACCGCACGATGAAACGCAGACTTTCCCAGCTGAGTGACGACTCCACCACGACCGCATGCGTTGCGCCCTCGCGCTTGGCAACCTCGTAAAGCTCCATCGGTTCGCCTAAGATCTTGAAGCTGCCGTTCGTCGATTGGCCAACTGGTCGATACTCCGAAAGGAAGCCCAGGACGACGCTGCACGCCGCCGGGTTCCTTGACAGTTCCTCGGCGATTTGGACCCCCTGCTCATTCGCGCCTACCACGAGCACCCGACGCAGGCCGCCTCGTGATGCGGACCAACGTCGAACGACCCGCCTTGCGATGAAGCGTTCTGCGCCTACCAGCACGATGGCCGCCAACCAGAACAGCAGCAGGAACGCGCGCGAAATGTGCAAGCCTTGATCGATGTATCCGACGATCACGATGGCGGCGAAGGCAAAGGTGGTGTTCATGACGATGGCCCGGTACTCGTTCAGGCCCGAGCCCACGAGCTGCATCGAGTAGAGATCGGAGACGCGGTAGCTCAACAGCGCGATCGCAAGACATAAGGGAGGGACCAGCGGGTCCAGGCTTGAGATGTCACCGTTGAGGCTCCAGCCGAGCGAATAGCGCGCGATGTTGGAGGCCTCAAGAGCCAAGAGGACAGCGCTGAAATCGAAGAGAATGAGCACAAGGCGAACGCGACCCCAGCTGAGGGTGCGCGCACGCACGGTTGATTCAGTCCGCGACATTGTTCATGAGCACCCGCGCGCCGGCAAAATCGAAGTTGAAGTCGGCCCGGACCAAGCCCTGTGCGTGTAGAGCTGTCTCAACCGCGCCCTGGCGGTCAGGTGGGCAGATCATGACCATGAAGCCCCCACCACCGGCACCGGCGATCTTCCCTCCGAGAGCGCCTGACTGGCGGGCGGCGCTATAGGCGCTGTCAATGGTCTGGTTGGTGATCCCGTTGCCGAGGCCCTTCTTGGCCTCCCAGGCATCATCCATGATCGGGCCTATACGCTCAACAGCGCCCTCGAGCAGCGCATCCCGGGTCATCTCTGCCGCCCGCTTGATCGCGTGCAAATTCTCGAGATTCGAGCGCTGGGGGTCCGTCATCCGAGCTTTCTGGTCCCGAAGGATCACGGACGAATCGTGAAGCAAGCCCGTGTAAAAGAGCATGGTTTCTTGCTGCAGGCGCTCGAGGGTACCGGATGGAACTTCGAGCTTCTCCACGCGAACGCCGTTCGCCGAGAAGTGGATGGCGTTGATCCCACCGAACGCTGAGGCGTATTGATCCTGGCGCCCAATCGGCATCCGCAGCCGTCCGAGCTCGATCTCACAAGCTGCCGCCGCCAATTCTGTCTTGCTGAGCGATACGTGCTTAAGCGTGGTTAGACCCTTGATCAGGGCTACCGCGACGGCGGAGGACGAGCCGAGGCCAGTGCCCGCTGGGACCTGCGAGGCCATGAACACCGAGTAACCGCGGGTAATGCCTACGTACTGGAGGGCGGCCTCGGCGTGCGTCAGCTCACCACCCACGCCGATGGGGTCACCGTTGGCCCCGTACCGAAGGAAGGCACGATAGTCGGCTGAGCTGACCTCTAGCGCGCCGTCCCCATTGGGCGCGATGAAGACATAGAAGTACTTGTCGATCGCGGCGCTGACCACCATTCCGCCGTGCTCGGCGGAATACGGCTCGATGTCCGTTCCCCCACCGGCGTAACTGATGCGTGTCGGTGCACGCGCGATCAGCATCGTTTATTGACGCGATAAGCCTACAGTCAAAAAAGCCTAGGCAGGCGCCTAGAGGTCGCAACGGGTCTGGCCGCGTCTGGCTACTGCCGGGTTAAGCCAAGCTAGCGTATTTGCTTAAGGAACTAGCGTAGTCGGCTGGAGTGCCGCAGTCGTAAAACTCGCCTTCGAAAAGGACGGCGCGGACCCCCTGCCGCGTGTCGATCGCGGCCGCAAAGCCGTAGGTGAGTTCCACTTCGCCTTCCGTGTGGAGCGCCTTCAGGCCGGCTATTACCGGTGCGGTCACCACGTAACGCCCGAAGATCGCAAGGTTTGACGTGTTCGTCGCGGGCGCCGGCTTTTCGACGAGCCCAATTACCCTATCGCCGTCGCGCTCGACGATGCCGAACCGGCTCGCCGTTTCGATCGGGACCATCCGGACGCAGAGAGCAGCAGCGCCGGATCGGCGGTGCGTATCAACCAAATCCGTCCAGTGCTGAGTCCCAAGGACGACATCGTCCGGGAGCAAGACTCCCATCGCCTCACCATCCCAGCAGCGAAGCACAGCGTCGCCGATGCCGCGGGGCTGTGGCTGAATAACGGTTTCGACCGGTAGCGGAGTCTCATTCTCGGAGAGATACCTGATAAGTGAGTCTTTCGCCGGCGAAACAACTACGACCGCCGAGTCGAACCCGGCGCGCTTGGCCTCTGCGAGGGCATGCGCGATCAATGACTTGCCACCGAGCAGCAGCAGCTCTTTTGGTGAGGTGAATCCGACCGCCGCAAACCGCTTACCCAAGCCGGCAGCCGGGATGATGACTTTCAACGGACAGCTGCGGGTCAGGTCTCGGCCGGGTGGCTCTCGCGCTCCGATTCCGAGGCTGCCCGATCCTTCGCGGGGTGCCCGTTGGGGGACGGCAGGTAGTTGCCATACCCGTAGGAGTAAGCACCGCTCGAGGCGCGGACTTTATTCATCACCGCGCCGATCGTATTGGCCTTGACGCGTTCGAGCATCTCCTTGGCGTGCTTCAGCGCTGGGAATGTGGTTTTTCCCTGCTCGACCACCAGGATCGTCGCGTTCGCCGAGGCCGCGAGGATGGCTGAGTCGGTCACCGCGTTGACAGGCGGCGTGTCGACGATCACATAGCTGAAGTCGTGCCAGAGTTTCGCCATCACCTCCAGCATTCGGGGTGACCCCAGAAGTTCCGAAGGATTCGGTGGCGTCGGACCGGAGGGGAGCAGCCACATGTTGGGCACGCCATCTACCGAGGTGATCGCATCACTTTCGGTGGCGTCCTGGAGGATCAGGTTCGACAGCCCGATGTTGCGGATCTTGCCGAAGATTCGGTGCTGCGAGGGGCGCCGGAAGTCCGCATCGATCAGAAGCGTCTTGTGGCCCGCCTGCGCCAGGGCGATAGCCAGGTTCGCCGCCGTTCGCGATTTGCCCTCGCCCGTCTCGGCCGAGGTGATGACGATGGCCTTCAGCTGCTGCTCGATAGTGGAAAACAACACGCCCGTCCGAAGGGCCTTGAAAGCCTCTGACGATGGGGACTGCGTATCGAGGGCGACCAGCTCGCTGCGCTTGCCTTTGCCCACCGGAATCCATGCAATGTGGCCGATCGGGATCAGGCCCAGACGCTCGATGAGGTCGTCGTCGCCTTTGATCGACTGGTCGAGGTAATCGAGCAGGAACGCAAGGCCAAGGGCGAGCAGGAGTCCTGCGGCGAAGGCAATGGTGACGTTCAGGGTCTTATTGGGCGAGACGGGTTTGTCGGGAGTCACGGCCGGCGCGGTGATGACCAGGTTGTCTACCGGCTGAGCATTTGCTCCTTGGGTCGCTGCTGCTTGGGTCTTCTTGACCGTGTCGATGAAATCGGCCACCAGCTGGTTGGCGATGTCGCGGGCGACCGTGGCATTCGTGTCTTGCACCGCGACGTCCAGCAGGAGAGTGTTGGGTTGGGGCGTCGCCGTGATCTTTTTGAGCAGATCCTCGTAGCGCAGCCCCAGGCCAAGCTGCGTGTCGACCGAGTCGAGAGTTGGCCGCTGGGTCATCCAGTCGGCGTAGGTGCGCAGGACCTGGTCGCTGGTGATCTGCCCCGTCGTGGGATCGATGGATGAGATTGGCTGGGCCGGCTTTATGTACAGCGAAACGTGCGCTTCATAAACCGGGGGGAGCAGGAAGCTGACGATCCCCGCCGCTAGCGCGGCGATGAGCGGGCAGGCGATGACCATCCACAGGCGTTGCCTTAGGACCTGGATATATCTGCTCAGCTCCACGGACGCGTTAAGTCTCCCCTAAGAGTCGCAAAGATTGATCATCCTACTCGCGCCGGCCCTTTGTGGCACGCGCGAGATAACCTCACCCTGCGATGGTGAGAATCGACCTCCATGTTCACAGCTCGGCGTCATTTGACTGCTCGGTCGATCCGGCGCTGGTCGCGGGTCGATGCCGGGAACTCGGGCTGGCGCCGATGTTTCTCACCGACCACAACACCATCGAGGGTGCCGTTGGCCTGCGGGAGCAGGGCCGGGAGGTTGTGCTCGGCGAGGAGCTCATGACTGCCTCCGGAGAGCTCATTGGGCTGTTCTTGACCGAGGCGGTTCCGGCCCGGCTTCCGGCTGCGGAGGCGGCTGCCCGGATCAAGGCCCAGGGGGGCCTGGTCTATCTCGAGCACCCCTACGACTCTCAGCGGCGGCATCTCACCGAAGAGGCGATTGAGGAGATCGCGGACATGATCGACATCGTGGAGGTGTGGAATGGGCGGTCTGACGACCGGATCAACACGCGGGCCGCTCAGCTTTGCGACCTGTTGGGCGCGGCTCCGGGAGCGGGCTCGGATGCGCACTCGCTGAAGGAGATCGGTGCGGTCTATGTCGAGCTCGAGGGGTTTGCGGGTGCCCAGGACTTTCTGGCCAAACTGCGGGCGGGCAGGATCGTGGGGCGACGATCTGGCCTCCATTTGCCTAAACTTCGCCGTCCATGACGCCGCCTCGCTGGGCCGTGGTTGCCGGAGTCCTGCTGGTCGGTCTGGTGATCGGCCTTGGGGTGGCGGTCGGGTCGAGCCTCTCATCGCTTTCGCCGGACCGGCATGGTGAGACCGCCGGCTTTGTTCAGCCGTCGCCCAGCCCCTTGCCCACTCCCTCTCCTACGGTCAAGACGCCCGGGATCCTCGGTGCTTCCGGTCGGCTGGTGACGAACGGCTCCAACACCGTCATCGCGACGGTCGGGAGCCAGGCCATTGGGTCGGCTGACGGTGGCCGCACCTGGATCGTCGTGGTCGCGCCCCCTATCAACTCGGGTCTGGCGATTGACTCGGCCAACCCTCGGCACGCGATCACCGGTGGCGCGACGATTCAATTCACAAACGACGGGGTCGCCTGGGCGCCGGCGCTCAATCCGCCTCCGGGCAAGGGTCCATATCAACCGCTGGCGATCAGCTCCCTCGAGCCCAACGTCTGGCTGTTCGCGCATCAGGGCCGGCTGCTGGTGACTCGGGACGGATCGGCCACGTGGTCGGAGTCAAGCGTGCCGCAGCTGAGCAATCCCATCGTCGTTCCTGGACAGGCACTGGGCCAGTTCTACCTTGCTTCCGGGAACCGGGTCTTTCAACTGGCCAGCTACGGGCAAAGCGTCACCGAACAGCCCGCCGTGGCTCAGGGCGCGGTGACTGAAATGGCCGTCGTCAGTGGCAACCACCCCACGCTTCTGGTCCGGGTCGCGGGACATGGCGATTACTTGCTGACCGGCAGCTCCTGGCAGGCAACCGGTGGCTCCTTCAGCGGTCCGGTCGCAGCGGGAGGGAATGGCACGATCCTGGTGGGCAACGGCGGGGCCAAATTGGGCTCGCCAGGCCTGATTTCGTACAGCACCAATGGTGGCGCGACGTGGGTTCCAGGCAGCGGCCTGCCGAGCGACCAGACCGTCGAGGCGATCGCCGGCCACGCCGGTTCGGCAACGTTTTTTGCCTACTGCTACGGGGGTGACCTGTACGTCTCCAACGACGGCGGCGGCAGCTGGGCGCTGGTTTCACATGCCATGCGGGCCGGGACCGGGTAGCCGCCGCTCGCATCAAGTCTCAAGTTCGCGTCACGTTCAAGTTGAGTTAACGGTACGGGTCCAATTGCTGAAGCTCGTACTTGACCCGAAGGGCTGGGCGTGGTACAAAACTAGCGCCTATCCCTGGGGGGAGTGTGCGCACGGGTGCAATCTGTTTCCCTTCAACTGACCGCTGCCGCGGCAAAGGAGACCAGCGTTGATCAAACGACTTAGATCTCGGGGCCTGATCCCGGCGGCGATCGTCACGGTTTTGTTGGGCGCGGCCGCCATCGCTCCGTCCGCGCTTGCTTCAACGTCTGGTGGCGCGTCTCTGCACATCTTTCTGACGACTGCTTACTGCGGGGGAGCGGGCATCACGGCGGTGCCCACAACCGTGGTGTACAGCACGAGCGGCGGTACTCACGTCATCGCCACCGCCACCGCCAGCGGCTGCCCAAGCAGCCCGCGTTACGAGTTCTGGCTGCGCGTCTCCACTTCAAGCACCTGGCAGTTGGTTCAGGCGTATAGCACCACGGCGACCTATGACTGGAACACCACGGGCGCAGCCGTCGGCACCGTGTACCTCGGGGTCCACGTGAAAGACGCCACCAGCCCGGCGGCCTATGACGCCGTCGCCAGCACGCCGGTCACCGTGACCGCTGCACCGCCCTCTGTATGCAGTGGGCCCGGCATCACCGCCGCCCCGACATCGGTGAACGCCGACCCCAACCCTGGCGGCACCCACGTCATTGCGACCGCCACCATCACAACCTGCACCACCACGCCGCGCTACGAGTTCTGGATTCGGCCTGCCTCGGTAAGCACGTGGCAGCTGGTTCAGGCCTACAGCGCCCTGGCGACCTACAACTGGGACAGCTCGGGCGCGCTGCCCGGCGTCGTGTACCTCGGAGTCCACATCAAAGACGCGAACAGCACGAGTTCCGCGGGTTATGACGTCGTCGCCAGCACCCCCGTCACCGTGTACGCATCTGTGTGCGGCGTGCCGACCATTACCCCGGTCCCGACCACCGTCGTGCACAGCAACACCAGCGGCACGCACGTCATCGCCACCGCCGCGGCCACCTGCACCAACTCGCCACTCTTCGAGTTCTGGATCCGACCCGCCTCGTCAAGCACGTGGCAGCTGGTCCAGGCCTATAGTGCCGTCGCCACGTACAACTGGAACAGCACAGGCGCGGCCATCGGCACCGTGTACCTCGGAGTCCATGTGAAAGACGTCAACAGCACCAGCTCCGCCGGCTACGACAACGTCGCGAGCGTTGGCGTCCCGGTGACCTAATAGCGAAGTAACCGAGGACCTGACCTCGATCTGGGGCGCCGCCGGGAGATCCCGGCGGCGCTTCATTTTTATCCGCTGAACCTTGACATTTAGAACCGGTTCTTCCTGTATCGTCCCTGGGATGCGCAGGCAGCTTGGGTGGCTGTGCGTCTTGCCTGTGATCGTCGCGCTGACCCCTCAAGCAAGCGTCTATGCCGCCACGCCGTCTTTCACCTCGGTGATGCAGAGCGCGCTGAGCTCGGGCCAGCAGATCACGCTGCCGCCGCAGCCGTTGCCGGCGCAGAGCTCGGCCGCGTCAGCCGGCGGTGCGCAAGCCGTCAGCAGTACTCCCGACTATCCCTTGGCAACCTGGAATCCGGCCAACTTGAACAACTTCTCGTGGGCAAACCGGCCGCATGACTACCCTGTGCAGCTGATCGTCATCCACGACACCGAAGGCACGTACGCGACAGCGATCCAGGATTTTCAGGACCCCAGTTTCGCGGCGTCGGCGCATTACGTGGTCTCCGACGCGGGCCAGATCACGCAGATGGTGCACGAGCAAGACATCGCATGGCACGCGGGCAACTGGGACTACAACACTCGCGCGATCGGCATCGAGCACGAGGGCTATGCGTACGCTCAGCCGACCTGGTACACGACCGCGATGTACCAGGCCAGTGCGCACCTGATCGCGTCGATCTGCTCGCGCTGGGGCGTGCCGATGGACCGCAACCACGTCATCGGCCACTACCAGGTCCCCGACCCCAACAACCCCGGTCTCTACGGAGGCTCAGACCATCACACCGACCCTGGGCCGAACTGGGACTGGACGTACTACATGGGCCTTGCCCAGTCCTACGCGAGCGCGCTGCCCAGCCCGCCCGTTATGGGTCCCGACCCTGTCGCCGTGAACGGCTTCACCAGCGCGACGGTCACCTGGCAGCCGGCGCAGACCTGCCAACCAACTGCCAAGCCGATCACCGGCTACACCGTGACCAGTACGCCGGCCAGCGTGACTCAGAACCTGCCTGCGACCGCAACCTCCACCACGTTCAACAACCTGACGCCGGGCACCAGCTACACGTTCACCGTGACGGCCACGGACGCTGACGGCACGGACAGCCTGACCACCAACGCCGTCATTCCCGGCCACTGCGGCTCCGCAAACCTGACGTCCTCGCCGGCGTCGCCCGGCCCTTACGGCACGACCGTCCAGTTCACGTCCAGCTCGACGGGCTGCCCCCACCCGCTCTACCAGTTCTGGGTGCAGCTGCCTGGATCGACCACCTGGAATCTGGGTCAGGACTACTCGAGCAGCGCGACGTTCAGCTGGAGGACCACCGCCCCGGTGTTGGGCCGGTACTACTTCATGGCTCGGGCGCGCGACTCGAGCAGCGCGGGCGACACCACCGACGCTCTCGGCCGATATGACACCTTCACGACCACCACGTTCACGGCTACTCCTGCCGCCTGCGCTTCAGTGACTGAGACCGCGGCGCCCTTGTCGCCGCAGGCCCCGGGCACCCACGTCACCTTCACCGCCGGCGCCACGGGCTGCCCAAACGCCCTCTACCAGTTCGTCATGCGTCCGGCCTCGTCCAGCACCTGGCAGGTCGTGCAGGGCTACTCGACGAGCGCCACCTACAACTGGAACAGCGCCGGCGCCGGCAACGGCACCGTTTACTTCGGGGTCTGGGCCAGGGATGTGACCAGCCCAGCCGCCTATGACACCGTGGCCAGCGTCCCTTATTTGATCAACCCTGGCTCCTGTGGCTCGGTTGGCATCTCCAGCTCGCCGGCCTCGCCTCAGCTGTCGGGCACCCATATCACCTTCACCGCGGTCGCCGCCGGCTGCACGCACTCCAACCCGCTCTACCAGTTCGTCATGCGTCCGGCTTCGCAGAGCAACTGGCAGGTCGCGCAGGCCTACTCGACCGGCGCCACCTTCACCTGGAACAGCGCCAGCGCCGCCGCGGGCACCGTTTACTTCGGGGTCTGGGCCAAGGACGCGAACAGCGCGGCCCCGTATGACGCGGTCGCCAGCACCCCCTTCGTGGTCCAGTCGGTCTCCTGCGCCTCAGTCACCGTCTCCGCCGCGCCCGCCTCGGTGGCTCGTGGCTCCGGAACCCACGTCACCATCACCGGCGCTGCATCGGGCTGCACCGATCCCAGCCCGCTCTACCAGTTCGTGATGCGGCCGGCCACATCCAGCACCTGGCAGGTGGTGCAGGGCTACTCGACGAGCACGACCTACAACTGGAACAGCACCGGCGCCGCCGCCGGCACGGTGTACTTCGGGGTCTGGGTCAAGGATGCGAACAGCTCGCGCCCTTATGACACCGTCGCCAGCACGCCCGTCACAGTGAGCTGATCCAGGCCGCCGTCGCAACACGCACGCTATCTTCGTCAGATCGAAGCTAGCTCTGGCGAACCCACTGGTCACGTCGAACATCCCCGGCGGCCTCTGCCTCCCGTGCTTGATCTCGCGGCGAGGTCTGCTTTCCATGTCCCCCGCCTCGAACCTGTTCCCGGCTGGTATTTCGGCCAGTGGGATCGAAAGGATCCAGGCGCCTGGACGCGCAGGCTGATCTGGAGGCTGGCCCAATCACGCGGCTATGACGGGCCCGTCACCACGGGCTGGTACTTTGGGCTGCGATTCAATCATCACCTCTTGGGCGACATAAGCCAGTGCACGTATGTCGATGGCCGCTACGAACCCAACGAGATGTTCGCGATGTCCAGGCTCATCGGTCCTGGCATGTGCGTCGTCGACGTCGGAGCGAACGCGGGGATCTTCACGCTCATGGCAGCCAGCCTCGCCGGTGAAGGCGGCAGCGTCCACGCTTTCGAGCCAAGCCCGAGGGATCGGGAGAGGCTGCTGGCCAACGTCTCGATCAATGCACTGAAGAATGTGCACGTCCACTCTCAGGCGTTGGGTCGAGAAGCGGGCAAGGCGACCCTCGAGGTGGCCGGATCTGACCACCCCGGCCACAACACCATCGGTGGGTTTGCCTACTCGGCCGACACACGCGCCGGCTCAATCGAGGTGGACCTGATGAGTCTGGACGATTTCGCCCAGGGGCTCACCCGGCTCGACCTGCTGAAGATCGACGTGGAAGGTTCCGAGACTTCCGTGCTGCAGGGGGCGCGGGAAACGCTGCGGAAGTTCCGGCCGATCATCGTCGCGGAGGCGTACGACCCTTCCTTGCGCCAGCTCGGAACAAGCGCGTCCGAGCTGCTGCAGCTGGTGCGGTCCTATGACTATGAAATTCGCGTGTTCGGTCCGTCAGGGACGGCTGAGCCGCTGGTCGACGACAAGCTCACCGGTGTGAACGTCCTGTGCCTGCCGAGGTAGCCTGGCCGGAGGCGGCACAGCCGTCCCGCTGGCCCAGCCTCTGGTCGGTGCTGGGTTGCGGCGCCGTGGCGGCGGCTGTGGTGGCTGTGGACGCCTGGTTCAGCGCCCAGGAGGGCTATCTCTCCAGGGCGCCGGATTACGACGGGGTCAGCTATCTGGGGACCGCGAGATCGGTGGCCCACCTCCTGATCGGGCTGCATCCGAGGGCCGCTCTTTCTGAGCTGAACAGCAGCCTTGCGCCGCTGTGGATCGCCGCCATGGCGTTCCAGCAGCTCATCCTCGGCGATGGGACGTGGCAGGCGTTCACGGCGCGTTTCTGGGCGGTGGCGCCGCTGCTGGTGGTCGTCTACTGGATCGCGCGCACGCGCAGCACCCGGTCGGTGGCCATGGCGGCGGTGGGGCTGACGGCCGTGCTGCCGGTGGTCAGCGCCGCGGTGCGGGCGAGCTCCCTGGAGTTCTTCAGCGGCCAGGCGAACTACGGGGAGCTCTGGAGCCTCGAGGATCTCCGGCCCGACTTCTTCTCGATCGTCATGGTCCTGTGCTCGATCGTCCCGCTCGTGGAGCACCACCGGGCGCCGAGGCGGTCGACCTACGTGGTGTCGGCGGCGTTCGCCGCTGCCGCGGTGCTTGCGAAGCCTTCGACCGCCCCCCTCTCGCTGCTCGCCTGGGGATTGGCCCTTGTCGTGGTCTGGTTCTGGAACCGCAAGCAGCCGTCGGCCCTGCGCCTGAGCGCGCTGGGTCTGGTCGTGCTGGCGGTGCTGCTGGGCCCGTGGGCGATCAAGGGCGGCATCTCCGGGACCGTGTCGCGCTACTACGAGATCTCGGTGACGTTTCACAGTACCTACAACCTGGGCCTTGGCCTGCTGGACACGCTGACGTACTACGCCGTCCGCCTACCGGAGCAGCTCGGGGTGGTCGAGGTCTGGGCGATCATCGCCGGCTCGATCCTCGCGGCGGTCGCGCTGCTGCGGGGGCGGCTCACGCGAGCTGAGTGGATCTACGGCGGACTGTTCGCGCTCTATTGGGCAACCTTCACGGTGATCTCGAACAAGAACACCCTGGTCGGGTTCTGGGTCGCGCTGCCGCTGTGGATCTTCTTCGTGGCGGGCATGTCGAGGCTGATTGCGGCGAGGTGGTTTGTGCTTCGCACGCCCACCTCCCGTGCGGGCACGGGAGGATCTCTTGTGCTTGGAGCCACAGCAGCCTACCTGTTGGTTGTCTATGCCCTCGGTGCATTTGCTCTGGCGAACTGGCCGGCCAACGAGCAGCGGTCTAATGCTCAGCTGTTGAGCGTCACGACCCAGATCGCGCACGAGATGGGGCGCTACGTGTCTTCTGATCAATGCTTCGCGTACGCGCCTGGGCCGGGGTGGCCCGCTTCGATCGAGTACTACATGACAGACTCCAGCGGCAAGGCGCCCAGCTCGACCCCGGTGGACGTCAACCCGTCGATGAAGGTCGCCGACTACGTGACCCTGGCGAGCAGGTGCCCCGCCGTCATCGTCTACCGCGAGGACATCACCCAGGTGGCGCAGCAGTTCATCGCGTATCCGGTCCGCCAGCCTTATCTGCGCGCGGTCGCCGATTGGGTGCGCAGCCCGGGCAGCGGGTACACGCTCGACCGCAGCTGGGTGTTCACCGACCTCGCGTCCAACGGTCCCCACTCCCTGGGCAATTACCAGGGGCTGACGCTGACGGTCGACCTGTACGTGCGCGCGCAGGCCAGGTGAAGACGATCGACTCTTATCGCCGGCCCAGCCTTCGCGCGATCCTTCTCTGCTGCGTCGTGGCCGCGGTGGCGCTCGCGGCCGACCTCTGGTTCAGCGCCCAGGAGGGCTACCTCGCGCGGCCGCCCGACTACGACGGGGTCGGCTACCTCTTCTATGCGCAGGCGCCCTACCACCTCATCGCGGGGCTGCACCTGAAGACGGCGCTGCATGCTCTGAACAACGTCGCGCCCGGGTGGACCGCAGTCCTCACGGCGCACTACCTGGTCCTCGGAGACGGCACGTGGCAGGCGTTCGCCGCGAGGTTCTGGCCGATCGCCTTGCTCCTCGTCCTCGTCTACTGGATCGTTCGTCGCCGCGCAAACCGGACGCTGGCGATCGCCGCGGTGGCGCTGACCGCGCTGCTGCCGCTTGTGAGCGCGGGCGTGCGTTCGAGCTCCTGGGAGTTTTTGAGCGGGCAGGCCAACTACAACGACAACTGGGGCCTGGACGACCTGCGCCCCGACTTCCTCGCCGTGGTGCTGGTGCTGTGGGCCGTCGCATTGCTTGCTGAGCTCGCAGATTCGCCGCGATGGCCGAGCTACCTGCTCTCGGCCGCGTTCGCGGCCGCCGCCGTGCTGATGAAACCGTCGACCGGGCCGGTGGCGCTGGTCACGTGGTTCGCCGCGCTCGCGGTGATCTGGTTCTGGAACCGGCGGACGCCAGGCGTGGGTCGCACGACGGCGCTGGCCGTGGGCTTTCTCGCGCTGCTGCTGCTTCCCTGGGCCGTCCTCGGGCACGGGATCTCCACGACCGTCACCTATTTCTATGAGGCAGCGGTCACCTACAAGGGCGCCTACGCGATGAACCTCGGCCTTTTCGAAAGCGCCACGTACTACCTGGTGCGCATCCCGAGCCAGCTGGGCCAGCTCGAGGCGTGGCCCGTCATCGTGGGCGCGCTGGTGGCGGCGGTCGCCCTGGTGCGCCGGCGGCTCGGGCGGGCGGAGTGGATCTATGCCGGGCTCGTGGTGCTGTTCTACGGAGCGTTCACCGCGACGTCCAACAAGAACCCGCACGTCGGTGAGTGGCTGAGCCTGGCGGTGTGGATCTTCTTCGTGGCGGGCGCGTCACGCCTCGCGGCAGCGAGATGGCCGCTGGCCTTACCCCGCTTCTCGCAGCGGTTGCTGGCCGTGGTGGGCGTTTACGTGGTCATCGTCTACGCGCTGGGGGCTTTCTCTCTGTTCAGCTGGCCGCTCGATGAGCACAGGGCCAACGTCGAGCTCCTGTCCGTGACCTCCGGCGTCGCCGCCGAGCTGAACCGCCACGTCTCGGCCGGCCAGTGCTTCTCCTATGCGCCTGGTCCCGGGTGGCCCGCTTCGCTCGAGCTCTTGATGATCAACTCCGATGGGACGTCGCCGCAGTCGACGCCGATCGACGTCGACCCCGCGTCAACGACGGGCGACTACATCGCCACGGCGAGCAGGTGCCCGGCCATCGTCGTGTATCGAGAGGACGTGACGCAGGTCGCCCAGGTCTTCTTCTGCCCGCCCGTCCGGCAGCCCTACCTCAGGGCGCTGGCGAGCTGGGTGAGGAGTCCCGGCAGCGGGTACGTCTATGACCGGTCCTGGCAGTTCTCCGATCTCCCCCCCGCCGGCCCGCACACGCTGGGCAAGTACAAGGGGGTGTCGCTTACCGTCGACCTCTATCTGCGGGGTTCTTAGGCGCTCCGCCCCTCCGGCGCTTCGCGCCACCTCCCCACATGGTGGGGAGGCGAGCTACTCTCACCCATCACCCATCACCCATCCAGGCCAAATTTAGACTCGCAAGAAAGTAAGATTGGCCTCCTGACCGTGGGATTGGATTTCCTCGCCGGCCAGGCGGAAGCCCATCGAATCCATGTACTCGATAATCACCGATTTTCCAGGAGCACCCTCGTACTGACGATAGGACGAAGTCGTCGCCTCGAGTTGGACCTTGGCCACGTCCCTGAGCCGGTCCCCGGCCGACTTGACGACCTCGAGGTCGAGCCCCTGGGCGTCGATCTTCAGGTAGTCGACGAATTCGATTCCCGCGTCATTCATGAAGGTGTCGAGCCGCATGGTCGGGACGGTCACGGTGCCCAGGACCTCGAACTTCTGCTCCGTGACCCATTCCTTGACCCCCTCCTCGTCGGCCGGCAGCAGCGAGCTCGACTGCTCGTATGCGTTGAGGTTGAGCTCGGCGTGGCCGTCGCGCTCCGAGACCGCGATCGGAAGGACGACGTAGTTGCGCAGGCAGCCCATGATCCGGCTCGCCGCATGAAGGTTGGGCTCGAAGGCGTAGACGAGCAGCGATGAATCCGCGGCCGCGAATGGAAACGTCAGCTCCCCCTCGTGCGCCCCTACGTCGATCCAGATGCGGCGATACTTGCGTGATCTCGCCCACCTCACGACCGTTTCGCGCAGAGCGCGCCGGTGCACCTTGCGTAAGAAGGTAGCGGCGTTGTCCCAGCGCCCGGGCGCGTCGGTGGACTCCGCGCCGCTCACGATCTTCTCAGCACCCAAGGCATTCAAAGGTCATGTAGCGATCATCCAGCAGAACGCGATCCGAAGCTGGCTGTCGTTGCGTCCCAAGCCGAGGATCATTCTATTCTGCAACGAAGCCGGCACCGCCGAGGTGGTCGGCGGGTTTGACGTGGAGCTGGTGGAGGATGTCGAGGCCAACTCGTACGGCACGCCCCTCGTGTCGGGAATGTTCAGGCAGGCAGACACGCTCGCGAACAGCGACGTGCTGGCATTCATCAGCGCCGACATCATCCTCACGCAGCGCACCCTGCAGGCGGCGCGACTCGCGCAAGACTGGTCGAAGCGATTCCTCCTCGTCGCGCAGCGGCATGACGTCGACATCAGGACTTTGCTCGAGTTTGACCAGGGATGGGAGACACGTTGGGCCCCCGGCGCCGTCGCCGGCGGCAAGCTGCACTCGGCCGGCGCGATTGACCTCTTCATGTTTCCGCGAGGCCAGTACGACCAGATGCCCCCGTTTGCGATCGGAAGGACCGCGTACGACAACTGGCTCTTGTGGAACACGGTCGCGTCCGACATTCCGTTGATCGACGCGACCGAGTACGTGACCTTGATCCACCAGAACCACGACTACGGCCACGTGCCGGCAATCGACGTGTGGAATGGCGACGAGGCCCGTACGAACCGCAGCTGGGTGAAGCACTGGACGAACTACTACACGATCGCGCACGCGACGTGGACGATGAGCGCGGAGGGAAAGATCGGGCCCGCGGTGGGATGGAAGTACCGGATGGCCCGACCTCGGCAGCTGCTCAGTCACACGCTGCGCGCGAGCCGGCGAATCAGGACCCGCTTGCGGAGCTGGCGATTCGCCCGCCGTTACGGCGCTTGATCGATTTCCTGAACACCGCTCGCATAAGGCTGCTCTCGGGGCACTTACTGGTCGGCCGCGCGGTGGCGCTGTCGTTCGGCCGCGGTGTCGCCTCACTGCTGTCGGCGGTGTGGGTGATCCTGGTCGCGCGCCGTCTCACCCTCGAGGAGTTCGGCCAGTTCAGCGTCGCGCTCGCGCTGGTCGTCATCATGACCTCGCTCAGCGATTTCGGCCTGCAGTTCCTCCTTGCCCGCGACGTCGTCGACACCGGCCGCATCCGCCGCGCCGTGCTCGACGCTGTGATCGCCCGTAGGGTGCTCCTGTCGGTGGCCGGCGCCATTCTCATGGTGCTGCTCTACGTGCTCGCGACACGCGATCGCAATCTCACGGTACCGTTGGTGTTCAGCCTGAGCATCGTGGGCGCGGGATTCTACAACCCGACAATCACAGGTTACCGAGCGACGGGAAACATAAGCATGGAGGTGATCAGTGAGATCGGTTCACGCGCGGTCGTGCTGGCCGGAGGCGGCCTGTGGCTGCTCGCCGGAGGCGGCCTGATTGCCGTGACGGTCTCCTACTCGGCCGTAGGTTTGGCCGTCGGAGTGATCGACTATCTGTACGTCCGAGGCAAGTCGGTGGCCGAGCTGCCGGGCGTTCCCAGGCCCAGCCTTTCGATCAGGGCAGCGGCGCCGTTCGCGCTGGCGACCACGGTCGGCTCGGTCTACCAGCGGATCGACAATTACCTGGTCGGTCTGCTGCGCGGCACTGGGGCGGCGGGCATCTACGGCGCCAGCTATCGCTTCCAGGATATGAACTTGCTGCTGCCCTCGGCCCTCGGTCAGCTCGCGCTGTCGGAGGCGGCAGGGCAGGATCCCCGCACGCGGCTTTCAACGGGCAAGCGTGTCGCCGCCCAGAGCGTGTTGCTGGCCCTGCCCGCGGCGCTTGTCTTCGCGGTCTTCGCCCAACCCATGCTTTCGTTCCTGTTCGGCCAGCGCTACGCCGTCGCGGCGCCGATCGTGGTCGTGCTCATGATCTCGACCCTGCCCGGGGCCGCCGCGATTGCCATCCAGGGGCTTACCGGTGTCACAGATCCCCGCCGGTTCGCCGCAGCGACGGCCGGCTCGCTCGCCGTCAACGTGATCGCGAATCTCATCCTCATCCCTCCGTTCGCGGGCCTCGGCGCGGCCTGGGCCAACGTCTTCTCACAGACGTTCCTCGCCGCGGCTTACTACTGGGTGCTGTGGCACAAGACCGGCGAGCTGAGCGCGCGCGAGGTCCAATGACCCCCTTGCTCAGCGTGGTCGCGACGTCGCGCAATGACGCGCACGGAGGCCACCTGCTCGCCCGAATGCAGCTGTTCGTCGAAGGCCTGGCGGAGCAGGCAGAGCGCTTCCGGCTGCCGGTCGAGCTGATCCTGGTGGAATGGAATCCTCCCGCCGACCACCCTCCCCTGGTCGAGGCGCTCGATTGGGAGCCAAGCGAGCATTTCCAGCCGTCGGTCATCACCGTTCCGCCCGAGCTGCACCGGACCTTTCCGCACGCCGATGGCTTGCCGCTGTTTCAGATGATCGGCAAGAACGTCGGCATCCGGCGCTCGACCGCGCCCTTTGTCCTCGCCACGAATATCGACATCCTCTTCAGCGACGAGCTCTTCTCCTTCCTGCAAACGGGGCTCAAGCCCAACGCCATGTATCGAGTCGACCGGCATGACGTGCTGGCGGAGCTCGGCGGACCCAACCTGCCGTCGCCGGCCGAATGCCGCGCGCTCCCTGTGCTGCGTGAGCACCGCCTCGATGGCCTGCACTATCCGAACGGCCGGCCTCCGGTTGTCCGGCGGCCGCATGGGCGCGACAGGCTGGCGATCAAGCCGGCTGTCAAGGAGCTGACTCGCAAGACCGCGGCCGCCTGGGATCGCCTGAGGCTGCCCAAGCTCCACACCAGCGGGTGTGGGGACTTCACGCTTACGAGCCGCGAGATCTGGTTTGCCATGCACGGCTATCCGGAATGGCCCGCGTACTCGTGGCACATGGACGGCGTGGCGCTCTTCCAGGCGTATGCGGGCGGAACCGACATGGTGAACCTGCCGCCGCCGATGGTTGCGTATCACCTGGAGCACGGAGAGGGCTCGGGCTGGACGCCCGAATCGAACCGCCTCTTCGACCGCCTGGACGAAGCGGGCGTCCCCTACCTGAGCACTCGGGCGTACCGGAGCCTGGCGCGCCGGATGGTGCATGGAGGCCGCGGCTTCCACCCGATCAACGGCGACGACTGGGGCCTGGCGTCACATGATTTCGAGACGGCGGTCCCCAAACCGGTCCGCCCGTAGCCAGAAACCCGCAGATCCTCGGAAGCCAGCCCCCACCAATTCGGCGGGCTTGCCATAACGCGAACCGAAGGGGGAAGGGTGGTCGGATGAACATGCACCATGGAAACTACAGCCACCATTCGTATATGCGACCTGTAATGCAACTAACTGCCTCGTCGTATATACTGGGCGCGAGTGGATGCTAGGCCAGTGGTGTGGGAGGCGTCGAACCTCCGCCACTTGCTGGCTGACCATCCAGAGCGAAGGCTCAGCCGCGAGGAGATCGACGAAGCGATGAATGACGCCGATGGTATCCAGTCCACCGAGGTCCGCGCGCGCGTGACCTATCACACGGTTGTTGGCGCAACTCTGAAGGGTCGATTGCTAGTGGCAGTGTGGGTCGACCACCCGGCCGGCCGCTTTCCCGTCCATGCGCGCCAGGCCGGCCGACGTGCTGCCAGGAGGTACTACCGATGAGTACGGCCACGAAGTGGACTGATCCGTTCGAGGACATGTCCGATGAGGAGTTTGACGAGCACGTCGATGCACTGTTCTCCGAGAGGCCGCGAACGGTCGCTGTCTCGCTTCGCGTTCCAAACGATCTGCTTGAACGGCTTAAGAGGCAGGCGAAGCGAGCGGGTGTGCCATACCAGACGCTTATGAAGTCGGTGCTCGAATTAGCCGTGGCTCGGCTTGAGCGCCGTGAGCCCCCGCGCGAACGTAGGGCACGTCGAGGCTGATCGCGACGTAACCCCCGCCGAATGCATAGTGTTAAACAGTCATGAGGCGGGATCTCTTGGCGTCCGTAACGGCCATCGTGCTGGTAACTTCGTGCAACGCCGGGTCCTCGAGCTCAGCCCCTATCACACCCAGAACGGCCGCTCCATCGAACACCGCTTTCTCGTCGGCGTACGCAGTGGTGCAGCAAGCATCTCGGGACGGGCAATACTCCATCTACCTTGTCGGCGTCGATGGCCGGATCGGCGGCCATGTCACGGCACAATGGCCGTCGCCGGACTTTGGAGGCTACGGCCCCCTCGTCAGCACGTCGGACCGCAAGGTCTACTTCCTCGATGGTCCATCCACGCTGAAGAGCTTCGAGCCAAACAGTAACGTTGCGGTGGCGGCCACGCTTCCATCTTCGGCGACGATTCAGGCGCGTTTTTCCGTGAGCCCTGACGACCGCAGGATCGCGGTCGCGCTTCTGACTTACCATGTCGAGGGTCTCGCCATCACTTACGGCGGGATGCAGATGTACGTCTCCGATCTGAGCGGCGCCAACCGAGTCGACATCTTCAGCTCGCCAAGCGTCGCTGAGTGGCCCGTGGAGTGGCTCGGCACTAACCTTGTCGTGGCGGTCTCCATACCATTCGCCAGCCAGAGCGGCCGCGGAGGGTCAATTACGCCGTTCGGTGCCCTCGGCGGGTACCACCTTATCAACTCGGCGACCGGCGACCGAATCGCCGAGTTGTGTCCCGCCAAGGAGGGTCTTCCGTTAGGATTGCCGACCCACGAAGGCGTCCTGTGCGAGAGATACTCCGACGCCGCCGCGATGTTCTACGACTGGACGGGCGCGGAGATCAAGCTCGGCAACGTTCCGCCGAACCCTGTTTACCAGGCGCTCGAGCCCGGTACCAGGAACTTCATCGTGGACAACGTGAACCTCAGCGGAACAAGCATCTACGTCACTGGCGCGACGGGTGAGCTGCGCAAGCTGCCGGGAGAGGTTGCGGAGCTCGGCTTCATCACAAAAGGCAAGGTGCTCCTTGCGCTCCAGGCTCAGCCCAACCTGGTCGTCTACGATCTCGCGAGCTCATCGTCTGCCGCGGTCACCCTTCAGCCCAGCAAAGCCGTGGGGTCGCTCTACGGCGCCTATGGTTTGCTGGCGGGCCGGCTTCCGGGTGGGCTCTGAGCTCCTGCCACCTTCCTCCCGGCCACGGCGCTAGAGCCCAAGAGGTACGGCCCACCACAATTCGCAAGGCTTTCCATACGCGAACGCGTAGGCCTGGGCGATCAGCGCCGATAGACATCGCGACGATGAGCGATCTTGGCGATGAGGACGAAGTCTTCGGCATCGTCCACCGCGTAGACGATGCGGTAATCGCCGACGCGGACGCGGAAGTCATCCCGCCCGGCAAGCTTCACTGAGCCCGGCGGACGGGGGTTCATCGCGAGGTCATCGATTGCGGCCGCAACGCGATCGGCGACAGATCCACGGAGCCGGCGATACGCCTTGATCGCCTCCGGGTGGAGGCGGACGTCGTACCTCTTGCTCGGTGCTACTGGCGGACCTTCGACCAGGGGATGGCCCGGTCGACTTCCTCGCGGGCCTGCAGCGCGGCGAGGCTGTCCTCGAGGTACTCGGCTCGCTCGACCATGGCTCGGTACTGTTCGACATCGATGAGGACCGCAGCTAGCCGCCCACGCTTGGAGACGAAAAGGACTTCCTCACTCGAACGAAGCTGATCAAGCTCACGGCCAAGCTGGCTTCTCAAGTCGTCTGCGGTAACCACACGTGGAACTGCCATCTCAAGCCTATTGTAAACCCCATGGTCAACCGTAGGGTTGCAGTGCGGCTTGATCTCAGAACACCCCTACCGGTTCGCCGGCAATCGCGCCAAAGTCGATGCACCGGAATCAGTTCGGAACCGTAACCGGCAGATCCCTAGAAACCAGCCCCCACTCTGGGCCGTTCAGCGGGTGGAATCCAGGTCCTTTACCCAAGATCTCTCGCGCGACCCTGTCGTAGTCGTTCCCGCTCAGGTAGGGCACTCCCGCTGTTTCGAGCCGCCCGAACAGGCGGCGAGCCCCCTCCGGTGTCCAGCCTGAGCCAGCGCCATGCTCGAGATGGTGGGCGACCTTCGGCGGAGCCAGGTTGACCATCTCGACCCCGGCGCGATACGCCAGCACGAGGGCGAGGCTGTCCAGGTGGAAGGAGTACATCGGCCATTCCGGGTAGCCATGCATTCCCTCCCAGACCTCCTTTGTCGTGAGTGTGAAGTCTCCGCAGGCAAACGTGAACAGGTCCGGCAATGGGCCGCCGTGCAGCGCGTTCCAGATCGTCCGGTTGACCATGGAGCGCGCGGCCGCGTACCACGGCTCTCGCTTGCCGTCAGGGTAATAGGCCCCGTCCTGCCGGTGCGCTCGGATCCACGGCAGCGCGCGGACCTCCGCCGGTGACGGCAGCGGCTTGCGGTCGAGATCGGCTTCGACGTCGAGGCGGTCCACGCGGTACAGCGCGTTCGGTTTCAGTCCGCGCTCGAAGGATTGGAACAGCTCGTCGCTCAGCAGGATGTCGATATTCGTCGCCAGCACGAACTCGGCAGAGGCGCGGCGGATGCCGACGTTCTTGGCGATCATCTGGAACAGGGGTAGCCCGTCCGAGTGTGGGAACGCGCGGTGCAGCTCCGGGGAGACCGTGATGACCTTGGGCGCGAACCACTCGGAGCGCGGCCAGCTGTGCGCCTCGGCCAGCGGGGGCCGGTCCGCGGGCGGGTTCCACTCCACCAGCAGCAGCTCGACCGGAATTTTGAATCGCAGCGCTTGCTCCGCGAGGCCGTTGATGAACAGCTGCGTGCGAGCCGTCTGGTTGCCGCCATGTTCATCATTTCGCGTCGCAGCGACGACGCTGACCTTCGGCGCCGCCGTCACGCTGTCGGGGCAGACCTCGGACGGGCCGTGATCAGCGTGTGCCAGCCGAGCCTTCGCTCGAGCCAGGAGAACCAGGGCGTCGGGAGCCAGCGGAAGTACCAGACCCACTGGTACTCGTACTTCACGTACTTGTCGATGCGGTACGGAAAGATGTGGTCCTTCTTGAGCTTGACGGCGTCATAGTCGCGCAGCAGCCACCGCACGCCGCGGAACGAGTAGTAGTAGGTCACCGGGCTGCCGTCCTGGGCCTCCGAATACTTTGCCACCAGCTCGTCGGCGCGCCAGAAGGCGCCGTGGCCGTAAGCGAGGATGATCCACAGCACCTTCCACGACCACTTGGAGTAGAGCATCAGGCGGAGCTCCGTCTCGGGCTTGCAGTAGAGCTTGATCTGCTCGATCACGCGCTCAGGGCGTGGCGTGTGATGGATGACACCAAATGAATAGACGAGGTCGTACTTCTCCACCGGCACGAACGAGCTGAGCTCCTCCGCGTCGCCGAGATAGAAATTTCCCTTTTGCCCGTAAACCGCGAAGCGCTTCTTGCAGAGGGCCACGCTCTCATCCGAAAGGTCGACGACCGTGACGTCAGCGCCCGCTCTCGCGAAGTTGATCGAGTCAGTGCCGATCCCACAGCCGATCTCCAGCACCTTCTTGCCCTTCCAGCGAGCGAAGTCGGCGAACTTTGGAATGTGCGGCTCGACGAAGTACTTGCGAGCCTCGACCTCGTCGAAGTACTCCTTGCTGCCGACCGGGCTGGTCGAGTGGCGGACGTTGCAGGGCCGCCGGTTCCAGTACGCGCGGACCTGGTCGATGACCGAGGCGCTGTCAGTGGTGACGGCCATGCTGGTCAGGCTCGGGTTCGCGCCGTCTCGTTCCACATGCCCGCCAGAGCGCTGGACAGGCGCTGGTTGTCGTCTCCCAGCCCCAGGCCGACATAGTTGGGGGAGTCACCGGCCTGCTTGCGCAGCAGCCGCCACGCGTCGATCACGATGGTCGACCTTGGAATCGACGCCAGCTGGAGAGCCGCATACGCTTTGTCCGGGTTGGTGATGACGACCACGTCGCTGCCGGCGATCGCCTCCTCGGCGGTGGCCGCGTACGTGACCTTGTCTCCCAGCACGCGGCGGACGGAGTCCATCGCCATCGCGTCGTGCACTTTGACGGTCGCGCCCGACTCGACGAGGCTTTGCGCCAGCAGGAAACCGGGAGCTTCGTCGATGACGTTGCTGTCCGGCTTGTAGGAGAGCCCGAGCACCGCCACCGAGCCGCCCTTGGGGACCAGCTCGAGGACGCGCTCGGCCAGCCTCTGGTTGCTCGACGAGTTGTATTTGTGAACCGCCTCCGACAGCGCACCCGACTGGCCCAGCTGGCCGGCGAGGTACGCGAGCGCCTGGTTGTCGCGCGGGAAGCACGGGCCACCGTACGCCACCGCGCCTTTGAGGTACCGGCTTCCGATTCGCGTGTCGAGCCCGAGCGCTCCCGTGACGATGTCGACGTCGCCTCCCGGCAGCTGCTCGCTGATGGCGGCGACCATGTTCGCGAACGAGATTCTCATGGTCACGTATGCGTTGACGGAGATCTTGGTGAGCTCGGAGTTGACGAGGTTCATGCGCGCGATCTTGGGAGCGTTGTCGCAAACCGCGAGATAGGTCTCCGCCAGCAGCTTGCCCGCCCGCTCGTCGTGCTCGCCGATGAGGAGGAACTCGGGGTTGAGGAAGTCCTTGATCACCTGGCCCAGGGCGATGAACTCGGGGCTGTAGCAGACGCCGAAATCCTTGCCGGCCCGCTTGCCCGACTCGCGCTCGAGGACCGGCATCATGCCGTACTCGGTCGATCCGGGCAGGACGGTGCTGGTGAGGACGACGAGGTGGTAGCCCTTCTTGGCCTTGAGACCCTTCCCGATGGAGCGGGCAGCGTCGACGACGTAATCGATCGAGAAGCCGCCTTCGGCGGTGCTGGGGGTCGGAACCACGATCAAGGTCACGTCCGAGTCCACCACGGCCTGGGCTATGTCCTGCGTGGCGCGAAGCCGCTCGCCTGCGCCGGCCATCATCTCGCTGAGCTGAGGCTCGGTCACAGGCGCCTTGTGCTGGTTGATGAGCTCTACCGTCTTCGCGGACACGTCGGCGCCGATCACCTCGAAGCCCTTGTGCGCGAAGCAGGCGGCGATGCAAGCGCCGAGCTTGCCGAGGCCGATGACCGAGATCGTCGGCTTGGCCGCCATCAGCGCTGTCCTCGAGCTTTGGAAGCAGCTGCGCCGGCCTTGACCGGCTCCGGCTCGCCCTTGTCCTCACCGCGGTCGGTCAGCATGCGGTCGAAGGACGCGCGCACCTTGTCGGGGTCCTTGGTGGAGAAGTACCAGTCGATGGTCTTGTGCAGCCCTTCGACGAACGTGACCTTCGGGCTCCAGCCGATGAGCTCCTTGGCCAGCTTGTTGCTCGCGACCCTGTTCAGCGGGCCAGTGGGCATGTGGGTCAGGAACTTGATGTCGGCCTGCTTGCCCGTGTAGCGAAGCACCTCGTGTACCGCATCGATGACGCGGGTGCGCTCCATCGTGCCGAGGTTGATGGGCGTGCCGTCCACGACCCCGCTCTCCGCCGCCGCGAGCATGCCCTCGGCGATGTCGCCGACGTAAGTCCAGTTGCGGACCTGGTTGCCATCGCCCCAGACCTCGAACGGATTCTGGTCCATGAAGGCGCGCGCGATCATCGCGATCACGGCATGGTTCTCGACGCCGCGCTCGCCGTAAACCGTGAAGAAGCGGCAGGACACCGACTTGAAGCCCAACTGGCGGTGATAGGCCTGGAGCGTGAGCTCGCACATGAGCTTTGCCCAGCCGTACAGGTGGTCCGAGTCGTAGGGCGGCCCCACCATCTCCTCGGTCAGGTACAGCTCCTTCGAGAGGTCCTGCTGGATGTAGTTGGGATACACGCAGCCCGACGAGGCGAACACGAACTTGTCGACGCCCTGGTCGATGGAGGCCTTCACGAGCAGCCCATCCATCACGAGGTTCCGGCCGCATTCGGCGTCGTGCATCTCGACATAGCCGCGGCCGCCGTGGATCGCCGCCAGGTGGAAGACGACGTCGATGCCGCGGGTTGCCTCCTCGGCCGCGCCGGCGCTCAGGAGGTCGACCTTTTTGACCTCGACGACGCCGCGGTCGATGTGACCGCGGATGTTTTCGAGCGTTCCGCTCGACATGTCGTCGACCACGCGGATCTTGTTCGCGCCCCGTTCGACCAGCTTGTCGATGACATGCGACCCGATGAACGAGGCGCCGCCCGTTACGAGGACGCTTCGGTTCCGCCAGTCCTTGATGCGATCGCCTTCGCGGATCTTGTTGGCTTCCAATCTATTCACGCTCTCCCAGCGGATACCGGTTCCGCATTGATTCTTAACACAGCCAGCGCAAGCGCAGACGCGGATGCGAGCTCGCGCATATTTCCTTTCCACATCGAGTCGACGGCGCTTCCGAGCGGCACCACGTGCACGGTGGTCTCGGCGAGATCGAGTTGTACGGGTGCGGCGACGCGGGTGCAGCCACGAGCCAGGAACACATGCTCCGTGCCGCAGCCGCGGTTGCCGTCCACCACATAATGGCCAAGGTCCAACCACTCCGTCGCCTCGTAGCCGGCCTCTTCGCGAAGCTCGCGGCGCGCCGCGTCGGCCGGAGTCTCGCCGTCGTCGATGAAACCGGACGGCAGGCCTTGCGTCACGGAGCGAGAGCCGTGACGGTAGTGCTCTACGGTGACGAGGCTGCCTTCGTCCGTGAGCGGCGCCACCACGACGAAGTCACGAAGGCGGATGGTGTAAAAGTCGTCGACGCGCCGTCCGTCGGGCAGCTCGATGTGCTCTTCAAGCACCTCGATCCATGGTTCCCGGCGCAAAAGGCTCGTGGTTGACTCGACTTTCCATTCTCTACCGGTCACCCGCGCACCGAATCCACCGGGTGCAGCCCTGAACGCCTCATGGTCCACCAAATCATACTTGGGGCGCACTCGGGGAGGCAATTCTGTGGATGCCGACGCGCAGGATCGCCTGATACCGTATGGATGCTCATTTGAACCCCATCTCAAGGGTCGGCGTGGTCGGCCTCGGCACCATCGGATCGCAAGAGCTCGCCCTCTGGCAGCGTACCGGCCGCGAGACCGTTGGATTCGACGTTTCCGAACCGCGGATCAAAGCTCTCGGCTCGCAAGCGGGCTCGCGCCTCAGCACTCGGATCGGCGACCTGAATGATGCCGACGCGCTCATCCTCTGCCTTCCCAACCTCTCCCCCTCCGGCGAGAACAGCATGGCCGCGTTCGACCGCTTCGTCGCGGACGCGCAGTCGCTCGATGAGAAGGAGAGGTTGGTCGTCGTCGCCAGCACGGTGCCGATCGGCTTCACCCGCGAGCTGGCCGCACGTTTCGGCGCCAATGGGCGCCTCGTGGCTCACGCGCCCGAGCGTTTCGACCCGGGCCGAGGCACCGAGCTGGGCGAGATCCCGCGCGTGGTCGGGGCGTTGACCGTCGAGGCGATGAAACTCACGATCGATCTGTACAAGCAGGCCGGGGTGACCACCCATCCGGTCGACCCGATCGAGGTGGCCGAGGCGTCCAAGCTTCTCGAGAACTCATTTCGACTGGTGAACATCTCCTTTATCAATGAGTTCGCCGAGCTGTGCCGGCGCCTGGGCATAGTGGCGGCCGACGTGATCGACGCGGCCGCGACCAAGCCGTTCGCCTTCATGGCGCATCAGCCCGGCGTGGGCGCAGGCGGAACATGCATCCCAACGATGCCGCGCTACCTGCTCGATGCGGCGCGACAGAACGGCCTCGAGATGCCCATCCTCCAGGACGCCGTCACCGGCAACGAGCAGATCATCGAACGCGTCGCGGGCCACCTGCGCGAGCTGCTGTCCGCGAGCGGCATCGAGCGCGGCCGCGTGCTCGTGGTCGGAGCGTCCTACAAGCCCAACTACCCTGACGCGCGCGCTTCGGCCGCTATCGCGTTCGCGCGCGGCCTGGCGAAGCATCATTCGGTGGTCGTGTACGACCCGATCGTGGACAGCGCCAACTTTCCTAAGGACGTCGAGCTGGTGCGTTCCATGCCCGAAACGCGGTTCGACGCCGTCGTCATCGCCCTCAAGCACCGCGACACCAACGTCGACGCGCTCCGTCAGCTCAGCCCGGTTCTCATCGACCTGGTACGCGGTGCCGTTGAGGTGACCGAGTCGCTCTCGACGCGCAAATAGGGCGAGACTCCGCAACATGCGGATCTGGATCGTCAACCACTACGCGGATCCTCCCGACGGGCTGGCCACCCGAAGCTTCGACATCGGGCGGCGGTTCGTCGAGAAGGGGCACCCCACGACCATCTTCGTCTGCAGCTTCAGCCACTATCACTTCCGCCCGGCGCGCAAGCTCGGCTGGCGGCTCTGGCGGCAGGAAAACATCGAGGGCGTGCTCTACGTCTGGATCAACGCCCCCGGTTACCGTCGCAACGACTGGCGCCGCGTCTTGAACATGCTCGTGTTCAGCGTTCTCGCGTTTGCCGCGGGCGTCGTCCGACGCGAACGGCCACAGGTGGTCGTCGGCGTCTCGGTCCACCCGCTGGCTGCCCTGACCGGTCTTTTCATTGCCCGCGTCAAGGGCGCGCGATTCTTCTTCGAGGTCACCGACCTGTGGCCCGAGACCCTCATTGATTTCGGCCGGCTGAGCCCCGACGGCCGCCCGGCGCGCTGGATGAGACGGCTCGAGCGCTACCTCTTCACCCATGCCGAACGCATCGTCATGCTGTGGCGCCACACGGACGCTTACGTCGAGTCGCAGGGCGTTTCGCCGTCCAAGATCCTGTGGGTGCCGCACGGTGTCGAGCTCGGGCGTTACGAAGAGCTGGAGCCTTACGAGGGTGGACAGGGAAGACCTTTCCGGATCATGTTCCTGGGCGGCTTCGTAGCGTCCAACTCGCTCGACAGCATCCTCGACGCCGCCGCCGCGCTCCACAAGCGCGGCCGCGACGACGTCAAGTTCGTGATGATCGGCTCGGGGCAGGAGCGCGAGGCACTGATCAAGCGCGCGCATGACGAGCGGCTGGACAACGTCGAGTTCCGCCCCGCCGTGCCCAAGCGCGAGGTGGGCAAGGTGATGGGCGAGGCGGACGCATTCATCTATGGGCTGCGCGACCTGCCTCTGTACCGATTTGGCATCAGCCTCAACAAGCTCACCGACTACCTCGCGGCCGGAAGGCCGATCGTCTTCTTCGGAAAGTCGACCTACGATCCGGTCCGCGACGCCGAGGCGGGATTCAGCGTGCCACCAGGCGATCCCGAAGTCCTGGCCGACGCCGTCGAGCGGCTCGTCGCGCTGACGCCGAGCGAGCGGATCGAGATGGGAGAACGCGGCCGCCGGTACCTCCTGGAGCACCACAACATCCCGGGCCTGGCCGCTCGCCTGCTCGACGTATTCGAGAAGGAACCGGTGCCGGCGTGAAGCGCTTCAACTACGCGACGACCTTCCTCGCCGAGGGCGTTGTGATCGGAAGCTACCTGCTTGCGTTCAAGCTGATCGCCGCCTACTCGGGAACGCAAGGCTTCGGGGAATACTCCCTGTCGCGCCGCACGCTATCGCTCCTGGCGCCCCTCGTCTTGCTGGGCGCGGACCTCGGAGTCGCGCGTTACGTCGCCTACGCCGAGGAGGAGAAATCCGGCAAGTCCCCCGGATACGCCGCGGCCGCGCTGATGGTCCTCACGGGTGGGGTCGCGGCTGTCAGCGTCGTACTGCTCGTCGCCGCCGGCTTCTGGAGCCACGTCTTCTTCGGTTCGGAAAGCTATGCGAGCCTCGTCCTCGCCCTGCCTGTCCTGCTTGCCGGCAGCGGGCTGCACTCCGTCGCCTATGGCTACCTGCGCGGCCTCCACCGGATCCAGGCCGCGAACGTCCTGATGGCGGTCAACATGGGCTTGCTGCCGCTCGCCGCGATCGTGCTCTTCCACGGATCGGTCGCCTGGATCCTCTACGCGATGGGAATCGGCTGGACGATCGCGTCCGGGATCGCCCTGGTGAGGCTGCCTTTCAACCTCACGGGCATCAAGGAACGCCTACGCGAGATGACGCGCTTCGGCGTACCGCGAATGCCGGGCGATTTCTTCTCCCTGCTCCTGTTCGCGATGCCGGGCATCCTCATCGCGCAGGCGGCGGACATCCGCGTGGCGGGCATCGTCGCGTTCGGCGTCGCGGCGGTGAGCATGATCGGCTCCAGCCTGACTCCGGTCAGCTTCCTGCTCCTGCCGGCCGCGGCGCGCTTGCTCGCGGCCGGAAAGGTGAGGCAGCTGCGGACCGAGGTGGTCGAGGTCGTCGGCATCACCCTCGCGGGAACGCTGGTCGTAGTCGTGCTGCTCGAGGTGTTCGCCGGACCGATCGTGAACATCTATCTCGGCCCGAGCTTCAGCGCTGGGGTCACCGTTCTGCGGCTGACGCTCATCGGCGCGCTGCCGTGGGCTGCCTACGTAACCCTCCGCAGCGTGATCGACGCCCACCACGTGCGGCCGATCAACGCTCGCAACCTCGCGATCTCTTTCGTGTTCGCGCTCGTGCTGGCGTTCGTGCTGCGGCGCGTCGCCGACCCCACGACCGGGGCCGTGCTCGCCTTCGTGCTTGCCCTCTGGCTTCTCGCCGGGCTCACCGTGATCGAGGTAAACCGCATCGCGCACGTCTTCGCCGGTCCGGTGGACCGCAGCGCTCGGGGGCTGGCGCGGCTCGCGATGCTGGCGGCGCTGCCGGTCGCGATCCTCGCGAGCTCGCCTCAGCGACCCGCGCTGGCGCTGGGGATCACGGTTGCCTATGTGGTGGTGGCCGCGTTCTCGTTCCGCTTCAACCACACCAACCGGCTGATGCTCGCCTACATCGGCGCGGTCGCGGTCTGGATGACCGTCTCGTGGCTCCGCACGAAATACCTGCTCCATCTCGACAGCGCCCAGGTGAGCTACGGGACCTCGAAGTACGAGTACTTCGTGTTCGTCATCCTGCCCATCGCCGCCGCGGTGGCGATGATCGTCGAGCGGGCCGAAGACGCTTGGCCCGCGGCGGGATCGCAGCTCGCGATCGGCGCGGCGATCGCCCTCATCACGGTCGCGCTGCTGGGTGACAAGTTCCTGGGCGCGGACCGCTACAGCTGGCAGGGCGACCTGATCGCGCTCGGGACGCTGATCGCGGTGCAGCCCTGGCTGGTGAAGAACATCTGGGCCTCGGCCGCGATCGGTGTGCTGGGTGTCGCAGGGATCATCTTCGCGGGCGCGCGCCAGTCGCTCGTCGCGTTCGCCATCGCGCTGCTCCTGTCGGCGGCGTACTGGGCGGCAGCAAGGTACGTGCGCGAGACCCGTGACAAGCCAAACGCGCTTCGCAATGCGCTGGCGAGCAGATACGTCGCGCTGCCGCTGGTCCTGGTGGTCTTGACCGGAGGAGCAATCGCGATCACTTTCAACAGGGCCCCGCACACGTACTGCAACTGCATCACCGACCGCCTGATCAGCCTCGAGGGGAACGCCGGGGATCGCGACAAGATGCTGTATCGCGGCTTCCAGCTCCTCGCGCAAGACCCCATCCTGGGCACAGGCCTGGGTTCTTTCGCGGGCGCCGTTGCCAACTCTGATAGCCCTGGCAATTTCTATCAATACCCGCACAACGTGCCGCTCGAGGTTGCATCGGAGACAGGGCTCATCGGGTTCCTGCTCATCTTTGCGCCGCTGATCGGGGGCTGCCTCGCCCTGTTATGGGCCGGCATCAAAAGAGGTTCCCCCGCGATCGCGGGAGTGATGATGATCGTCGCGGTGTTCTTCACCGTCTCGAACCTGAGCGGGGACATCCCCAGCGACCGCGGCCTGTGGATCTTCGGGATCCTCGCATTCAAGCTCGGGCTGGACTTCGCCTTTCGGTCACGATTGGTCGACTCCAAAGCCGCTCCGGATACAGCCAATTCGGCCCAGATGGTCATCGTTAACGACTTAGGTTGAGTTATCGGGCCGGGCTGGTGATGCTGGCTCGGTGCCAGCAAGACCATCGGTGCCTGTCGCGCTCAGGAACGGGCCGTTCACGACTGCGGAAGCCAGGGCCGCGGGCATCGCCCGAGGCAAATTGCGAGGAGCCGGCTATCGGCGACTGGGCTCAGGTCTCTACCGCTGGGTGGGCTTGAAGGAAAGTCCGCAACTGATGCTGAGCGCGGTCGCCAGGCGATTGCCGGCCGGCGCCGCTTTTTCCGGCCGCACCGCGGCCTGGCTTCACGGGCTGGACGTGGTGCCCTGCGATCCGATCGAAGTGACCATCCCGGAACCTTTCGGCAGCGGGCGCCGGTCTGGCGCATCTGTTCGCCGCGCGGCCCTCGCTCGCGAGGAGATCGTGCGTCGGCGTGGTCTGCCGACCTCCTCGGCACTGCGTACGGTCATTGATCTCGGAGGCAGAGATCCGCTGACCGAAGGAGTCGTTGCCGCAGACCTGTTCCTTCATGCAGCGCTGGTCACCATCGCCGAGCTGCGCGCTTATGTCGCCGGGCATTCGGGAGCCAAAGGCGTCGCTCGGCTTCGGCGTGTGGTTGACCTGGCCGAGCCTGAGGCCGAATCTGCGATGGAGACTCGGCTGCGGATGCTCCTCGTGCTCGCCAGACTTCCGCGGCCCGAGGTCCAAGTTTCCATTCATGACGACCAGGGTCGTTTCTTAGGCCGTCCCGACCTGTTTTATCCCCGTCAGCGCCTCGCAATCGAATATGACGGCGGCAACCACCGTGATCGGCTGGTGGACGATAACCGCCGCCAGAACGGCCTGGTTGGCGCCGGGCTTCGCTTGCTCCGCTTCACCGCCGCGGACGTATACGCGACTCCCGATGCAGTTGCGATGCAAGTACGTGACGGCCTTGGTGCGCGCCATGCGGGCACGGTTGGTCGAATCCCGGGCGGCTGATGCGGCCAATTCCGCCCAGATGGCGGGTCGAGCGTGGGGGGGGCCTATTTGCGACACTCTTACCAGCCTATGAGCACCCTCACCCCCGTCCCCGAGCCGGCGCCCACGGTTCCAGCCGACTCACTGGTTGCCCGCAAGGCCCGCGCGCTCGTCCGCTACAGTCCCGGTTTCGCGATCGAAGTCGTGATCTTCTGGATCATGCTGGAGGCCTTCCAGCAGCTGAACTACGGCGGACGCGTCATCACGGGTTTGCAGTCGGGCCTGCTGCTAGTGCTGTCGGTCGCTTTCGTCGTGCTGGCGATGGGCGCGGCGGAAGCCCGCTTTGGCCTCTACCGCCGGATCTGGAAGGTGGCCGGCATCCACGACGCGATCGCCACGGCGTTCGCCGTCGCTGAAGCGTCGATCATCATCACCCTGGCCAACTGGGCGCTGCCGCAGGAATACAGGGTCTTCCGGCTTGCCGTTCCGCTGCTCGCCGCGCCCGCCGCGTTGATGGCGATCGGGGTCTTCCGCCTGTTGCCCCGCCTGCTTTCGCGGGCACCGGCGACGGGCAGCCGGCTGTTGATCGTCGCCTCCTCCGCTTCTCACCCGGCGGTCAAGGAGCTGGTCCAGTCCCCGGGACCGGAGTGGCAGGCGATCGCAATCGTGACGATGGACCCGAAGCAGCTGAACCACACCGTGCTAGGCGTGCCGGTGGTCGGGCACTCGGACAACCTGGCGCACCTCCTCAAATCGACGCAGGCGGACGGCGTCGCCTTCGTGCTCGACCGGGACACGCAGCCAAAAGACAAGAAGATGCTCAATGCCTGCCTGGAGGCGGGGCTGCCGCTTTTCATCGTGCCGGGTGCGGATCACTGGATGCACCGCCACGGCGGAGCCCGGCTCCGCCAGCTTTCGGCCGACGATCTCGTCGGCCGCACGCATCGCGAGCTCGAGGTCGAGCAGGCTCGCGACGAGGTGGCGGGCAAGACGGTCCTCGTCACGGGCGCCGCAGGATCGATCGGGTCGGAGCTGAGCCGCCTCCTTGCGGGTCTGCATCCGCACAGGCTCGTGCTCGTCGACAACAACGAGAGCGGCCTTTTCGACATCGCCGAGGAGCTGCGCATGGCGATGTCGATCGACGTCAAGGAAGCGCTCATCTCGATCACCGACCGCGAGCCGATGATCCGGCTCTTTGCCGAGGAGCGCCCTGACCTCGTCTTCCACGCCGCCGCCTACAAGCACGTGCCGATGCTGGAGATGTATCCCGCGCAGGCCGTGATCACCAACGTGGTCGGCACCTACAACACGATTCGCTGCGCCGAGGCGGCGGGTGTCAAGAGATTCGTTCTCATTTCGACGGACAAGGCGGTGGCGCGCTATTCGGTCATGGGCTGCACCAAGCGCCTGTGCGAGCAGATGATCCTCGGCCGCCAGAGCGATATGACCTGCTGGGCCGTCCGGTTCGGCAACGTCGTCGGCAGCCGCGGCAGCGTCGTCCCGCTTTTCGAGAGGCAGATCGAGCAGGGCGGTCCGGTGACCATCACCCACCCCGACATGACGCGCTACATGATGACCATCCGAGAGGCGGTGTCTCTTGTCATCACGACGCTGACCATCGCCACGGGAGGGCACCTGTACATGCTCGATATGGGCGAGCCGATGATGATCGTCAGCCTTGCCGAAGCGCTTGTCCGTGCGCGGGGCCTGCGCCCTGGCGCCGACATCGAGATCGTCTACACAGGGTTGCGGCCGGGCGAGCGACTGCACGAGGAGCTGCTCGGACCCGATGAAGGGTCGCGACCCACCGACCATCCGGCGATCATGGAGGTGGTCTCGCCGAACAGCTTCAGCCCGGAGGACCTCGACTGGACCATCACGCGCCTCGATGAGCTGGCGCGCGACGGCCGCACCGACGAGCTCGTGCGCACGCTCAAGGTCGCGGCCAGCGACCACCCGCTGCGCCGCCACGAGGAACCCCGCATCGAGAGAAAGCGCGACGCGCGCCGGGTCACCGATGAGTCGTAGCACCGAGCACCCCGACCCGAAGCCTCTCCGCACCGAGCAGGAACGGACGGTCGGTCCGGAGACCGAAAAGATTTTCAACGCCAGCGACGACACCGTGGAAATCCGGCTCGAGAATTTTCCCAAGTACGTCCGGCGCCAGCACCTGACCAGGTTCTTCGCGCTCTACGAGATCTTCAAGCGCGTCATCCCGGTCAAGGGCTCGATCGTCGAGTGCGGCGTGAACCGCGGCTTTGGGCTCATGGCGTGGGCCAAGCTCAGTGCGGTGCTCGAGCCGGCGAACCTGACGCGCCGGATCTACGGCTTCGACAGCTTCGCGGGATTCCCCGCCGTCGGCGACAAGGACCAGACAGGCCCGGCTTGGAAGACGGCGGAGCCCGGCGCGCTTCGCGCCGACTCGTACTCCGAGCTCTTGAAATTGATCGAGCTCTATGACAAAGACCGCTTCCTCGGTCACATACCGAAGGTGGAGCTGATCAAGGGGGACGCGACGCAGACCATTCCCCGGTTCGTGGCGGACCATCCGCACCTGGTGGTCAGCCTCCTCTTCCTGGATTTCGACCTGTACGAACCCACGAAAGCGGCCCTCGAAGCTTTCGTGCCCCGCATGCCGAAGGGCGCGATCGTGGCCTTCGATGAGCTCGACAACCCGCTGTGGCCGGGCGAGACGCTCGCATTGATGGACACGCTTGGAATCGGCAAGCTGCAGCTCGAGAGATTCGACTTCGACCCCTACATCGCTTTCGCGAGGATCACGTGAGCGCGGACAACCGGGCATCTGACGATGAGCTGCGCGCGCTGGCGCGAAAGCTGCGCTCGCATTCCCTCCGGATGATCAGCCAGGCGAAGACCTCTCACATCGGATCGTGTCTTTCCGTGGCCGACATCCTGGCGGTGCTCTACGGCCGCATCCTTCGCGTCGATCCCAAACGGCCGGCCTGGCCGTCGAGGGACAGGCTCATCGTGTCGAAGGGCCACGCCGCCGCGATCGTTTATGCCGCGGTCGCGGAGGCCGGCTTCATGCCCGTGGAGCGCCTTGCGGAGTTCGCGCGCAACGGCGGCCAGCTCTACGGACACGTCACGCATGGCGGCGTGCCCGGGATCGAAATGTCGAGCGGATCGCTCGGCCACGGCCTTCCTGTAGGCACGGGGATGGCGCTGACGGGCAAGCGCGCCGGCGAACCATGGCGCGTCTTCGTGGTCATGAGCGATGGCGAACTGGACGAAGGCTCCAACTGGGAAGCGATGCTGTTCGCCTGCCATCACCAGCTCGACAACCTCACGATCATCATCGACTACAACAAGATCCAGAGCCTGGACTGGGTCGACAAGACGCTCAGGCTCGAACCGCTCGCGGACAAGTTCCGGGCGTTCGGGTGGTCGGTGCGCGAGGTGGACGGTCACGACGTGAAGGAGTTGAGCTCCACGCTCGGGACGCTTCCTCTCGAGGGAGGAAAGCCGAACGCGATCATCGCGCACACCGTCAAAGGCAAGGGCGTGAGCTGGATGGAAGGCAAGGTGCTGTGGCACTACAAGCAGCCGACGCCCGACGAATTGGTCACCGCCCTCGCGGAGGTGGCTGCTTCTTGAGGACTGCCTTCATCGAGACGCTGAACGAGCTGGCCGACCAGGACTCGCGCGTATGCCTGATCGTCGGCGACCTCGGCTTCTCGATTATCGAGGCCTTTGCGGAAAAGCACCCGGACCAGTTCGTCAACGCGGGCGTCTCGGAGCAAAACATGATCGGCCTCGCAGTCGGGATGGCGCTGACGGGCAAGATCGTGTTCACCTACTCGATCGGCAACTTCGGCACGCTGCGCTGCCTCGAGCAGATCCGCAACGACGTCTGCTATCACCGCGCCAACGTCAAGGTGGTCGCAGTCGGTGGCGGCCTCGGCTACGGCAACCTGGGCGTCACGCACCATGCCTCAGAAGACGTGGCGATCATGCGGGCCCTGCCCAACATGACCGTGGTCGCGCCGGGCGACCCGATCGAGGCCCGCCTCGCCACGCGAGCGGTCGTGGCACACGACGGGCCGGCATATCTCAGATTGGGCAAAGCGGGCGAGCCGGTCGTGCACACGACCCAGCCCGATTTCGAGTTGGGGCGAGCCCTGACGCTGCGCGAGGGTTCCGACGTGACCCTCATCGCGTCCGGCGGGATGCTGGCCACGGCGGACAAGGTGGCGAAGGACATCGCCGCGCAGGGTATCGGGGTCCGGCTGCTGAGCATGCACACCGTGAAGCCGATCGACCGCGACGCCGTGACCCGCGCTGCCACCGAGACGCGATACGTCTTCACGCTCGAAGAGCACAGCATCGAAGGCGGGCTGGGCGGCGCGGTCGCCGAGGTCATGGCCGAGATGGATTCTGGACATGCTCCGCTGAAACGGATCGGGTTGCGGCCGGAGTTCAACACGACGGTCGGCGACCAGAATTACTTAAAGTCGTTGCACGGGCTCGACCAAGAGTCGGTGTTGAAGACGATCCAGCAGATCATCGCGAGGAGCTATGGCCGTGTCGGTTAGGTTCTGGGAACCAGGCAAGGAATTTCATCGCATCGAGTCCGAGGTCATGGATACGATGCGAGACCTGCTCAGCAAGGGCGATCTCATCATGCGCCAGCAGATGCTCGACTTCGAGCACAACCTAGCGGCCTTCGTCGGCACTGCTGACGCGGTTGGCGTCAGCAACTGCACCGATGGCTTGAGGCTGTTGCTCGAGGCGGTCGGCATCGGCCCTGGGGATGAGGTGATCACGGTGTCGCACACGTTCATGGCGACCATGGCCGTGATCCACCAGGTCGGGGCGACGCCGATTCTCGTGGACGTCGGCGCCGACCACAACATGAACCTCGACCTCGTCGAAAGCGCCATCACGCCGCGCACCAAGGCGATCATGCCTGTGCATCTGAACGGGCGGCTCGTGCAGATGGACCGCCTGATGGAGATCGCCAAGAAGCACGACCTGCTTGTGATCGAAGACACGGCCCAGGCTCTGGGCGGCGCCTACCTCGGCGTCCGCGGCGGGGCCTGGGGGCTCGCGGGCGCGTTCAGCTTCTACCCGGCCAAGCTGCTCGGAGCCTACGGGGACGCCGGAGCGGTCGTGACGAGTGACGCCGGCCTCGCGGCGCGGTTGCGCGAGCTGCGCGATCACGGGCGCATCTCGAAGACGGGATTCTCGGGTTGGGGCTGGAACTGCCGCCTCGACAACCTCCAGGCCGCGGTCCTCGACCTCAAGCTCAAAAAGGTCCCGGAGTGGATCAGCCAGCGGCGCAGGCTCGCCGCGATCTACGACGAGGAGCTGGCCGACGTGGGCGCCGTGAAGCGACCGCCGGCCCCCGACGGCGGGCCCTTCTTCGACATCTACCAGAACTACGTCATCGAAGCCGACCGGCGCGACCAGCTGCACGACCACCTCGCGCAGAGAGGGATCGAAACCCTGATCTCTCCGGGCCCAGTGCCCAACCACAAGCAGCCCGTCGGCCTGGACCACTTCAACCTGCCCCGGACCGAAGAGCTTTGCGCGCGAGTGCTTTCGCTGCCCCTGAACAACGAGCTGGGCGAGGAGCAGGTCCTGGAGGTCGCGGGCGCCATCAAGGACTTCTACTCCTGAGCCGATCCCCGGCCGCCAAGCGCGCGTTCGACATCGCGCTCGCCTCGGTTGGACTGGTGCTCTCTTCTCCGATCACGCTCGGGATCTGGGCACGAATCAAGCTGGACCGCGATGGACCCGCAGTCTATTCAGGGCGCCGCGTCGGCCGCGGCGGGCGCGAGTTCCGCATGTACAAGTTCCGGACCATGGTCACCGACGCGGACCGCGTGGGTGGGCCGAACACCCCCAACGACGACCCTCGCCTGACCAGGACCGGGCGCGTGCTGCGCCGTTACAAGTTCGACGAGCTCCCGCAGCTGTACAACGTGCTCAAGGGCGACATGAGCTTTGTCGGTCCGAGGCCACAGGTGGCCGACGAGGTGGCGGGGTATACAGCCGAGGAGCGCGAGATCTTGAACGTGCGGCCGGGGATCACCGACTGGTCGTCACTGCGGTTTCACAACGAGGGCGAGATCCTCGCCGGGCACGAAGATCCCGACCGCGCCTACGCCGAGCTGATCCGGCCCGAGAAGATGCGCCTGGGGCTGGAGTACGTGCGCCGGGGCACGTTCCGCGACGACCTTCGCATCATCATCGACACGGTGCTGCTGCCCTTCAGCAAGACAGCGGACACCCCCCCACCCCCGCCTTCGGCGGGACCTCCCCGGCAAGCGGGGAGGTAACTCTTCCGTGGATTTCACAACGGTCACCGAAACGTGGGGTCTGCCCGCGTCTCCAGAGCAGCTTGCGATGCAGTACTTCCGCTACCGGATGGCAGCCGAGCTCGTGCCAGGCGGCGCTGTGCTCGAGGTCGGATGCGGCAGCGGCATGGGCCTGCCGTACCTACAAGCTCGTTCGCCGCTGGTGGTCGGTGGCGACTACACGATGGCGCTGCTCGTGGAAGCGCGCCGGCATCTCCCCGACGGGGATCTCGTTCGCATGGACGCTCAGCGCCTGCCGTTTCGCGACCACAGCTTCGACGCGGTAGTGATGCTCGAGATGATCTACTACCTCGCCGACCAGGAGGCCGCGCTGGCCGAGTGCCGCCGCGTGCTCAAGCCGGGCGGCAAGTTGATGGTGTGCATGCCCAACCGCGACCGGCCCGATTTCAACCCGAGCCCCTTCAGCACTCGCTATCCGAATCTCAGCGAAATCACAGCTCTGTTTGGTTCCGTGGGTTTTGACGTGCGGGTGTACGGCGGTTTCGAAGTCGAGGCAACTTCTTCGCGCGAGCGATTGTTCGGGCGGATTCGACATATTGCAGTCCGCTTCAACTTGATTCCAGGTTCGATGCGGGCGAAATCCATGATTAAACGAATGCTGTACGGCAAGCTGCCCACGCTCGGCGCGGTGCATGACGGCATGGCCGATCACACCGCTCCCGTCGAGCTGGAACCCTCGTCCGGATCAGACCAGCGCTACAAGAATCTCTACGCGATCGGCGTGGCACAGTCGCGATAAAGCGGCTGATAACATGCGGGCCAGTGTCACTAGACTCAACGCGAAGCTTTGCTAGAAAGGACGACTGAAGTCGCGTCCGGGCAGTTGGAACGTGACGCCGCACACGATGACATCCTCCTCATCTGCGTCAACTATCTGAAGCCAGGCGAGACGCAGCGTTTCGTTTTGAGCGCGCTCGATCTGACGCTTCAGTCGTCGCTGCGGTTGGCCGTGGTGGACAACAGCCCCCCTCCCGGCACCGGCGGCGTACCTGATTCCATAAAGAGGGATCCCCGCGTGAGGGCCATCGCGCCGGGCGAAAACCTCGGCTACTTCGGTGGGGCGGCGGCGGCACTGAACGACCATCTAAAGACCCATTCGATGCCCGAATGGGTGATCGTGTCCAACCCGGATGTCTACTTCCCGGATCGCGGTGTCCTTCAGCGACTCTTCGACTCCCACCGCAACGACCCTCCGGCGGTCGTGGCGCCCTCGATACGCACCAAGGGCTCTTCGGTCGAGCAGAACCCATACATGCGCGTCCGCCCGGGCCGCCTTCGAATGCACGTATACCGCTGGATCTTCAGCGCTTATCCGATCGACGTCATGTACCAGGGGCTGAGCTGGATCAAGCATCGGACCATGGAAGCGGCGTCGCAGGAACGACCGGCTGTGCCGGCCTCTTCAACCGAGAAGATCTACGCTCCGCTGGGCGCCTTCATCGCCTTTCATCGGAGCTACTTCGAGCGCGGGGGTACGTTCGACCACGGCGCGTTCCTCTTCGGTGAGGAGATCTTTGTCGCGGAGACCGCACGCAAGCTGGGCATGACGGTCCTCTACGACCCTACTCTGGTCATCGAGCACACCAAGCGCAGCACCGGGGCGGGCCTTTTCAACCGCGCCACATCGCGCTACCGCAAGCAAGCGTCGCGCTATCTTGCCCGAACGTTCTTCTAGAGGAAATATGACGGAACGGCCAACGTGAACTGGCTTACGGCTGCCATCTTCTTGCTGCTGCCGGTGATCGCCATCATCGCCCGCAGGCTGGGTGGAAGCTGGTACGCGCCCGCCGCCTTTTTCGCGGCTTACTGGTGCGTCTTCGGTGGCCTGCCCCTGCTGGCGAGCCCAATCAGCATCGCGCCGGCTGGAATGCTGTTTCTGGCGGCCGCGTGCGGAGCGGTCTTGCTAGGCGCGTGGGCGGCTCAGAGGCGTCAGCGGGCGCCTGCAACGCTCGGTCCTCCTTTGAGCGAGCCGCCCAAACTGCGGTGGTTCGTCGGCCTGTGCACGCTGTTGGGACTTGCCGTCGTGGTCCTCATCGTCGTCAGCTTCGCGCTCGAAGGCCTTCCAAACATCATCAATCTGCTGGCAGTCGTTCACCGGCTTGCAATTGAACGCTATGCCGGAACCTGGCAAGAGCCGGCCCTCGCGCGATACCTGACGGCCGCTCTTTACCTGGGGGCCCTGTTGGCGGGGGTCATGCTCGGCATACGCAACACCAGAGCCACGCGGTGGCTCGCGGTCGCACCTTTTATGCCCTCAGTGATCATCACCGTGCTCCTCACGACAAAGGCGTCGTTGCTGATCCCTCTGGCGCTTGCGGCAAGCTCCTACCTGGCAACCTCCATCGCGGCCGGCAGACCTCCACGCCTGAACCTCAAACGAGCAGCGTTGTTGGCGGGCCTGGTGGTCGGGCTCGCAATTGCTTTCGTGCTGGTTCAGATGATTCGCTACGCCAGCTGGTCGAGCGGTCAACCCCTCGCTGTCGTCCAGCTGCTGTGGTCCGACACGTTTCCATACCTGGCCGCATTCTCGATTTGGTTCGGGCATAACGCCATATCGGCCAGTTTCCATCCCAGCCTGGGCCAGTACACGCTCGCGGGAGTGTTCGACCTCCTGCACATACATACACGCGTGGCAGGGCTCTACACGGACCAGGTGATTGTCAATGGCGCCGGCTACAACATCTATACGGCGTTTCGCGGTCTGGTCGAAGACTTCACCGTTCCGGGCGCACTCGTCTTTCTCGCCCTGGTCGGCTTTGGAGCCGAGATGGCCTACCAACGTGTCCGGTCCGGCAACCTTCGCTACGCCGGACTTCTCGCCGCCTTTTACGCCGCGACGCTGTGGAGCTTCGTGGTTGATCTCTTCATCTACAACACGATCGTGCTGGCTTTCTTGATCCTGATCGGGTATCTGGTCCTAGCCGGCAAACCGACGAGTAAGAGGGCGCCGGCGCCTCAGGTCAGCACGTAAGGAGTCGAGCCGTAGACGTCGGCAGAGGCGGTGCTCACCGCGTCCCGGGCCCAGACCCCGAAGTACACCGTGCCGGCTGGCGCCCCGTTGCTGTTCCAGCGGTAGGTCGGGCTGGTGGAGTACGCCTGCACAAGCTGCCAGGTCGTCGACGTCGCCGGCCGCATCCAGAACTCATAGGTCGGGTTGGTGCAGCCCGATGAGCTCGCTGTGATCGTCACCTGGGTACCTGAGCCGTGCACCAACGGGGACGAGGGCGAAAAGGAAAGGGTGGGGGTGGTGCATGACGAGAACAGGGTGTACGGAGTCGAGCTGTAGACGTCGGCGGACGCGGTGCTCGACGCATCCCGGGCCCAGACCCCGAAGTACACGATGCCGGCAGCCGCCCCGCTGCTGTTCCAGCGGTAGGTCGGGCTGGTGGAGTACGCCTGCACAAGCTGCCAGGTCGTCGACGTCGCCGGCCGCATCCAGAACTCAAAGCTGGGGCTGGCGCACCCTGACGCGCCGGCAGTGATCGTCACCGGTGTACCGGAGCCAACCGGCAAAGAGGATGGCGGCGAGAACGACAGCCTGGCTGAGGTGCATGGCGAGAACATGGTGTACGGAGTCGAGCTGTAAACGTCGGCCGACGCTGTGCTCGACGCGTCCCGGGCCCAGACCCCGAAGTACACGATGCCAGCAGGCGCTCCGCTGCTGTTCCAGCGATAGGTCGCGCTGCTGGAGTAGGCCTGAACGAGCTGCCAGGTGGTCGATGTCGCCGGCCGCATCCAGAACTCAAAGGCGGGTTTGGGGCAGCCTGAAGCGCTTGCGGTGATCGTCACCGGGGTGCCTGAGCCACTTGCCAACGGTGGTGGCGGCGAAAAGGAAAGCGTGGCTGATGTACACGCCAAGGTAAGGCTGTACGGGGTCGAGCCGTAGACGTCGGCCGGCGCGGTGCTCGCCGCATCCCGCGCCCAGACCCCAAGGTAAACAATGCCCAGAGGCGCTCCACTGCTGTTCCAGCGGTAGGTCGGGCTGGTGGAGTACGCCTGCACAAGCTGCCACGTGCTCGACGAGGCCGGCCGTATCCAGAACTCATAGCGCGGGTTGGGACAGCCCGTGGCGGTGGCCGTCATGGTCACCTGGGTGCCGATGTTGGCGGGTGAGTTCGGGGCGGTGCCAACGGTTACGCTCGTGCAACTCGCGAAGTGGCTCTCCAGTGCAGCCCACAGCTCGGGTGCACCGCCGCCGTAGTTGAGGTTCCACAAGCCCACTCCGCGCAATCCGTCGGCGTTGACCAGGTCGTACTTCTTGCCGAGGGAAACGGCGTCGTCCCAGTAAAGCTCGCGGGTGCAGTTGAGTGTTGTGTTGAACCAGGTGTCCCACCTCTCCATCCCTGCCGAGTTGGTCTCGCGGTGAATGGTGTACGAACCGGGCTTGACCTCAGAGTCGGCCGCCTCACCGGAGGCGTCCAGGTAGGAATCGGCCACGACGCTCGAGGTCGGGTACTGGTTGGGACCGCTCGCGCTGGCGACGCATGCCTTGCGCCCGTAGTAAGGCACTCCCAAGATGACCTTGCTCGCCGGAACCGCAGCGACGTATTGAGCCATCACGCTGGTGTCGTTGTAACGGTAGGCGGTCAGGGGCGAGGTGGGCCCGAGGCAGAACCTGGTGCAGTAGAGCGGTGCGCCGGCGTAATTCGAAGACTCCATGTCATAGGCCATGACGAACATCGAATCGACGTAGCTGGCAAGCTTTACGACGTCGAAGAATCCATAGGGGTCGACCGCCGCTCCAGCGTACGTGTCAATGGACAGATAAGAGGATGAGCCGAGGCCCGCTCTCATCTGCTGCGCCATGCTCGTCATCGCATGCTGTGCCCAGTACGGATCGGCCGAGCCGCAAGCGCCGTCCAGACCCTCGTAGTCGATGTTCACGCCGTCAACGCCCTTCGCCCTAACCTCGCTGACCGCCTGCGCGACAGTGACGTCTGCATGCGCAAGCCCCGCGCACATGTTGGGAGTGGTGGCGCTGAAGTCCTGAAGGATGACGGTGAGAACGACCCTGGTGCCGTGCTGGTGGGCGATCGAAACAAGGTCGGCAAGCGCGGATGAGTTCCACACCGACCAGCCGTTGTCGCTTGCGAAATGACCAGTGGCGTCGACATGAAGGCCGTAGTAGGCGACCGTCGAGAGCAGGTCGAAGTTCCAGCTGGGGTATCCAACTGTGGGGTCGGACAGGCTGCTTGCGAGGGCGAATCCGAAGATCTCACGGCTGGTGTGTGATGCGCTCGCCGCGATCCGCGTCTGCGCAACCTGGGTGGAGGCTTTTGAGATCAGGCTTGATGGTCTCGTGGGCGCCGTGAATCCGGCCACCGCCGGTTCGGCGCTGGCTGCGGCTAAAACGGCGCTCAAGACGAGAGCGACGGCGAAGTGGCGGGTTCGCTGTCGTGTCATGTTCTGGAACGAAGCAGCCGATCACTCTAGGGATGTGTCGCGCACCAAGTCAAGCCGATCGCGCTTCGTCGCCAACCGTGCGTTAGGGCGAACACAGGAATTCCCAAGGTTCGGAAATCAAGATGTCGGGTCATCCACTCCACAGCACCCCCTTCGCAGCAAGGCATCGTCGCAACGCAGGATGCGGCACCTGACCCGGTACCGCCGGTGACTGGATCGGCACGCGCCCGCATTCGTGCGGTTGCGCGCCGGCCAGTTGCCGGCCTGGTGATCGGGCTCGCGATCGCCACCGCCGTCATCTGGATCAGCCGGCCGGCGTCGATCTGGGACGGCATTCAAGAGGCCGATCTGGCGCCTCTGGTCGCCGCCGTCGTTCTCAACGTACCGATCGTCCTGCTCCGCGCCTTGCGGGCGCAGGTGGCGCTTCGATTCCTCGGCCACAGAATCTCGCTCCGGTCGATGATTCCGGTTCAGCTTGTCGGGCAGACCTCGAGCACGGTGACCCCTGCCGCCAGCGGGGACTACGTGCGGGCCTACATGTGGCGAAAGGCCGAGGGCGTCCCTGTACGAGATGGAGCCGCGGTGGTCACGTTTGAGCGGCTGTACAGCCTGTTCCTGCTGGCCGTCGTGGCCCTTTTGCTCGTCACCTTGCCGAGGCACGGTTTGGTCGGATGGACGGCGGTCGCTGCCGGCCTGGTCGTGGCGACCCTCGCGCCGGCCGCAATCGAGCTGGCAACGCCACCGGCTCTGGAGCGCTGGGCGCTCCGGCGCATCACCCGTGGACGCTTGCTGGGCAGGTTCGAGGAGGGGGCGATCGAGATGGCGGACAACCTGCGCCGGCTCCTGCGGTCACCGCTGATTCTCATCCAGACGTCGGCCATCACGATCGCCGTCTTCATCTTCAGCGGCCTGCAGGTGATGCTTCTCCTCACGGGTCTGGGGGATGCGATCCACATCACGCAGGCGGTGGCCGTGTATGCGACCTCCCAGGTGGCCGGGATACTTTCGACCCTGCCGTTCGGACTCGGCGCCGCAGACGCGATTCTCGTCGCGGTCCTCTCGGGCTACGGGGTAAGCGTCGCGGATTCGGCGACAGCGGCCGTCCTCTTCCGAGCGGTGTCGACACTGCCGCTGGCCCTGGCGGGACTGGTTGCGTACGCGCGGCTAGGCGGGCGCGCAGCGTCGGAACAGGCGGCGGACGCGTCGAGCCAGGCGGAGTAGTTGCCGCACCAGTCTCGCGTCGCCGTGTCGGGTGGCGCCGGCTTCATCGGGACGCATTCGGTCGAGCTGTTGGTGGCTGCCGGGTCCTCGGTGCTTGTCATCGACGACCGCAGCCACCCTTGTGAAGAAGCTCTTCCGCGGGAGGTGAAGGTGTTGCGGGCGGACTGTGGATCGCCGGCCGCCGCCCGCGCTCTGAAGGCATTCAAACCGGATGTCGCACTGCACCTCGCATCGAAGGGCGGAGTGCAGAAGGCGGCGCGCGACCCTGGCGACCACGTGAAGCGGAGCCTGGCGAGCTCTGTCGCCTTCTTCGATGCCGCGATCAAGGCCGGCACGCGTCGCATCGTGACCGCCTCGTCAGGTGGAACGATCTACGGACAGGACGCGAAGTTGCCCGCCCGCGAGGTGCACAAGGCGGCCCCGGTGTCCGCGTACGGCGCGGCCAAGCGAGCGGAAGAGGTTTATCTCGCGGCGCTGGGATTGCGCCACGGCGTCTCGACTCTTGCCGTGCGATACGGCAACGTGTACGGGCCGCGGCAGGACGGCACCGGGGAGGCCGGCGTCGTCGCCATCACGTGCTACCGCTTGCTGGATGGCTCACCTCCTCTCATCTACGGCGATGGAGGCCAGACACGCGATTTCGTCTACGTCGGCGATGTCGCGGCGGCCAACGTCGCGGCGATCTTCGGACGCATGCGTGGAGAGGTCAACATTGGAACCGGTCGAGAGACCAGCATCAATGCAATCGTCAAGCACTTGCTTAAAGCAGCAGGCCGCCTTACGGAAAGCGAGTTCTTGCCTGCACGCGAATTCGAAGTTCGCAGAGTTTGTCTCGATAGCAGCCGAGCACATCGACATTTGCATTGGAAGGCAAGGGTCTCAATCGGCTCTGGCCTGGCAGCGACGTGGTCATGGTTTTGTAAGCGCCCCCAGATCGCGCGCGTCGCGCGATAACTTGAACTGATGCGAGTCATCGTCCTCGGTGCAGATGGCTACCTCGGTTGGCCAACGGCAATGCACCTTTCGATGAAAGGCCACGACGTCATCGCGGCCGACAGCCTCATCCGGCGCAGGTGGGATGTGTTGTGCGGCACGGAGAGCCTGGTCCGGATCGCTGGGATGAAGCGCCGCGTCGCGCGGTGGAAGGCCATCAGCGGCAAGCAGATCACGTGGGAGCGATTGGACCTGAGGTCACTCCCGGACACGACCGCCCTCATCGCACAGTACAGGCCGGACGTCGTCATCCATTTCGCAGAGCAGCGATCGGCTCCGTACTCGATGATCTCTGGCCCGCATGCGGTCGAGACGCAGGTCAACAACGTGGTCGGCACGCTGAACCTTCTCTTCGCGCTGCGCGAGTCGGCGGCGGATTGTCACCTGGTCAAGCTCGGGACGATGGGCGAGTACGGCACACCGAACATCGACATCGAGGAAGGCTTCATCGAGATCTCGCACAACGGCCGCAAGGATCGGCTGCCTTACCCAAAACAGCCCGGCTCGTTCTACCACCTCTCCAAGGTGCACGACAGCCACAACATCATGTTCACGTGCCGCGCATGGGGCCTGCGCGCAACCGACCTGAACCAGGGCGTCGTCTACGGCTCGGGTACGCCGGAAACCGACCTCGATTCAGACCTGCGCACCCGCTTCGACTACGACGACATCTGGGGCACGGTGCTCAATCGCTTCTGTGCGCAGGCGGCCGTCGACTATCCCCTGACTGTGTACGGCACGGGCGGCCAGACCCGCGGCTTCATCGACATCCGCGACACGGTCCGATGCGTCGAGCTGGCTGCGCTCAACCCGCCAGAGCGTGGCGAGTACCGCGTGTTCAACCAGTTCACCGAGCAGTTCTCTGTCGGGGAGCTTGCTCTTCGCGTTCAGGCCGCGCGCACCGCTCACGGACTCGAGACGAGCATCGAACACCTCCCTAACCCCCGCACGGAGATGGAGGCGCATTACTACAACGCCAAGCACCAGCGCCTGCTCGACCTGGGCCTCCAACCACACAGCCTCGAGGACTCGCTGATCGATCGTGTGATCGGCCTGGTCGAGCGGCACAAGAAGAGGATCAAGCCGCACCTGTTCGCGCCACGGGTCGACTGGCGATTTGGCGGGCGCGGCGACATCAAAGCTCCCGCGGCAAGCAGGCGAACGGTCCCCACCGCGCCTTCAATCTCTACGCGGTCCTGAGCCGCGGAAGCGGATCTCGGCCAGCTCTTTCGTCGCGCGCAGGATCGGAATGAGTCGCCCGCCCGAGCGCCGGCCCATCCTTCGCGGGTGATGTGGCACGCCGACCTGGACGTACCTGCCTCCGTGCTCCTGGACCTGCCAGTAGAGCTCGGCATTGATAAGCGCACTTTTCGAATGAAGCTCAAACCTGCGCAGCATGTCCGTGCGGATGATCTTGAGAGCGCAGTTGACGTCTTTGACGGGAATGCGCAGCGTCAGCAGCACGAGCTGGTTGAAGACGCCGCTGATCACGGATCGAAAGGCGGGATCCTCGCGAGTGAGGCGCCAGCCTCCGACGAGGTCGGCCTCATTCAGGTGCGGCACGAGCAACGCGAGGTCGGCGATTTCGAGCTGGCCGTCGGCGTCGGTGAACGCAGTGAACTCGAGGTCGGCGGCGCGAAGGCCATCGCCGACGGCGGCTCCGTAACCCAACTTGCGATCGTGGCGGACGAGCTTCAGCCCGATGCGCAGCTCGCGGGCAAGTGATTCGGCCAGCGCACCGGTGCCATCCGTGGATCCGTCGTCGACGATGATCACGTTGAAACGTGCGGCGATGCCTGGCAGCACATCTTTGATATGGGGAAGAAGCCAGCGAAGGTTCTCGCTTTCGTTATGGGCCGGCAGAACCAGGCTCAGCCCGGGCAAGCGGGGGTCAGGTGATGACAAGCACGTCGAATCCTAAGGCAGTGACCCGAAGACTCCACCTGCGGGCAACCACCACAGCTGCCGTTGCCATGGCTTTCGCTGCAGCAGCGTCCTACTCAGCCATCTCGCTCTTCCGGCACAACAGTTTCGGCAGCACGATCGACCTCGCGACACAGACCCAGACGGTTTGGGGCTACAGCCAGTTCAAGGTCATCCCCAACACGGTGATCGGAATCCCCAACCTGCTTGGAGATCACTTCCATCCGATCCTCGTCGTTCTGGCACCGCTGTTCTGGATCTGGGACTCGGCAGCGGTTCTGTTGATCGCCCAGGCCGTGCTGCTCGCGGTCGCGGGCGTCCCCATATATCTCTGGGGTGCTCAACGCCTCGGGGCGACCGCGGGGCTCGCTTTCCAGGCCGCCTTCTACGTTTACTGGGGCATCCTCGCCGGCGTTCTTTTCGATTTTCATCACATCGTGTTTGCCGTGGCGGGCATCTCCTGGGCGCTCTACGCAACGGTCACGCGGCGGAACCGGCTGCTGGTGGCGATGGTGGCGGTTGCCATGCTGACGAGGGAGGACGTTTCCCTCACGCTGATCGCGCTCGGCTTCTACATCCTTGCGGTCCAGCGCAGGTTCTTGATTGGAGCCGTTCTCATGGCCGTCAATGCCGCCTGGTTCGGCGTGGTTATCGGCGTAGTCATGCCCGCGCTTGCGGGGGCGCCGTATCGCCACTGGGACTACAGCGCTCTGGGCGCTGGCCCACTCAGTGCGGCTGTGCATGTTCTTCGACACCCGCTCAGCAGCCTGGAGCTCCTCTTCACTCCAATTGCCAAGGCTCGTGTGTGGATCGCCTCATTTGGAAACTGGCTGTTCCTACCAGTCGTATCGCCGTTGACGTTGGTCGCGATTCCATCGTTTCTGGCCCGGTTCTGGAACGACCTACCGGATGTCTGGAACTTCCACATGCACTACTCCATGCTGTCAGCGCCGATCCTCGCGTTTGCAGGAGTCGACGGGGCAGCTCGGCTCGCCGCAATGTGGTCGACGCGAAACCAATCCAGAGTCGGGGCAGGCACAGCGCTCGCAGTGTTCGCCACGAGCGTCGTGCTCAGCATTGCCATCAACCCGCTCGCCGAGCTGGGAACTTATGGCGTTTCGAGCGCCACCGCGGCCAATATCCAATCCTGCCTCGACGTGATCCCTCCGGCGGCAGCCGTCGCCTCCACGCAAACCCTCCTACCTCATCTGGCTACACGGCTGCAGATCTATGAGATCCCGATTCAACGCGTGGGCGGGCCGACCATCGACCCGATCAGCGCCGGCGTTCAGTACATCGCGATCGACATGGCGACTGAAGGCGACGACGGGAAATACAGGAGCGTCGTGCAGGAGGCGTTCCAGAACGGCTACGGCGTTGCCTGCACCAAGGAGCTCACGGTGATCCTTGAAAAGGGAGCGTCGAGCCAAGCGCTGAGCGCGGAACTCGAACGCTGGCTGGCCGGCGACTGCAACGGGCTCGCCTGCCTGCGACCCTAGTAAGTCCGCCATTCGGGCACGGATGGTCGCATCCGGTGCCTTGGGGATGGAGCCTATCGGGCTCAGATGGTCGTGATCAACCGCTCGTGATGGCGTGGGCCTGGTCGGCTCGCTGCTCGCTCCCGAACCACCTGACGAACACTGCGATCGCGGCGATCGCGAGGGTCGCCTTGCCGAGGATCATCAAGACCGCGCCGGCCAGCGTCTGATCGATCAGCGGTGTGAGGGACGAGACGAGACGCGGCGCGTGCGTGTAGTACTCATAAAACGGCACGCGCGAGAAGATGAGGGCGAGCGCCACGCCGTCCTGCGGAAGCGTCGCCACCAGCATGTAAAGGAGCTTGGCCGGGGGCGACATCTGCCAGCGCGCGTGAGCTGAAGTGGCTTCTAGCATCGGCCAGTACATCAGCAGGCCGGCCGCGATGAACATCACATGCTCCAGCACGTGGAGCGACCCTGAGTAAAGCGTGGCGTCATAGAGGGGAGGGAAATGCCACACGATCATCACCAGGCCGGCGATCACGAGGGCCGGCACGGGTTCGGTGATGGCGCGGACCCCCGGGACTCGCACCACCCGCTCGACCATCTGGGAGGACAGGCCGAGCAGCATCAGAGGCGGGGCGACGAAGCCGAGCAGGACATGCTGCAGCATGTGCACGCTGTCGAGATAGCGGTCGCTGATCGTATCGATCGGCGTCTCGAGGGCGAGCCACAAGGTGACCAGCCCAAGGCCGAAGTAGAGGGTGTGCTTGCGCTGCGCGTCGGTCACCGAGCCGGCCAGCCAGGCGTGTCCGAGGAACAGCACGATGAGTCCGGCATAGACCGTCGGGTCGACGGGCCAGGTCACGACGTCACCCTATTCCCCTTCCCTCGGGGCAGCGCAATCAGGAAGATCAGGAGGACCAGGGCGTGGGCGGCCGAGCACCAGATGCAGACGGCACCCAACCGGACGATCTCGACGTACACCAGGCCCAGCACTGTGGCCAGGCCGATCGCCGCCCAGCCGAGCTGCGCCCGGGCCAGCTGAATTCGGCCGCTGAGCAACCCCGCCGCGAGGAGGGCGCTCACGGCAAACCAGGCGATCCCCGCCGCCGAGGTCGGGATCACGGATCCACCGATCACCCCGTAGGGGCTGGTGACGACCTGCTCGCAGTTGATCACCGCGTTCGCCGGGCAGGCCAGCGGGATCGTCGAGTAGTGGACCACCGTGAGGTAGATCGAGATACCGACACCCGCCAGGCCGGCGGCCAGCGCCAGCACTTGCAGCCTCACGCGGCTAGCCCAGCTTCTGCTCGATGGCCTGGATCGAAGAGGAGGAGCAGACCGTCGCGGGCTGGTCCGCGGTCAGGCGGCAGATGGCGGCGGTGATGAGGTTGGCGGACCCCAGGATCGCTTTCGCCTGCGGGGAGGTGGACTGAGCCAGCGAGTCCGCGACGGCCTGCCAGCTCGTCCCGCTCAGCACGTCGGGCAGGTACATGGCGCCGTCAAACGCGTACCGGTTGCCGAAGTCCACGAACGGTATCGAGCCGGAGGTGTCGTACTTGGTCACGAGCGCCTGCTGAGCCGAAGTCGGGGATTGCAGGGGATTCTGGTTGCGGTCGGTCGTCTCGACGGACACGAAGTCGACGTACTGGCTCGTGAACGTGGCACTGCGAAACGTGAACGTTGGCGTGTTCGGATAGACGTCGGTCGACGACGAGGACGTGGTCTGTAGGCCGGAGAATGTGCCGAACTGCGAGAGGGCAATGATCATCGGCCACCTCTCCGCCGCGCAGTACGGGCAGTATTCGGCGCCCATGTAGAACACCTCCGGGTGCCCATTCGGGCCCGTGAGCGGGGTCCCCGACACCGGTTTGATCAGGTTGTTCGCGGAGCCGGCACCAACCGCATCCAGCTCAGTCGCGGGGAGGCTCGTGATGCTCGCGACCACCTGCTGCGTCGCGTCGACGGTCAGCGGAGTGGGAGCTGGCGGCGTCGTGTACCACCTGATGACCAGGAACGCGACCACCAGCAGGGCGATGCCGGCGACGGCCGCCGCCGGCGCCACCCACGATGGCGTGCGAGACACTGCCTTCCGCAGCGGCCGCGGGGCTGGCGGCCGCTTCGCCGCGGGACGGCTCATCCTGTCTCGCGGGTGATGGGCTGGGCGAGGATCCACAAGCTGGTCATGGTGTACATCACCATCAGGATCAGCATGGGGTACTGGCTGAGCAGCGCGCGCTGAGCCGTGCGGAAACGCTCGCCCGCCCTGAGGTGTGCCAGGTACACCGCGACGACGTGCCCGAGGACGATCAGCACCACCTGCGCGTACCACACAGTCGACGCCTGCGCGAGCGCGAAGCTGGGTGTGACGTTCGCCACGGCCGGCCAGAGATGCCAGCCCTTCTGGAGCGGATCGTTGAGCAGCGGGATCAGACCCTGGGATTGCACGACCACGTAGCTGTAGTTGTGGGCGGCGTTGTAGACGAGAGCGATGGGCACAAGCGTGAGCGCAAACGCGGACACCGTCGCCTTGAGGTCGACGCTGCGCCTGCCCAGGAAGATGACCAGCTCCATGAACGTGATGAACACGAGCAGGAACGCGATCGAAAGCAGGACGAGGCCCAGCGTGCGAAGAAAAAAGAATCCAAAGCCACCCATCGGTAGCCAGATGGGTTCGAGCGCAACGGTGAAGTCCTGCCACGAGGGCGTGGCGAGGATCCCGTCGAAGGCGAGCGTCGACAGCATGAGAATCACGAAGACCACTCGATCCCAGCCGGTCGGCGAAGGCTTGAGCAAGCCCACGCCCCACGGCCGCAGGTAGACCATGACGATGCGACCCGTCTCGTCCCGCTCAGCCTCGACCGGGCTGAAGCGGCCGACGATCCCGAAGAGGACGGTGAAGCCCTCGCAGTGCTCCAGCCACTCGTCGCGGCCGAACAGGAACATCCCGACCAGCGTCACCGCAGAATAAACGAGCGCCGTGGTGGCGACGAGCCACGGACGGTTGGCCATGCCGGTGGTGAGCTCCAGGCAGGCAAAAGAGAAGTAGGCGGCCGCCGCCGGCCAAACCCCAACATTGGGCAGCTTCAACAGCGACTCGTGATTTACCTCCCCGCTCGCCGGGGAGGTGGCGCGAAGCGCCGGTGGGGGGATCCGGCCCCGCTTCACCGCGTCATAGATCGCGGCCCACGGGTTGACCAGGTACCAGAGATTTCCGACGAGCCCCGAGACGATGAAGAGCCCGGCCCAGAAGTAGATCCACGTCAGGTACTCGGCGGGGTTGTACAGCGGGTTGGTAGAGCCGAAAAGGCCGGTGATGACGATGGCCAGCAGGCCCGCGATCCCGATGACGCCGCCGATGATTCGCGGCCATGGCTTGCGCGCGATCGACGCCAGGGCGGGCACTGCACGCCGCGGGTACTGGAGCGCTTTCGCACCCACCTGGTCGCCGGTGAAAAGGACGACGAGCACGAACGAGATGACGACCACGCCCGCCGCCGCATATAGATAGAGGGCAAGCGAGATGGGAAGGTCGTAGCGCGCTCCGAAGCCGTGGAGAAGTATTCCGGCTGCCGGAGTCACGGCTGGAGACCTCGGCGAGAGATTCGGCGACGAGGTGGCCCAGATGCTAGGCGCGGCCGAGCACCGGAGCGCGCGCATCCGTTGATGCGTAAGCGAGGAGCGGAGGTCGCAACAACGCAGATGGGTTGCATCGGCGCCGAAGATCCGTCGAGGGCCTCCGGCCGGGACTCCCTCATGGGCTCACCACCAGGGCGCCGAGCGGGGTGCTCGTGCTCTCCCATTCCATGTCGCAGGTGCACGTGTTGACGGCTTTGAAAGTGTGGCTGACCGTCTGGCCGGCAATTGTATTGAAGGCGATGTCGTAGACGTGCAGGTGCACCTCGCCAGTCGTGTCGCTGGCGATGTTGATCGTCACGTTGTCGTTTTGATTGGCGGATAGCGCGCTGGGCGACATCGACTTGGCGCCGGTGACCGTGACGTTGAAGGTCAGGTTCCGGCCGCCGTGATGCTGGTTGGCCAGGATGATGACGCCGCCGACCACAACGAAAACCACGATCACGCCGATGGCGATGGCGAGACGAGCACGACTCATTTTTTCCTCCTTTGATTTGTGCGCGCAGATGCGCGCGTGCGATCAGTTCGAGCTGACGCGCATGGAGGAAGGCGGGCCGCGCTTGGAGAGCGATTTGCCCGCAGCCGGCCGGAGCACGAGATGGCGGTTGTCATGGCCCCAGACTGGGATTGCAATCGCGACAGGTGGAACCCGAGCCGGCGGCGCAGCCATGGCAACTCGGATCTCGGTGACGGCGGACTCAAACCGGAGCAGCAGCCACTTGAATGCGAGGGCGCCGAGGGCCGCGACCGGCAGCTGGCCCATCGTGCCCAGAAGAAGAATGTGCGGAGCCGAGGCGACCGCCGCACCCGCCGCCAGCGACTCGACCGTCTCCTGCAATCCGAAGCAGGCCATCTGGATCGTGAACATCAGCGCCAGCAGCCTCACGTAGGAAGGACCGCCCGCCGGCCTGGCGCCGAGACCGCCGGCCACGAACCTGGACGCGCCGATGACCAGGAGGCTCGCCAGGAACGCCGCGGCACCGAAGCCAAGGCCTGCCTTGACGAGCGTCGGGAAGTAGGCATGCGCACCGGTGCTCTGGACGGCCTGTGCCGCCGAGCCGAACTGCAGTTGATACACCAGCAGGTGTCCCAGCTGCGACAGGAGGATGCCAAACCCAACCAGCGCACCGCCCAGCTTGAGCGACCGGCTCACGCCTGGATCATACCCTCGGGGGTCACGCTCACCTGGCCTTTCGGCCGTGACCGGAGCCACACCAGGACGAAGATCGGCACGATGGTCAAGAGCATCGCGAGCGACGTGAGCTGAGCCTGCTTGAGGCCCCACAGGATGACCGGCGTCTCGTAGTCGGTGCGCCACTGGAAGAGGATCAGCTGGCTCACCGGGTAGAGGACCAGGTAGGTCAGTCCCAGGACCCCGGAGGGCACTCCACGGCGGCGCAAGTAGAGGAGAACGCCAAGGATGATCAGGGTGCCAACCGCTTCGTACAGGTTCGCGGGCTGGTAGGCCACGCCCAGCTGCGGAGCCATCGAGGCCGGGTTGGTGTAGCGGAGCGCCCACGGCAGGTTGGATGGCGGACCCAGGATCTCTCCGTTCATGACGTTGCCCAGCCGGCCGATGGGCTGGCCGACCGCGGCGAACAGCACGCCCGCATCGAGCAGGTCCCAGAAATTGAGGTGATGGCGAAGCGCCATGACGACCAGCACGATCAGGGCGGCGAAGATCGCGCCGAAGAACGCCATCCCTCCTTCCCAGAACGCAAAGATGTGCTGCGGATGCGTCAGGTAGAACCACCAGCCTGACTGGACGTCGAAGTAGAGCCGCGCCCCGATGAGCCCGAACACGATCGTCCAGAAAGCGATGTTCCCGGAGACATTCGAGGAGATCCCCTTTCGCTCGAGGTGTCGCGTGGCCACGGCCGTGCCCACGATGAACGCGACCGCGTAGGCGAGGCCGTAAAAGCGGATCTGCAGCGGCCCCAGGTAGAAGCCGGGAGGAAACGGGTCCGTGATCACGAGCCAGGGCACGTGGTGCAAGGCTACGACGAGCGTTAAGCACGTGCAAATTGCGCGAATTACAATTCGGACCGACGGCCCAGTTGCCGCGAAGGGGAGGCTACCTATGAGCGCTCAGAAAGCGTTATCGGCGATCGCGGCGGCCATCGTGCTCGCCGCGTGCGGCGGATCGACCACACCGACGGCCACCACGTCCGGCGGGCCTGGCAAGGTCGCCAGCATCGCGAGCGAGGTCCCGTCGACGGTTTCGGGGCCGATTCAGATCGCCACCGACGCCACCTACGCGCCTAACGAGTTCATCGATCCGAACACGGGGGCGATCTCCGGTTGGGACATCGACCTCGGCAACGCGATCTGCAAGGTGATGGGCCTCGTCTGCACCTTCAACAACGTGACCTTCGACGACATCATCGCCCAGCTCAAAGCAAGCACTCCGAGCGAGGTCGCGGGTGGCGACAAGCCGCGCTACTCGTTCAGCATCTCGAGCTGGAGTCCGACGCAAACGCGCGAGAACAACGGCATCGATTTCGTCACCTACTACAAGGCCGGAGAGGCCTGGATCGTCAAGGTCGGCGGCCCGACGATCAGCACGGCCGCGGACATGTGCGGGCACACCGTCGCCGTCGAATCGGGCACGACTGAAGAGTCCGACGCCTGGGGCTACATGGGCCAGTCGGTCGGCGGCACGGCCATCGCCGGCGACGCGGACAACTGCAAGAGCGCGAGCAAGCAGGACATCAAGGTGCTGAGCTTCGGAACCCAGACCGACGCCAACTCGGCGCTGCTCTCGGGCCGCGCCGACTTCGGCTGGCTCGACCAACCGGTGGCCGACTTCCAGGTCAAGCAGTCCAACGGCAAGTTCAAGATCGGCGGCCAGCCCTGCAGCGTCGCGCCGTACGGCATCGCCATCGTCAAGGGCAGCGCGCTGGAGAAGCCGATCACGGACGCGGTCAAGTACCTGATCGACAACAACAGCTACTACAGCAACATCCTCAAGACCTGGAACGTCAGCGACGGCGCCATCACCAGCTCAGACGTGGCGCTCAACAACAACAACTCGATCGGCGCGACGTGCGTGCCGTCGTACTGAGGTACGACCGCATAAGTTGAAGTGACCGACATCGCCTCTGGCCCGGCGGCGCCCGGCTCACAAGCCGGCCCGCGGCCGGAGGCGATCAAGGCGATTCCGGTCCGTCACCCGTGGCGGTGGGTATCCGGGGCGCTGGTCCTGGCCTTCGCCGGCGATATCGTCTACACGTTTGCGACGGCACCCGACCTCCGCTGGGATCAGGTGTGGAAGTGGCTTTCCGGCAGGCTGATCCTGGAAGGGATCGTCATCACGCTGGAGCTCACGGTGCTGGCGATGCTGATCGGCATCGTGCTCGGCATCGTCCTGGCCGTGATGCGGCTTTCACCCAGCCCGGTGATGTCATGGGTGAGCTGGCTCTACATCTGGTTCTTTCGCGGCACCCCGGTCCTCGTCCAGATCTTTTTCTGGTTCAACCTCAACACGGTCCTCCCGCACATCGGAATCGGCATCCCCGGCACTCCGCTGCACTGGCAGGAGAGCACCAACCTGCTCATCAGCGCCTTCACCGCGGCGACCCTCGGCCTGGGGCTCAACGAAGCCGCCTATATGGCGGAGATCGTGCGGGCCGGCATCATCTCGGTCGAGCAGGGCCAGACCGAGGCTGCCCAGGCGCTCGGTATGAACAGGCTGCAGCTGATGCGCCGGATCGTCCTGCCTCAGGCGATGCGCGTCATCATCCCCCCCACCGGGAACGAGACGATCTCGATGTTGAAGACCACATCGCTCGCCTCAATCGCCGCGGTGCCCGAGCTCTTCACGCGATCGGAACAGATCGCGAACTTCACTTTCCTGGTGATCGAGCTGGCGATCGTCGCGAGCATCTGGTACCTGGCCATGACGACGGTCCTGACCATCGGCCAGTACTACGTGGAGCGATATTTCGCTCGAGGCGCCCAACGGGAGCTTCCACCCACGCCCTTCCAGAGATTCCGGCGGATGCTGTTCACGTTCCACGCGCCGCCGCCGCCGGTACCGGATGTGTCGGTGTCTTTCCCTCCGGGGCGCAGATGAGCGCCGGTCCGATGGTCAAGGCGGAGGCGGTGCACAAGAGCTTCGGCCGGCTCGAGGTGCTGCGTGGAATCGACCTCGAGGTGAATCCGAAAGAGGTGATGTGCATGATCGGCCCGTCGGGCTCCGGCAAGAGCACGTTCCTCCGCTGCATCAACCACCTGGAGAAGATCGACGCCGGCCGGCTGTCGGTCGACGGAGAGCTGGTCGGGTATCGCCAGCGTGGCGACAAGCTCTACGAGCTTCCGGATCGCGAGGTTTGTCAGAAGCGGTCCGAGATCGGCATGGTCTTTCAGCACTTCAACCTGTTTCCTCACATGACCGCGCTCGAGAACCTCATCGAGGCGCCGATCCGCGTCAAGAAGGCGAGCCGTTCCACGGCGGTGGCCTACGCACGTGCACTGCTGGATCGGGTGGGCCTCGCCGACAAGACGAACGCGTACCCGAAGCAGCTGTCGGGCGGCCAGCAGCAGCGCGTCGCGATCGCGCGGGCGCTGGCGATGGATCCGAAGCTGATGCTGTTCGACGAGCCCACCTCCGCCCTGGACCCCGAGCTGGTCGGCGAGGTGCTCGACGTCATGCGCCGCCTCGCCCAGGACGGCATGACCATGGTCGTGGTGACGCACGAGATGGGGTTTGCCCGCGAGGTGGGCGACACGCTGGTGTTCATGGACGGAGGGGTGATCGTCGAGGCGGGCAAGCCGCGCGACGTGCTGGCGAATCCGCAGCAGGAACGGACCCGGTCCTTCCTCTCGAAAGTTCTTTAGTGCAGGGATTCTCCTGGGGCGGCGCCTTCCCAGGCTGTTGTTTCCCAGTTGTCTTGCCGCTCGCCCAGCGGCATCCACGGTGGGAGCTCCATCAAAAGCTCGTGGCTCAGCGCGATGGCGTATGGCTCGTAGCCTTTGCGCAGAGCGTTCAGCCGCTCCCGAAACGCAGCGAGGTCGATGTCCTTCCCTGCGGCCGTCAACGCCTCGTGCAACGCGATGAGCTCAGCCTCGGACAGGCGGTCGGGCGCGTCGAACTCCGGCACGGCGTGGAGCACCTGGCTCAGGTCGCCTAGGGCATGCCGGCCCATGGCGTATACCCGGCGGGCCTGCCAGGACTTGCCGTGATCCTTGCTCGCCTGCCACAGCGCGGAAAAATCCATGATCGCCGTGAGCGCGGCGACCCAGGACTGGTTTTCGTGTTGCGAGCGGAAGTAGCTGAGCACCTGGTACGAGAGGTGGCTCTCGAGCAGCTCGGCGGTCCACGTCTCCCAGCGCCCCATCAATGGGATCAGCTCGTCCATCTCATTTGATTCGGAAGCGCGGCGCAGAAGGTCTCCTGCGCTGGGCGGCGACCCCGCCCACTCGTCGAGCATCGAGATCGCGATCTCTCTCCGCGAGAAGCTCTGGTACAGCACGGGCAGGTATGAGATGAGGATCGCGAGGAAGCCGAAGCCTGTGCCCGCTTCCACCACGGTGATAAACCGCGCCAGATCCGTGTGCGGGGTGAAGTCGCCGATGCCGAGCGTCGTGAACGTCGTACCACTCACGTAAAGGTGGTCTGGGCCGGAGAGGTTCACGTCGAACCCCGCGGCCCACAGTAGCGCGGCGAACCCCGTGACGAGAATCGCACCCCATACCACGAAGAGCATGAGTAGGGAGAGCGGCCCATAAGTGCTGAGGAAGGTCTCACGCCATTCACCGGGGCGCATGCGGCGGCCGGCGGCTTTCCAGGGCTTCCACGTGGCCTGGTAGAACATCTTCGACAGTCGCGGCCCCGACACGCGGCGCGGCAGGATGATCGTCTCGAAGGCGTCCCTGAGAACGATAAAAACCAGCACGATCCCGATCAGCGCTACGAGAACTTGCATTTCTCTCGCTTGAAACCCTGACAGCCAACGCGAAATTCATCAAGCGGCCCAACTTGACACTCGCGGGGGCAGCCAACACAATGCGGGTCGGCCGTCGCCGCACCCCACGTTATGAAAATGGCCAGGCTGGTTCCCGCTCTGCTCCTCATCGCACTGGGTCTCACCGCGTGTGGCCCGAGCACTGACGCTGGAGTCACGCTCGGCAAGAAGATCGCATTTCTCTTGCCCGACACCCAGGACACCCGGTACGAGAGCCAGCACGTGCCCATCTTCGAAGCCACGCTCAAGTCCATGTGCGCGGACTGCACGGTCGACTATCGCAACGCACACCAGGACGCGGCGGCACAGTTGAGCCAGGCTGAGGCGGCGCTCGCAGGCGGAGCCAACGTCCTCGTGCTCGACCCGGTCGACGGCACCACGGCATCGGCGATCGCCGGCAAGGCCCGCGCCCGACACGTCCCGGTCATCGCCTACGAGCGGCTCATCCTGAACACGCCGGCCGTCGATTACTTCGTGTCGTTCGACAACGCGGCGGTGGGCCAGCTGCAGGCAGACGGACTTCTCGCGGCGCTGAAAGGCAAGACCAACCCGACCATCGTGATGATCAACGGCGACCCTGGAGACAACATCGCCAAGCTGCTGAAGCAGGGCGTCCAAACCATCCTGGGCAACAAGGTGAACATCGCGAAGGCCTACGACACACCGCAAGCGGGCCCCGACACGGCCCAGACAGAGATGGCGGATGCGCTGACCGCGCTCCACGACAAAGTGGACGCGGTCTACGCCGCCGACGACACGAGCGCCGGCGGGGCGTTTGCGGCACTGAGCGCGGCGGCGGTCAAGCCGCTTCCTCCCATCACGGGCGACGGCGCCGAGCTCGCGGCGGTCCAGCGCATTCTGGCCGGCGAGCAGTACATGACCGTGTACCGGTCCGTTCGAGCAGAGGCGGAAGCGGGGGCACAGCTTGCCTACGACCTCGCTTACGGCGTGACGGTGCCCGCCTCGATGACCGGTGGAAATACCGCCGACAACGGAAGCACGATGGTTCCCGCCGTGCTCGTGAGCCCGGTGGCGGTGACCAGGCAGACGATCATCTCGACCGTGATCGCCGACGGATTCTGGACCAGGGCCGATCTGTGCACCGACCAGTACGCGGCGGCGTGCGCCGCGGTGGGAATCTCCTAGCCGCCGGCCTGAACTGCGGCCCTCGCCGTCCGCCTGCTCGAGCTCTGGAGCGCAAGGGCGAGAGAGCCCAGGAGCTCGGCTCGTTCGACGAACACGGCTGGTACGACATCGATGATGTCCGCCGCGGCCTGCACGGCGTGGCGCCGCATCGATTCCCGGATCGGCTGGAGGAGCACCTCGCCTGTACGGCTGAGCAAACCGCCGACTATGACGCGCTCGGGGTTGATGAGGTTGCAGAGTCCCGCTACGGCGACGCCGATCTCATGACCGGCATCGGAGATAGCCCGGCGGCAGCGCACGTCGCCCGCGATCGCAAGCTCGACTATGCGGGACAGGCTCGGGACCTCACCGTCGACGAGCCCGACGAGCTGGATGATCGCCGGGCCCGACGCCACGGTCTCGAGGCACCCACGGTTCCCGCAGTAGCAGAGCGCGCCCGACTCATCGAGGGTCGTGTGCCCGATCTCCCCGGCCGTCCCCGATGCTCCACGCAGCAGCCGGCCGTCGATCACTAGCCCCGCCCCGATGCCGGTGGCGACCTTGATGTACGCGAAGTTCGCGCACTCGCGGCCGGCGCCCCAGGACATCTCCGCGAGCGCGCCCAGGTTGGCGTCGTTCTCGATCTCGACCGGGATGCCCAGGCGCTCCTGCATCTCGGTCTCGATGCGAAGGCCGGTCCACCCCGGGAGGATGGTGGTCGACCCGACAGTGCCTCGCGCGCGGTCGACCGGTCCAGGGATTCCGATTCCGGCGCCGATGACGGACTTCCGCTCCACGTGGGCCTCGATCAGCACCTCGTCCACCATTCGGGTAGCGGTGTCGAGCGCTTCGGCGGCATGGTAGTTCACGTCGAGATCGCACCGGCGCTCCGCGAGCAGGTTGTGAACCAGGTCGGCGACGGCGACCTGCACGTGGCTGTGCCCGAAGTCGATGCCCACCACCGCAAGGGACGAGTCCCGCAGCACGAGCAGCACCGCCGGGCGGCCGCCACGAACATCCGGAACGCTCGCCTCGACCTCGTGCACCATGCCCGAATCCTTCAGCTCCGCCACGAACGTGTGCACAGTCGTGCGCGAAAGGCCGGTCATGCGCGCGATGTCGGCCTGGCTGATGCGCCCGCGCTCGCGCAGCGCCCCCAACACGCGCTCGCGGTTGCGGTCTTTAAGCCAACCGAGCGTCCCCTCTCCATTCTTCGACACGGCGCATCGGAATCATGGGCGCCCGGGTGGGTTTGTCAAGAGATTGAACAAATTGTATGTGTCGCACGATCGCGCTCTTGACAAACGTGTGGGCGTAAGACATGCTCTGGGCAGGCGGGCCGGTCCCGCCGTGGGGTTTCTGAGTAAGGCCTGTTCGCCGGCGCACTCTCGCCCCGGAGCTGTCCGGGAAGAAGGCAACAGGTGACTTAGATAGGAGAGAGAACCTATGAGGTTCGCCAAACTTATCCCGACGCTCGGTGTGCTCGGGATCGTCGCGATGGCCTGTGGAGGCGGCGGTGGGACGTCGTCGAACTCGCCGAGCGGAACGGTGCCGTCAGACCTGAGCATCAGCTCGTTCACGCAGGACTTCTCGTACATGCCGAAGCTCAAGGGCCTTGTCGCGGCCGGCAAGGGCATGGTCGGAGTCATCCTTCCGGACACGACGTCGTCCGCTCGCTACGTCGCTTTTGACGCGCCATACCTAACCCAGGCCTTCACAGGCGCGGGGTACAGCNNATCACCGCCGGGGCGACCGTCCTGATCATGGACCCGCTGAACAGCAGCGTAGGAACGCAGATCCAGACCTACGCCGCGTCGCACGGCGTCAAGATCATCAGCTACGACCGGGCAACCTTCACCGGAACCAGCACCTACTACGTGAGCTTCGACAACGTCCAGGTGGGCAAGCTCATCGGCAAGGGCTTCACGGACTGCGTCTCCGCATGGGGCGTGAAGAACCCGCAGGTCTTCACTCTCAACGGCGGACAGAACTCTGACCCGAACGCCGTTTCGTTCGCTCAGGGCTACAACTCGGTCGTCTGGGGCGACTCGGTCGCGCAGGAGACCGTCGGAAAGACCAACAGCGCTGGCATGAAGCTCGTTGGCGATCAGATCGCTACCGACTGGAAGAACGACGTTGGCCAGACCATCTTCCAGCAGGCGTTCACCGCGAACCCCGCCATCAACGCCACCATCGAGGCCAACGACGGTCTCGGTAACGCCGTGATCCAGGTCCTCAAGAACAAGAACGTCAAGGCCAAGACGATCCCGACCACCGGCCAGGACGCAACCTTGGACGGCATGGTCAACGTGCTGACCGACTACCAGTGCGGATCGGTCTACAAGGCCGTCTACCTCGAGGCGCAGGACGCAGTGGCGCTGGCCACCGTGCTTCGCGCAGGTGCCACGCCTCCGTCTGGTTTGGTGAACGGAAACACCACGCCTCCGTCGGGCGTCACCGGCACCCAGCAGCCCGCTTCGCTTCTCGTCCCGATCTGGGTTGACAAGTCCAACATGGAGTCGACCGTGATCAAGGACAAGTTCATCGACGTCGCGGCACTGTGCAGCAAGGCCGGAGCCGCGGTCTGCACGGCCAACAGCATCTCGTAGTCGTCAACAGGTACTGACGCCGCCGCCTTTGCGGCGGCGTCAACCTTTCCTTTCAAAGTCGAGATAATGGCTGGTGAAATGACGGCTGCCGTCGCCGAGCCGCGAGCGACCGAGGAGCCGCTGCTCAAAGTTCGCGGGCTGGACAAGCACTTCGGGCCCGTGCAAGCCCTGTACCACGTCGATCTCGACCTTCCGTCCGGCCAGGTGACCGCGCTTTGCGGTGATAACGGCGCCGGCAAGTCGGTGCTCACGAAATGCATCGCCGGCATCTACCCGGCCGACCACGGCGAGGTATTTTGGGAAGGTCGTCAGGTCCACGTCCGGAGCGCGCGCGACGCCTCACGCCTGGGCATCGAGACCGTGTACCAGGACC